>WVWW01000208.1:26521-51750 GCA_011773795.1 Acidobacteriota bacterium
GATCGAATCGGAAACATCCCCACCCGCGGGCTCGGGAGCGGCGGGCGGTGTGGCCAGCGCCACGCCGAACGCGGCCGACAGCTCGCGGGCCAAGCCGCGATGCCCGAGACAGTCGGGGCGGTTGGCCGGGATGTCGATCTCGAATTGAGTGTCGTCGCCGATCGGTCGCACGGCGTCGACGGTCAGCCCGCGCCGGGTCAACGCCTCAGCCGCCTCCTCGGCGGTTGCAGTGACGGGGCAAAGCTCGCGCAACCAGTTGTAGGAAGCGTCCATCAGGGTTGCTCCGGGAACTGGCGCAGGAAGCGCACGTCGTTCTCCATCAGCAGGCGCAGGTCGTCGATCCCGTGACGCATCATCGCGATGCGGTCGATCCCCAGCCCGAAGGCGAACCCGGAGTAACGCTGCGGATCGATCCCGACGGCCTCGAAGACCGCGGGGTGCACCATGCCGGCACCGCCGAGCTCGATCCACCCGGAACGTTTGCACACGCGACAACCGTCGCCGCCGCACACCCGGCACGAGATGTCGTACTCGCATCCCGGTTCCACGAAGGGGAAGTACCCCGGTCGCAGACGCATGCGGATCTCGGCACCGTAGAAGCCGGTCCACAATGCCTCGAGCGTGCCCTTGAGATCGGCCATCGAGACCGCCTCGCCGACGACCAGGGCCTCGAGCTGGTGGAACATCGGCAGGTGCGTGGCGTCCAGGTCGCGGCGGTAGACCCGGCCGGGGCAGATCATCTTGATCGGCGGTCGGCGGGTCTCCATGGTGCGGATCTGCACGGGAGAGGTGTGCGTTCGCAGAACGTTGCCGTCGGCGAGATAGAAGGTGTCGGTGGCGTCTCGTGCCGGATGATCCGGAGGCATGTTCAACGCCTGGAAATTGTGGAAGTCGTCCTCGACCTCCGGGCCGTCCTCGATCGTGAAGCCGAGATCGCGGAACACGCGTTCGAGCTCGCGCCGCGTCTGCGTCACCGGGTGCAACGAGCCGGCCCAGGGTCGGAGCGGCGGTAGGGTCACGTCCGCGCGCTCGCCGGCGAGCGCCGCGTCGCGTTGCGCGGACGAGGCCGCGGCGATGGCGTTTTCCAGACGTTCCTGGACGGAACGCTTGAGCCGGTTGATCGCCTGGCCGGCCTCCTTGCGCTGATCCTTGGGCAGCTCGCGGAGCTGCTTCATCAGTCCCGTGATCTCGCCCTTGCGCCCGAGGTAGCGGACGCGCACCTCGTCCACGACCTTGGGGTCGGCACCGGCAGACGCGAGCGCCGCCTCGAACTCACGTTCGATCTTCTGGAGCGTGGACTGCACGGCCGCGAGGTCAGGCGTTCGCGGAGGCCTGGCGTGCCGCGTCCACGACCTGGCCGAATGCGGCCGGATCGTGCACCGCGATGTCGGCGAGCGTCTTGCGGTCGAGTTGCACGCCGGCCGCCTTGAGCCCGTGCATCAGGCGCGAGTAGGTCGTGTCGTGAAGGCGCGCGGCCGCGTTGATGCGCACGATCCACAGGCGGCGAAACTGCCGTTTCTTCTGCCGGCGATCCCGATACGCGAACTTCAGGGAGCGCTGAACTTGTTCACGCGCGATCCGGTAGAGCTTGGACTTGGCGAGGTAATAGCCCTTGGCCCGACGCAGGATCTTCTTGCGTTTGAGCCGGCGCTTGTTTCCTCTTTTCACACGGGCCATCTCTGGTCCTCCTTGCCGACCGACGGACGCGGCGCCGATTCGGCGGGAAACTGTTGATCGAGTTCTGGCTTAGCGCGCTCCGTAGGGGAGCATGCGTTCGACCTTGCGCTGGTCGGACGACGAGACGGTCGTCGGCGTGTCGAGCTTGCGTTTCCGCTTCGTCGTCTTCTTCGTCAGGATGTGGCTCTTGTACGCCTTGGAGCGCTTGAACTTTCCGGTCCCGGTGGACCGGAAGCGCTTGGCGGCTCCGCGGTGTGTCTTCATCTTCGGCATGTCAGCCTCTCCTTACGCGACCCGACGAGTGGATCAGGGCTGCAGATTGTAGCGGTCGATCCAGTTTTTTGCCTCCCCCAGGAAGGCCTCGATGGTCGAGCTGCCCTGATCGCCGCCGCTGCGAGTGCGAACGGCGACGGTGCCTTGCTCCGCCTCGCGGTCGCCGACGACCAGCATTACGGGGATTTTTGCCAGCTGCGCTTCGCGAATCTTCGCGTTGACCTTGATGTTCCGCGTGTCCGGCTGGGCTCGCAGGCCGCCGGCTCGGAGCTGCTCGACCACGCTCGACGCGTAGTCGGCGTGGCGGTCGGCGATGGAGCAGACACGGACCTGCTCCGGGGCCAGCCAGAAGGGGAAGGCGCCGCCGCAGTGCTCGATGAGGATGCCGAAGAAGCGCTCCAGCGAGCCCAGCATGGCGCGATGGATCATCACGGGCCGGCGCTCCTGGTCCTCGGCGTCGAAGTAGCGCAGCTCGAAGCGCTCGGGCAGGACGTAGTCCAGCTGGCACGTCCCGAGCTGGTGCTCGCGGGCCAGGGCATCCTTGACGTAAAAGTCGATCTTCGGGCCGTAGAAAGCCCCGTCGCCCTCGGCGATCGTGTACTCGTGGTCGAGGCTGTCGAGTGCGTCTTTGAGGTCCTTCTCGGCACGATCCCAGGTGGCGTCGTCGCCGGCGCGATCGTCGGGCCGCGTGGAGAGCACGAGTTTCACGTCGAAGCCGAACAGGCCGTAGCACTCCAGGATCATCCTCGTGACCCCGGCGACCTCGTCGCGCACCTGGTCCGGCGTGCAGAAGATGTGGGCGTCGTCCTGGGCGAAGCTGCGCACCCGGGTCAGACCCGCGGTCGCGCCCGACAGCTCGTAGCGGTGCAGCCGGCCGAAGTCGGCGATGCGCATCGGCAGCTCGCGGTAGGAGTGCCGCCCCTCGCCGAACAGCAGGCAGTGCGACGGGCAGTTCATCGGCTTGACGCCGTACTCCCGCCCGTCGACCTCGGTGAAGTACATGTTGTCGCGGTAGTGCTCGTAGTGACCCGAGCGCTTCCACAGCGACGAGTCGAAGATCTGCGGTGTGATGACCTCGTCGTAACCGTAGCGCTGGTAGAGCCTACGGACGTGCTCGACCAGCCGGTTGTAGATCGACGCGCCGCTGGGGTGGAAGAAGGGGCTCGCCGGCGCCTCCGGGTGGAACGAGAACAGCCCGAGCTCCTTGCCGAGCTTGCGGTGGTCGCGCTTGCGCGCCTCCTCGAGCAGCGCGAGGTGCTTCCTGAGCTCCTTCTTCGAGAAGAACGCGGTGCCGTAGATGCGCTGCAGCATCTTGTTCTTCTCGTCGCCCAGCCAGTAGGCCCCGGCGACGGAGAGCAGCTTGAACGCGCCCAGCCGCCCGGTCGAGGGGACGTGCGGGCCGAGGCAGAAGTCGGTCCACTCGCCCTGGCGGTAGATCGAGACCGTCTCGCCGCCCTTGGTCTTGGCGAAGTAGATCTTGTAGGGCTCCGCTTCCTTCTCGAAGAAGGCGATCGCCTCCTCCCGGGGCAGGTCGACGCGCTCGATCGCCAGGTCGCGTTTGATGATCTCCGCGACGCGTTCCTCGATCGCCTCGAGATCGGCATCGGAAAAAGGTGTATCGCGGTCGAAATCGTAATAGAAACCGTTCTCGATCACGGGCCCCTGACCGATCTTGGTCCCCGGGAACAGTTCCTGGACGGCCTGGGCCGTGGCGTGCGCCGTCGAGTGCCTCAACACGTGCAGGGCCTCGGGATCGCGATCGGTGATCAAGGCCAACTCGTGGTCCCCGTGCAGGGGAGTCGCCAGATCGACCAGCTGCCCGTCGAGGCGGGCCAGCAGCGCGGCCTTGGCCAGGCCGGGGCCGATTTCGGCCGCAATCTCACGCGGGGTGGTTCCGGGCGGAACCGCGCGAACGCTGCCGTCCGGCAGGGTGACGCGGATTTCCGTGGTGGCCTGGGACATGTCGTGCCTGATCGCGGGGTGGTAGGCGCGGTCGGTTTTGAACCGACGACCTCTACGATGTCAACGTAGCGCTCTCCCCCTGAGCTACGCGCCTGGATGTCTTCCGCTGTTGGTCTCCAAGAGCGCCTCCGCCGAGGCGCTGACGGAAAGTAGCATACGCCGCAAACTGGATCAACGAAAGGAGTTCCGGCTCCACGACCGGGTCGAATGGCGGCCCGCCAGGTTGATTCGTGCGGCCCGTTTGGAATACCATCGACCGCCCTCAACGATACGTGGGCCGTCCGCGTGTTCGGGGGCCGAAGTCCGCATGTTGCTGTTCCTGTACCCAGATGCCACCGAGCAGACCGGTGAAGCTCTGCTGACGAAGCTACGCGAAGCCGGGCTGCAGGGACAACTGGTTGCGGAGCGGCCGCGACGCGTGGTCCGGTTGCGCGGAGCGCCGCAGTCGCTCGAGTGGCTCCAGGGTTTGCCCGGCGTGCAGCACGCCCTCCACGCGCTCAAGCCGTTCCAGCTGGCACTGAAAACGAGCGAGAAACACAAGACCACCATCCGTGTGGCCGATCACTCGATCGGAAGCGCCGAGCCGACGATCATCGCCGGGCCCTGCGCCGTGGAAGACCCGGAGGATCTCGTCTCGGTGGCGCGGACGCTCAAACGCAACGGGGCGCACCTGCTGCGTGGCGGGGTCTACAAGCCGCGCTCGAGCCCCTACGACTTCCAGGGGCTGGGGCGCGAGGGGCTCGAATTGCTCGCCGACGCGGGCCGGACGGTGGGGCTGCCGATCGTCACCGAGGCGGTCGACGAACGTTCGTTGGAAGAGATCGAGGACATCGCCCACGTCGTGCAGATCGGTTCGCGCAACATGCACAACTTCGAGTTGTTGAAACGCGCCGGGGCGGGCCGGCTGCCGGTGTTCCTCAAGCGCGGCTTCGCCGCGACGCTCGAAGAGTTCCTTCTCGCCGCCGAGTACCTGCTGGAGCGCGGGAATCCCAACGTCATGCTCTGCGAGCGCGGGATCCGGACATTCTCCGACCACAGCCGGTTCACACTCGATCTGTCGATCGTCCCGCGACTACTGGAACTGTCGCACCTGCCCGTGTTCGTCGACCCGTCGCACGCCTCCGGGCGGCGTCGTAGCGTTGCCGCGCTGGCCAAGGCGGCAATTGCCGCCGGCGCGGATGGTGTGATGGTCGAGGTGCATGCGCGTCCGGACCGCGCGATGTGCGACGGCCCGCAGTCTCTCGAGCCCGGCGCGTTCGAGCCTTTGGCGGAACAGATTCGTTTGCTCGCCTCCGTGCGAGACGGTCAACGGGAGGCGGTGCAATGAGCCGTCGTTCGGCGATGAAGGGGTAGCGTTGGAGGCGATCCTCGCGCTTGAAGACGGTCGGGTTTTTCGTGGTCGTTCGTTCGGTGCCGCCGGAGAGCGCGCGGGCGAGGTCGTCTTCAACACGTCCATGTGCGGGTATCAGGAGATCCTGACCGACCCGTCCTACCGCGGCCAGATCGTCGCGATGACCTGTCCCGAAATCGGTAACTACGGGACCAACATCGAAGACGACGAGTCGAACGAGCCGCACGTTGCGGGATTCGTGGTTCGCGAGGTCTCCGTGTTGCCGTCCAACTGGCGCGCCCGCCAGGGCCTGCCGCAATACCTCCGCGAACACCGGATCCCGGGCATCAGCGAGATCGACACCCGGGCGCTCACCCGGCACATCCGGACGCGCGGCGCGATGAAGGCGATCGTGTCCAGCGTCGATCGCGATGTCGAATCGCTGGTGCGCAAGGCCCGTGAGGCGCCCGCCCTCGGCACGCGGCCGCTGGTCGACGAGGTCACTTGTCGCGAGCCCTACCGCTGGGGCCGCGGCGTGCCGAGGGCCTGGAAGGCCGACCCGGCGGCACGGGCACCGGAAGCGAGGGTTCCGCTGGTCGCGTTCGATTTCGGGATCAAACGCAACATCTTGCGGTTGCTCCACGACGAGGGTTTCGACGTCACCGTCGTTCCGGCCGTTACCCGGGCAAGCGACGTGCTCGCTCGGCGTCCGGAGGCGGTGTTCCTCTCCAACGGTCCCGGGGACCCGACCGAGCCCGGCTACGCCGTCGAGACGGTGCGCGCGCTGATCGGCGAGATCCCGATCTTCGGGATCTGTCTGGGACATCAGATTGCCGCGCTCGCACTCGGTGCGAAGACGTTCAAGCTGAAGTTCGGTCACCGTGGGGCCAACCATCCCGTGATGGATCTGCGCGACTCGCGCGTCGCCGTGACCTCGCAGAACCACGGTTACGCCGTCGACCCCGACAGCCTGCCGGGTCACGTCGAGATCACCCACGTCAATCTGAACGACCAAACGTGTGAGGGTTTTCTCGACCGCGAGGCGCGACTCTTCGCGGTGCAGTACCACCCCGAGTCCTCGCCGGGCCCGCACGACTCGGCGGGGCTGTTCGGTGAGTTCCGCCGCCTGCTGGGGGTCCCGCGGCGTCCTGCGCGGCGAGCTCGGCAGACGCGATCGGACTCGCCTGCCCTCGGGACGTCGGTAGGGGATGCCCCATGACCGACTGGAGGTCCTCGCTGCGGGCCGATCCGATCCCGTGGTTGCTGGACAACGCATGTCCTGCGACGCGCTACCGCGTCATGACCGAACTGCTCGAGATGCGCCGCGACGATCCCGACGTCAAGAAAGCTCGCAGCGAGGCGTTCGAGTACAAGGTCGGCGCACAGCTGGCTCGGTTGCAGCGCAAGGACGGGACGTGGGGCGGGAACCTGCATGCCGGCGATCCGCGCAAGTACACCGCCAGCCTCGAGAACTCGCTATGGCGAATGTTCGAGTTCGGATGGAACCGCGACACCAAGCCGGTGAGGAACGCCGCCAAGACGCTGCGCGGCTTCATGACCGCCAAGACCGACCTCAAGTTCTTCGAGTTCGCCAAGGCGGTCAAGGCGGACGAGCGGCGCGAACGTTACTACCGCTGGTTCCTGCGCATCCTGGCGCTCGGATTGCTTACCCGCGCGGGCTACGCGGAAGAGCGAAATCGGACCGCGGTCCTCGAGTTGCTCGACCTCACCGCCGGGTTCGTCGACAACCCGGCGTCGCGCAACCCGGTGGAGGAAATCGGCGCGTCGCTCCCGCTGATCCGACATGCGGCGTGGAACCAGGGCTACCCGTTCTTCCCCGACCTGTACACGACGCTGGTCTTCGCGCATTCGAGCTGGCTGCTCCAGGGCGAGTTGGCGAAAATGCGGCTGAAGAAGATCTTCGACTACATCGTGTCGCCGCTGTATCAAGAGCTGGCGCCGGCTCTCGGACTGGTGCGCACAGCGAAAGGCGCGTTCGCCCGCTCCCACGGCATCAAGCTCTATTCGCTGGAGCACTACCAGAAGAAGGGACACATCGACGAGCTGCTGATCTACCTCGAGCTGTTCGCGCGGCTGGGGCTGATCAACCGCTACCCGCTGCTGATGGCGCAGCTCGAGTGGCTGCAGTCGCAGCAGGGCAAGGACGGGCGCTGGAATCTCTCCACCAAGCAGATGAACGACTCCAGCCGGTGGATTCAACTGCTGCGGATCGAACGCGACTGGCGGAGCCCCACACGGAAGGAGGCCGACCTCACCTTCCGCGTGCTGCTGATCCTCAAGCATCAGTGGGAGCGCCAGATCCGGATGCTCGAGCGCCGCGACGACAGCTACCCGATCTAGCACCCTGGAGCGAGCGGAGCGAGACTCTGCGAGCGTGTCTAGAACTCTCTGAATTCGGGCGTCGTGAAGCGCGTGAACTGACGGATGAAGTTCAGCTCGACCGTGCCGGTCGGGCCGTTGCGCTGCTTGCCGATGATCAGCTCGGCCTTGCCCTCCAGGTCGGGATCGTCGCGCTTGTAGACCTCCTCGCGGAACAGGAACATCACCACGTCGGCGTCCTGCTCGATGGCGCCGGACTCGCGCAGGTCGGAAAGCTGCGGCCGGTGGTCGCCGCCGCGCTGCTCCGGTGCGCGCGACAGCTGCGACAGCGCGATGACCGGGACGTTGAGCTCCTTGGCCAGCGCCTTGAGCGATCGCGAGATGTCGGAGATCTCCTGTTGCCGGCTGTCGTAACGTCCGTTGCCGCGCATCAGCTGCAGGTAGTCGACGATCAGCAGGTCGAGCCCGTGCTCGCGCTTCAGCCGCCGGGCCTTGGCGCGCATCTCCATCACCGAGACGCCCGGCGTGTCGTCGATGAACACCGGAGCCTCGGAGAGTGGGCCGTAAACACGGATGATGTCCTGCCACTGCTCCTTACCGATGCGCCCCGTGCGTAGCCGGTGCGCGTCGATCTTCGCCTCCGCGCAGAGCAGTCGCATGAAGAGCTGCTGGTGGGACATCTCGAGGGAGAAGACACCGACGCGTTGTCCGTTGTGTACGCCTGCGTGCGCGGCGAGGTTCAGAGCGAGCGCCGTCTTGCCCATCGACGGACGTGCGGCGAGGATGATCAGATCCGACGGCTGGAACCCCGCGGTTTTCTCGTCGAGATGCGGAAAGCCCGAGGCGACACCGGTGATCAGTTCCTGCCGTTCGGTCAACTCCTGGATGTGCTTGAAGGCCTCTTCGGCCGACGTCTTGAGCGGGATGAAGCCGCTCCCGAGGCGTTGCTCGGCGACCGAGAAGATCGCCTTCTCCGCCTCGTCCAGCAGTGTTTCGGTCGGCTCGTCGGCCTGGACCGCCGCGCTGAGGATCTGCTGGCTCGTGCGGATCAGCTCACGCAGCAGGGCTTTTTCCTGGACGATGCGCGCATAGTGCTCGACGTTCGACGAACGCGGTACGCCGTCGATCAGCGCGGCGAGGTAGGCCGGCCCTCCGCACGCCTCGAGGGTGTTCTGGCGTTCGAGCTCGTCCTTGAGCGTGACGAGATCGAGCGCGGAGCCGGTTTCGGAGAGATGCTCGAGTGCGTCGAAGATCTTGCGGTGCCGTTCGGAGTAGAACTGTTGACCGGTCAGGAGCTCGCGCGCGCGATCGAACTGCCCGTTGTCGAGCAACACCGCACCGAGAACGGAGCGTTCCGCTTCGGGTGCGTGCGGTAGGTTGGCGCCTGACGTTTCGAGCATGACCGGTGCAGAAAAAACGGGATGGTAACACGGAAGCGGGTGCAGCGGCCGGGGCCCGATGTTAGGCTGGGTTTCGCTTCGCCACCGACGAGGAAGATACGATGTTCAAGAAACTTCCGGCGCTGATCGCACTGGCACCGCTGCTGGCCGCGGTGGCGGCCGCGGACGCTCCCGAGGTTGTCGTGATCGGCTTCGACGGCGCCGACGCTCGTTTGGTCGAGCAGTACATGGCGGCCGGCGAGCTGCCGAATCTCGCCAAGCTGCGCGAGGAGGGTGCGTACAGTCCGTTGCTGCCGACGAACCCGCCGCAGACTCCCGTGTCGTGGTCGTCGTTCGCCACCGGCATCGATCCGGGGCGGACCGAGATCTTCGACTTCTTGAAACGCGACCCGAACAGCTACCTGCCGTCGCTGGGTTTGATCCAGGAGGGCCGCAGAACGTTCCTTTGGGGCGAGAACAACGGTAGGAACCTGGGCCTGGCCGTCGGTATCGGCGCGTTCGTCGTGTTGTTCGTTTTGCTGTTGTTCCTTTCCAAGAAGTGGCCACTCCGTCTCGCGGTGCCGTTGGTTCTCGCCGTCGGTCTGGGTTGGGGCGCCGGGCACGTCGGCGCCGGGTACCTGCCCGTCGAGGTGCCCGACGCGACGAACAACCGCCGAGGTGAGACTTTCTGGGAGCTCGCCGCAGAGGCCGGCAAGAAGGTGCGGATCATCCGTGTTCCCGCGACGTTCCCCGCCGAGGATGTCGGTTCGGGGAACATGCTGTCCGGGCTCGGTGTTCCGGACATGCGCGGCCGGTTCGGGACACCGTCGTTCTACACGTCCGACGTGGATTTTACCCCCGCAGTCGGCAACGACTTCAGCCTCGAGCTCGTCACCGTGGAGGCGCGTCGCGGGACCATCGAGACGACCGTCTACGGCCCGCTGAATTACCCCTACTACCACTATGCGGTCGATCGCGCGGCGCAGGAGCTGAGAGGTTCAGAGGCGTCTGCGGCCAAGGAAAGCAAGCGGATCGAGCTCGACGCGGCGGGGATTGCGGAGCAGATCAACCTGCCGCTGACCCTGGTGGCAAGCGACACCACCCTGAGCTACGAGGTCTCGGGCGAAANNGGCGAAACCGGCACGCTCACACCGGGGGAATGGAGCGACTGGGTGATCCTCGACTTCCCGGTCAACGCGCTGGTCGACGCGATGCAACCGTTGCGCGGGATGGTGCGCTTCAAGCTGCTCAGCCTGGAGCCGGAGCTGCAGCTCTACATGTCGCCGATCCACTTCCACCCCGATTGCCATCCGGTCGCGTTCAGCTACCCGCCGGAGTACTCCGAAGAGCTGCTCGACCGTTTCGGCTTGTTCAAGACCATGGGCTGGGCGCTGGATACCTGGTCGCACCCGTCGGGCGTCGGTGACGAGGAGCTGTTCCTCGAGGACATGCGCTTCACCGTCGAGCGCTACGAGGAGATGATGGCGGGGCTGTTGACGGAGGGTGACCACGACCTGTACGTGCAGATCTTCTACTTCACCGACAGGATCGGCCACATGCTGTGGAACTACCTGGATCCGGAGCATCCTTTCTACGACGCGCAAAAGGCGACCCGTTACGAAGACGAGATGTTGCAGGCTTACAAGTGGATGGATCGCATCGTCGGACGCGCACGTGAGCTCGTCGGGCCCGACACGTTGTTCCTGGTCTGCTCGGATCACGGCTTCTCGTCTTACCGGCGCGGCGTCAACTACAACAACTGGCTGCAGGAACAGGGGCTCCTGACGTTGACCGGCCAGACCGCGGAACGCGCGACGCTCGAGAAGCTGTTCGAGACGCGCGACCTGATGGGAGGCTACGACTGGTCGAAGACCAAGGCCTACGCGATGGGGCTCGGCGGGATCTACATCAACCTCGTCGGTCGCGAGGGACAGGGAATCGTCTACCCCGGACCGGAGTACGAAGCGGTCCGCCAGCAGATCATCGACGGCCTCGAAGCGCTCGTCGACGAGAACGGGGCCAAGCCGGTTACGAAGGTCTGGAAACGCGAGGAGATGTACAGCGACTTCAAGGGTGAGCTGATCCCCGACCTGCGCGTCGCCAACAGGCTGGGCTACCGCGTAAGCTGGCAGACCACGCTGGGCGGCTTCGGCCACAGCGTGATCGAGGACAACGACCGCGCGTGGACCGGAGATCACTGCTCCAACGATCCCTCCGTCGTTCCCGGGATCTTCTTTTCCAACCGTCCGATCTCGAGTGCGTCGCCACGGATGATCGACATGATGCCGACGATCATGCGGGCCCTGGGTCTGGAGTTGCCCGACGGGCTCGATGGGAAGCCGCTGCTCTGACCCACGGGGTTCGCGTGTCGCCAGTTCGGACAGTGATCGGTATCGCGATCTTGATCGGCGCTTGCCTGGCCGCTTACCCGCAGTCGGACCGCGAGACCCGGCTGCGTGCGTTGCGCGACGAGATCGCGCGCCTCGATCGAGAGTTGCAGCAACTGGAGACGGAGGAGGGCGGCGTGCTGGGCGAGCTCGACCGGATTTCCGCCGAGCTCAGCCTGGGACGGACCCGGCTGCGCGAGGTTGCCCTGCGTGCCGATGCGCTGGGTGAGCGGATCGGGGAGCACGAAAAGACGCTCGCCGAGCTTGGCGTGGCCCAGTCCGAGCGTCGCGCGTACCTCGCGTTCAGGCTGCGCGAGCTGTACAAGGGCGGGAGCCGCCAGACACTGCGTCGTTGGCTGGGCGATCGCGATCGCAGGACCTACTGGCGTGGCCTGCGCTACGCCTCGTTTCTCAGCGCACGCGACGAGTCCGTGCTTGCCGGCTACCGCCAAGCCGCCGACCGGGTCAGCGCCGAAAAGGCGGGGCTCGAAAGTCAACGGGAAGCCCTCGAGGCGACGCGGCGCGAAACGGCCGCCACGAACAGGAGGCTCGATGCCGGCCGTCGTCGGCAACAAGAGCTGCTCGGCGAGATCCGGCGCGATGCGGCGCGCCGGGAGACGGCGATTGCGGAGCTCCGGGAAGCCTCTCGCGGGCTCGCGGGGCTGATCGAAGGGCTCGACCCCGCAACCACGGACGCGGCGCTGGACATGACCAAGTTCCAGGGGCTGCTCGACTGGCCGGCGGCCGGCGAGGTTCGCTCGCGGTTCGGCACGGTGATCCACCCGCGGTTCAAGACCCAGGTGCCGCACCCGGGGATCGACATCCTCGCCCGGGCCGGCGATCCGATCCGCTCGGTGTTCGAAGGGGAGGTGGTGTTTGCCGGGTGGCTGCGCGGGTACGGCCTGACGACGATCGTGGATCATGGCGGCGGATTGCACTCGGTCTACGCCCACGCGGCCGTGACTTGGGCGGACGCCGGGGAGCGGGTGGGGCGAGGGCAGCGCCTCGGGATCGTCGGTGAGACCGGGTCATTTTCCGGGCCGTCGCTTTATTTCGAGTTGCGTCTGAACGGCAAGGCGGTCGATCCGGAGGATTGGCTGCGCCCGAACTGAGATGACCCTTGCGATCGGCTGCCCCTCGCGGTAGCTTGAAAAACGAGAGGTTTGCTCATGAAATCGAGCCGTTACGTCCTCCTGACCGTGTCCGTGATGCTGGTTATGGCGATCCTCGGGAGCGGGATGGCCATGCGGGTCGTCGCCGAAGACGGCTCCTACCGCGAGACCGTCGAGTTCGCCGAGATCATGTCGACGATCCTCGAGTACTACGTCGATCCGGTCGAGGCCGAAGCTCTGCTGCGGGGCGCCTACGAGGGCATGCTCGGCGGCCTGGACCCCAACGGTGCCTACCTGACGCCCGACGAGGTCAAGGACTGGCATGACAACGAGGGTCGGAGCTTCGACGCCGGACCGGGCCTTTCGGTGCTCAAGGTCGGTCGTACGGTCCAAGTGGTCGCGATCGATCGCGACTTCGCCACCGCGGAGGCGGGCATCGAGGTCGGGGACCACGTGCGACGAGTCAACGGCGAGCTGACCCGGGACCTATCCCTCGTCCAACTGCGGCGCCACCTCCGCGGCGAGGTCGGCACCGAGCTCCAACTCGAGCTGTTGCGTCCCGGTGCAGAATTCGAAACGCTGAAGGTGTCCCTCGTCCGCGGCACGGCGAAGGGCCGCGGGTACGCGGTGGATGTGCAGCAGGGGATCGCGGTGTTGCGTGTCTGGGCGCCGGAGAGAGTCGACGTACCGACGCTCGTCGCGGAGCTGGACGACGTGCAATCGCGTGGCGTGACGCAACTGCTGCTCGATCTGCGCAACGCCTCGGAGGCCGGGCCGCGTGAGGTCGCGGAGCTCGCCGCCTGCTTCGGTGCGGAGTCGCCGTTGCACCTACGCGACACGAAGGGACGTGTCACCGAAACGCTCTCGCCGGAGCGCGAGTGCCGCGCCTGGAAGGGCACTCTGGCGGTGTTGATCAATGGTGCGACTGCAGGCGCGGCAGAGGCCCTGGCCCAGTGGGTCCAGAGTGATGAGACGCCGGTTTTCGGTCAGTCGAGCTATGGACTCGGTGCGGAGCCGACGCTCTACGAGCTGGAGAACGGCGCCGGGTTGCTGGTGTCCACGGCACAGTGGGAGACCCCCGACGGGGCGACCTGGAACGAGTCCGGCATCGAGCCCGACACCGTCGTTGAAGGCGAAGGCGACGACTACGCGGAAATCCAACAAGACCAACTCGAGCGCGTTCTCGACGAGCTCGAGGAACGGGCCCGTCAAGCGCGTGCCGCCTAGGGGACTCATGAAGCTCATCCGACGATCCACGCTGTTGTTGATCGCGGCGCTCCTCGTCGCTTCGCTCTCGGGCGGGGCGGTTGGGGCGGCCGACGACGACGCCACCGTCGCACGCGACGCGCGTGGGAAGTCCTATGCGCACCTCATGCGTTCGACGATCGCCGCACGCAAGGGCGAATTCAAAAAGGCCGCGGAAGAGATCGAGGCCGCATTGAAGCTGCAGCCCGACTCCGCGGCGATTCACGCTCAGGCGGCGGAGATGTTGTTCCGGCTCGGACGCACCGAGCAGGCCGAGCGGGCCGCCCTGCGATCGCAAGAGATCGAACCGGATCATCCGCGGACCCTCCGTTTCCTCGCGGAGCGCGCAACCGACCGTGCCCGCCGGGCCGGCGCGGATGACGTCGAGACGCACGAGGAGGCCTTGCAACTGTTGGTCCGGTTGCAGGAACTCGGTCATGCGGACGTTGCCATTTTGCATGCGATCCGGGCCATCCGGCTGCGTCTGGGCGACGACGAGGGGGCGCTCGAAGCGGCCCGCGAGCTGGTACGGATGCGTCCCGGGGACAAGCAGGCCGTGAGCCAGTTGATCGGGCTGCTGCTCGAGCAGGGGCACGAGGGCGAGGCCCTGGATGCCGTGCTGGCTTACATTTCCAAGCACCCGAACGACACGGAACTGATGGGTTTCGCCGAGGAGTTGGCGGACAAGNNAGTCGACGAAATCCTCGTCGCGGAGCCTGGTCTCGAGGGGTCCAACACCGTGGCTCAACGGCTCTGGGCGGTCGCGTTGCTCGAGTTGGGCGAGGTCCAGCGCGGGATCAACGCGTTCGAACGTGCCTTGATCGCGCAACCCGAGGACCTCGGTTTGCGGCTCGAGGCGGCGCGGGCGTTTCGCGCCGTCGGACGGTTCGCCGACGCGGCGTCCCTGCTTCACGAGCTCGCTGCGGAGGTTCCCTCGGACCGTCAAATCCTGTTGATGCTCGGTGAGACGCTGGCCGACCAGGGCATCATCGACGGGGCGCAGAACGCCTTCGTTTCGGTGCTCCGTCTGTTCTCGGCCGAGGGCGACGAGGCGGCGGCGCCGATCCGTGACGCCATCCGGCGGAAGATGATCCTGCTCTACCTCGGCAACGAACAGCTGCCCGCGGCGCGGAACCTGCACCGCGAGCTGGAGCTTTCCGACGATCCTCAGAACATGGAGCTCTCCGCGCGGCTGGCGATCGCGGAAGAAGACTGGGCCCGTACCCGGGAGGTCGTCAAGCAGTTGGGCGAGGCCTCCGAGTCGGGCGTCGCGGCGCTCCTGGAAGGGGAGATGCTCCTGCTTTCCGGGAAGCCCGCGAAGGCCGCTCCGCGGTTCGAGGAGGCCATCGAGATCCTCGGCCCCGCCGCGCGGGTCGACATCGCGGAGAAGTACCTGCAAACCGAACGCAAGGAGCAAGGCGAAGTCTACTTGCGCGATTGGGTCGCGGCCGATTCGGAGAACGCGGACGCACACTACTACCTCGGGAGCTACCTGTTCCGTTCGACCGGACTCGAACGCGCCGAACCCTCGCTGCGCCGCGTCATCGAGCTCGACCCGACGCACGCTCCCGCACTCAACTTCCTCGGTTACTCCCTGGCCGACGAGAACATGAACCTGGACGAGGCGCTCGATCTGGTCCAGCGTGCGCTCGACGTGGATCCTTGGAACGGCGCCTACCTGGACTCGCTGGGATGGGTCTATTTCCGCATGGGGCGTTTCGAGGAAGCCCGCGAGCCCCTCGAGGCCGCCGCCCGTGAGCTACCGTCGGACGCCGTCATCCTCGAGCACCTCGGTGATCTTTACGAGCGACGCGGCGAAAACGAGCTGGCCCTGTCCGCGTGGGGCAAAGCGCTCGACAACGATCCGGCACCGGCGGATCGAGCCAAGATCGAGGCCAAGATCGCGATGCTCTCCGGGGTTGATCGGCGTTGATCGGTTCCCGGCGGTGGACCGTCGGCGTACTGGCCGCTGTGCTGTTCCTGCACGGGTGCGGCCCACGCAAGCTGAGTCGTGATCCCGCGGCCGGACCCCAGGCGGCGGTTTACCGCGCCCGCTTCGACCCGGGTCCGTCCGAGCGCGCTCGCAAGTTCCGACTGCTCGTCTTTGCCGCCGAGCCCGATCGTCTGCATGGGGAGATCCTATCCGCCGTGGGCACGACCGAGTTGGTCCTCGATGCGGGCGGAGGACAGGTTTCGGTGTTCTTCGTGCGCGACCGGACCGCGTATGTCGGAGCAGCGGACGCCGACGTGCTCGAGGCCCTGACGGGCGTCCGGGTCTCGGTCGGGGATTTCGTTCAGGCGCTGCTCGGTCATGTGCCGGCCGCCCCCGGCGGCGCCCCGCAGTGGTCGCTCGATCGGACCGGCCGGCCTTACCCCGATCGAATCGGTTTGAAGGACGGCGAGCGGAGCTTCGAGCTGCAGATCAAGCGCGTTCGAGCGATCCGCGCGGATCCGGCAACGCTCGGCACCGGTCAGCCACCGGACGGTGCCCTGCGCCGTCCGCTCGAAGATCTCGACCCGGACACGCTGCCGGGGGTCGAGACGGAAGGGGAAGGCGAGGCGTGAGACGGCTGTTCGTGGAGGCGCCGGCGAAGATCAACCTCACGCTGCGGGTGTTGGATCGCCGCGCGGACGGCTTTCACGAGCTGGACACCGTTTTCCAGACGATCGATCTCAGCGACACGCTCGAGTTGCAGCCGGCGGACGGGGTCACGGTGACGACCGACCATCCCGAGCTGCAGATCGACGAGACCAACCTCGCCCAACGTGCAGCGCTTCTGTTGCGGGAAGCCGCGGAATGCGATCAAGGGGTCGCGATCCATCTTCGTAAGCGCATCCCGCTCGGCGGAGGGCTCGGCGGCGGTAGCTCGGATGCAGCCGCGACCTTGCTCGGTTGTACCCGACTCTGGGAGCTCGACCTCGGGCTCGCCGAGCTCGAATCCGTTGCACGTCGGCTCGGCGCCGACGTGCCGTTCTTCTTGCACGGAGGCACCGCGCGCGGCACGGCGCGCGGCGATCGAATCACCAGGCTCGAGCCGTTCGGCGAGCGACCGTTGGTTCTCGGCATGCCTCCGTTCGCGATATCGACGGCGGAGGTTTTCGAACGCGCTTCAGGGTGGTTGACACTCCCTTCGAATAGTGTTAATTTTCCCGCGCTTTTTGGGCATAAGTGGCGGCAGCCAAACGACTTGGGTCTCTTGGACAACGACCTGCAGGAAGTTGTCTTCGAAGCCCGACCGGAATTGCGTCGCTTCCGCGAGAGGCTGCTCGACGAGGGTGCGTCCGTGGCGCTGATGAGCGGTAGCGGTTCGACGGTGTTCGGGATGTTCGACGAAGCCAACGTGCGAGACGCAGCGCTGGCCACGTTGGGCGAGGCGTTCGGCACCTGGAACCTGGTCCCGTCGAAGACGGTGAACGAGGGGATTCGGGTTGACGTCGCCTAGCCGTTGGCAGGGGGGCTTGATGAAAATCACTCAGGTTCGGGTGTTCCCGGTCGAAGACGAGAAACTGAAGGCCTTCGTCTCGGTGATCTTCGACGATTGTTTCGTCGTCAGCGACATCAAGATCATCGAGGGGCAGCAGGGCCTGTTCATCTCGATGCCCAGCAAGAAGCGCAAGAACGGAACGTTCCGCGACATCGCCCACCCGCTGAACAACGAGACGCGACGCCGATTCGAGCAAGAGATCATCGCGAGTTATCGCGAGATGCTCGACGAGCCGGGTGACTCGCTCGCACCGATCCGCGACCTGGAGCCGATCGATGATCCCGAAACGCCGCGCGCGACGCCTTTCACTCCGCCCACAGAACCATCTCGAGGTCCCGACACCAACGTTTGATCCAACGCGTGATTCGATGCTAATGGGGCGTCGCCAAGTGGTAAGGCACCGGGTTTTGGTCCCGGCATTCGGAGGTTCGAATCCTCCCGCCCCAGCCACCGGCGTGCGATAGGGCCAGATCATGAAAGCCGAGTTGAAAGTTTTCTCCGGCCACGGCAACGAGCCGCTGGCCAAGAGCATCTGCGACTACCTGCGTATCCCGCTCGGCAACTGGAACCTGACACGGTTTTCCGATTCCGAGGTCTACTGTCAGATCCTCGAGAACGTTCGCGGGACCGACGTGTTCGTGATCCAGCCGACCTGCCCGCCCGCCAACGAACATCTGATGGAGTTGCTCATCGCGGTCGACGCGCTCAAGCGTTCGTCCGCTTATCGCATCACCGCGGTGCTGCCGTACTACGGCTACGCGCGGCAGGATCGCAAGGACAAGCCGCGCGTGCCGATCTCGGCCAAGCTGGTCGCCGACCTGCTGGAGGCTGCCGGTGTCGATCGCGTGTTGACCATGGACCTGCACGCGCCGGCGATCCAGGGCTACTTCAACCGTCCGGTGGACAACCTGCTTGCGGCGCCCGTCCTGCTCGACTGGATCGACGGACAGCGGTTCGAGAACCCGATCATCGTGTCGCCGGATGCCGGAGGCGTGGAGCGAGCTCGGTTTTATGCAAAACGGATCGGGACCGATCTTGCCATCATCGACANNGAAACCAACGTGGCGGAGACGATGAACGTCATCGGTGACGTGAAGGGGCGGACCTGCGTGATCGTCGACGACATGGTCGACACCGCGGGGACCCTCGTGGGCTCGGCCCACGCACTGCTGGAGGGCGGGGCCCGCTCGGTGGTCGCGTGTTTTACCCACGGGGTGCTCTCGGGCCCCGCCATGGAGCGCCTGCGCGATCCGGCCCTGGATCGGATCGCGATCACGGATACGATCCCGCTGTCCCCTGAAAAGGCCGAGGAACCGAAGATAACGGTCCTTTCGGTCGCCAGCCTGCTCGGCGAGGCCGTCGCCCGGATCCACAGCAATTCTTCGGTGAGCTCGCTCTTCGTGTAGGGTCGTGCGGAGATTCCCGCCGGCCTGCTAGGATGCTCCGTCTTCAAACCCGTCCGCGGCGGGGGAATCCGGAGCCCGGACTCGAGAGTCACAGGAAGATCGGAACGATGTCGACACAGAAAGTCATGCTCGAAGTCGAGACCCGCGAGCAACTGGGTAAAGGACCCAACGGCCGGCTGCGGGCTGCGGGTCGCGTCCCCGCCAACGTGTACGGGCTGGGGATGGAGTCCTTTGCGGTCAGCGTCGATCCGCGACGCGTCGAGGACCTGCTGCGTTCCGCCAGTGGGCGAAACACCATCCTCACGCTCTCGATGAAGGGTGCGGGCGCGAGTCGCGACGTCATGATCCGCGAGATCCAGCGCGATCCCGTCCGGGAGACGCTTCAGCACGTCGACTTCGTGCGCGTCGACCCCGACCGCAAGATCCAGGTCCGTGTCCCGGTCAACCTCGTAGGGACCCCCGAGGGCGTGAAGAACGAGGGCGGATTGATCGACTTCATCCATCGAGAGGTGCTCGTCAACTGCCTCCCGTCGGCGATCCCCGAGCACATCGACGGCGATATCGCCGAGCTCCACGTCGGTCAACAGCTCGCCGTCAAGGACCTGAAGCTCGCGGGCGATGTCGAGATGGTCGATGACCCCGACATGGTGCTCGTCGTGATCGCACAGCCGAAGGTCGAGGAAGAGCCGGTCGAGGCCGAAGAGGAAGCGGTCGCCGAGGCTGCCGAAGGCGCCGAGCCGAGCGAGGCCGCTGCCGAAGGCGAGCCGGGCGCCGACGGCTCCGAGGATGGCAACTCCTAAAAGCGGCAAACACGATGCGACCGACGCGGACGATGGTGGTCGGCCTGGGCAATCCGGGCGCCCGCTATGAAGAGACCCGGCACAACATCGGATTCCGCGTGGTGGAATCCGTCGCGCGCGAGCGCAACCTGCGCTGGCGCCGCTTCGGTTGGTTCCGGCCCCTCGCCTTGGTCGCCGCGGATGATCCCGTGATTCTGGTCAAGCCGCGTACGTACATGAACCGCTCGGGCATCGCCGCGGCTGCGTTGTGCCGGCGCCACTGCATCGCGCCCCGGGCGGTCGTGGCGGTCCATGACGACGCCGACCTCGAGCTGGGCCGCTTGCAGCTGAAGCGGTCGGGCGGATCCGGCGGGCACAACGGGCTTCGCTCGTTGACCGAAGAGCTCGAGACACCGGACTACCCGCGTGTCCGGCTGGGCGTCCGCGGAGCAAAACGGAACCGTAGCGACCTGGCCGAGTACCTGCTGTCGCCGTTCGATGACGACGAGTTGCCCCGCGTCGACGCCTTGGTGGCGGATGCGGCGCGGGCCGTGAACACGATTTTGGAAGACGACCTCGAAAAGGCGATGGGCCGGTACAACCGTCGGCGCGTCGATGCTCGAGAGACCATCCGTTAAGGAGCGAGGGGAACGATGGATAACCTAGTCACGTATGCGCCCTACCTGGGGGGGGCCGGGATGATCTTCGCCGGGATCCTGTACTTCAGCATCCTGCGTGCGAGCGACGGCAACGACAAGATGCGCGAGCTCGCGGAGGCGATCCACACGGGCGCGATGGCATTCCTGCGCCGTGAGTACACGATCCTGGTCGTGTTCGTCGCGGTCGTCGCGGGCCTGCTCGCCTGGAAGATCCCGGGGCCGACCTGGGCCGCGTTCCTCGGCGGCGCCGCCTGCTCGGTGCTCGCCGGCTTCCTCGGCATGAAGGCGGCCACGCGCGCCAACGTCCGCACGACGGCCGCGGCCAAGGACAAGGGGCAGGGCGCCGCGTTGCTGATCGCCTTCAACGGCGGCTCGGTGATGGGCGTTGCCGTGGCCAGCCTGGGACTCATCGGCGTCGGCGTGCTCTTCGCACTGTACGGGAAACCGGATACAGCACAGATCATCAACGGCTTTGCGATGGGTGCCTCGTCGATCGCGCTGTTCGCGCGCGTGGGCGGCGGGATCTACACCAAGGCGGCCGACGTCGGTGCGGACCTGGTCGGTAAGGTCGAGGCGGGCATCCCCGAGGACGACCCGCGCAACCCCGGTGTGATCGCGGACAACGTCGGCGACAACGTGGGCGATGTCGCGGGCATGGGGGCCGATATCTTCGAGTCCTACGTCGGCTCCATCATCGCGACGATCGCGATCGCCGCGACGGTCAGTGCCGACACGATCTCCAACCTCCTCGGTGACGGAAGCGCGGGCGACATCCGCGGCCTGCTGATGGGCCTGCCGCTGGCGCTCGCCGCGAGCGGTCTGATCGCCTCGTTCGTCGGCATCCTCTCGATGCGCGTGCTCAAGGGCGCCAACCCCGCGGGCGCGCTGCGCTACTCGACCTTCATCGCCGCCGGGCTGTTCCTCGCGGCGGCCTACTTCCTGATCGACGGCAACGGGATCAACAACAACGTGTTCTGGGCCGTGCTCTGCGGGACGCTGGTCGGCATCATCATCGGGCTGATCACCGAGTACTACACCGCGGCGGGTCCGATCCGGCGGATCGCTCGGGCCAGCAAGACCGGCCCCGCGACGAACATCATCAGCGGGCTCGCGGTCGGGCTCGAGTCGACGCTGGCGCCGGTGCTCTTCATCTGCCTGGCGATCTGGATCGGCAACAGCGTTGCCGGCCTGTACGGGATCGGCATCGCGGCGGTGGGGATGCTGGCCACGGTCGGCATCACGATGTCGGTCGACGCCTACGGGCCGATCGCCGACAACGCGGGCGGCATCTCGGAGATGGCCGGTCTCGGGCCGGACGTGCGCAAGATCACCGACGGCCTCGACGCGCTGGGCAACACGACCGCGGCGATCGGCAAGGGCTTCGCCATCGGCTCGGCGGCGCTGACCGCGCTGGCGCTGTTCTCGGCCTATACCCAGGCGGTTTCGTCGGCGCGCGGCAGCGCCCTGGCGATCGTGCTCACCGATCCGAACGTGGTCATCGGCCTGCTGATCGGCGGCGTGCTGCCGTTCTTCGTCGGCGCGCTGACGATGACCTCGGTCGGCCGCGCCGCGGAGAAGATGGTCGAGGAGATCCGCCGTCAGTTCCGCGAGATCCCGGGGCTGCTCGAGGGCAAGCCCGAGGCCAAGCCGGACGCCGCGCGCTGCGTCGACATCTCGACGACCGCGGCACTGAAGGAGATGGTCCTGCCGGGGCTGACCGCGGTGATTGCCCCGGTGCTCGTCGGTTTCGTGCTCGGCGCCGAGGCGCTCGGCGGGATGCTCGCCGGCGCGACCGTGACCGGCGTGCTGCTCGCGCTGATGATGGCCAACGCGGGTGGCGCCTGGGACAACGCGAAGAAGGCCATCGAGACCGGCGATATCGCCGGCGAGGAGAAGGGCACCGAGGCGCACAAGGCGGCGGTCGTCGGCGACACGGTCGGCGATCCCTTCAAGGACACCTCCGGCCCGTCGATGAACATCCTCATCAAGCTGATGTCCGTCGTCAGCCTGGTGATCGCGCCGCTGCTGGTCTAGTTCCGGCCGCGGTGGTATCGTTTCGAGCTTGACAGCCGGGTCTTGCCCCGAATGGAGGGGCGAATCCCGCACCCCTTGCCCGCGGCGAGTCCGTGGGCGGTTACGCCATGAGGAGGTGCCTGGTGCCCACGTACGAAACCCTGTTCATTACTCCGCCCACGCTCAGCGATGACGAGGAGCGCACCACGGTGGAAACGCTGGCCGCCATCGTGACCGAGGGCGGCGGAGAGTTCACCGCCAACGAGCGCATGGGCCGCCGCCGGCTGGCCTACCCGATCCGCAAGTTCGACGACGGCGTCTACACGCGGTTCCTCTACGACGCCGAGATCGAGGTCCCCAAGGAGCTCGAGCGACGGATCCGCCTGTCCGACAACGTGCTTCGCAGCCTGACCGTGCGCCTCGAGGACGATTGGGCGGCCGCCGCCAAGGTCCAGGCGGTCAAGGATGCCGAGCGCAGGGCCGAGCAGGCGGCCGAAGCCGCACGCCTGGCCGAAGAGGAAGCGGCGCGCGCTGCCGAGGCCGCGGCTGCGGCTCCGGAGGCCCCAACGGAAGAGGCGGTCGAAGCAGCGCCCGAGCCCGCAGCCGACCCGGCCGCGGAGTCCACCGAAGAGGCGAAGCCCCAAGAGGCGGCAAGCGCCGAGAAGGAAGGGGAGTAGACCATGGCGATGCGACGTGAAGGTGGCGGTGGCTTCGGTCGACGCCGGTTCCTGTTCCGCCGGCGGAAGTACTGCAAGTTCTGCGAGGCCAAGACGCAGTGGATCGACCACAAGGACATGAAGACCCTGCAAAACTACATCCCGGAACGGTCCAAGATCCTTCCGCGCCGGATCTCGGGCAACTGTGCCAAACATCAGCGTGATCTGATGCGGGCGATCAAACGGGCGCGCTCCATCGCGCTTCTTCCGTTCACCTCGGACTAGGGGAGGAGACGATGAAAATCATCCTTCGAGAGCACGTCGAAAACCTCGGCGATCGCGGGGACGAGGTGAACGTCGCTCCGGGCTACGCGCGCAACTACCTGCTGCCCAAGGGGCTGGCCTATCGGGCCGGAGCCGGCGCGGCGAAGCAGATCGAGGATCAGCGCCGGGCCTGGGCCATCCGCGAGGAAAAGAGTGAGCGCGGCGCGCAGGAATTGGCCGCTCAGCTCGCCTCCGTCGACCTCTCCGTGCGTCGTCGCGCCGGCGAGCGCGGGACGCTTTACGGCTCCGTGACGAACGCGGATGTCGCCGAGCTGTTTGCGGAGAAGGGCTACAAGCTCGAACGGCGCAAGATCCAGCTCAAGGAGCCGATCAAGGCTCTCGGCACGTTCGAGGTCTCGATCAAGCTGCACCGTAACGTGACGGCGAGCGTCAGCCTGGAGGTTTTGACCGAAGCGGGTCAGACGCTGGCGCAGGTCGAGGCGGACCGGGCGGCGCTGGAGCCCGCGGCGGCTCCCGCGGAAGCGGGCGAAGAGCCCGTCGACAAAACGACCGAGGAGGCCTCCGAGGCCCCGGCCGAGGCCGACCAAGAGGCCCGAGAAAGTTGATCGAATGACCGCGGCCGACGGGAACGGGGGAGATCGCGGCGTGCGCCGCACGCTCCTGTCGGTCTTCCTGGGCTGGCTTGTCCCCGGTTTCGGTCACGTGATGCTGGGCCGTGTCAGGCGCGGCGTGTTCTTCGGCGTGCTCCTGTGGGCCAGCTTCGGCTTCGGCATGGCGCACGACGCGCGTCTCTCGCTGCGTGATGACAAGCAGCCGCTGCTCACCGGACTTCAGGTCGTGGCCAATCTGGGGATGGGTCCGATCGACCCGATCGTGCGGTTGTTCGTCTATGGCGAGATCACCTACTCGATGACGGCGGGCGACAACGCCGTCCAACGCGTCGAAAAGTTTCGCGCGCGCGAGCGATCCCCGCTGTCGATTTACGGAACGGCCTACGTGTGGACCGCCGGGTTGATGAACCTCCTGCTGCTGTTCGATATCTGGGACATCGGACGCGGACGCCGCGGCGATGCGTAGCCACCTGTTCCACATGTTGCTCTTCGCGGGTCTGCTCTCGGCTTACTTCGCGGTGCTCCTGCGAGACGATAAACGCGAGCGGATCCGGTTCGGGCTGCTTCTGTGGGGTGGTCTCGTCGGCGGCGCACTGGCCCTCGCGTTCCTGATGGCCCCCTGACGCTGCGATGCTGCGGCTAGCCGGACTGTGGGGGCCTTGTGTCGGGTTCATGGCCTGCGTCTGGTTTCTCAGCGACAGCGTGCGCATCGATACGCCCGAGTTGGTCTCGGACAAGATCCTGCACTTCGTGGCCTACGGGCTGTTCGGTGCCTTCAACCTGCGCGCCTTTCACGGAGGGTTTCGAAGGCCCGCTCCGTGGGCTACCGTGATGGCCATGACCCTGACCGCCGGGTTCGCGGGGCTCGACGAATGGCGCCAGTCCGGCGTCTTGTTTCGCACCGCGAGCTGGGGAGACTGGTACGCGGATCTGGCCGGCGCGCTCGTCGCCCTGGTGGTGTTGCGCGTGCTCCCGTTGCCCGAGACGGTGGGGGAATCGAGGAAAAGCTGATGCAAGAGAGAGTCGGATACGAGCTCCAGGCCGGGATCGCGGTCCTCACGCTGAACGATCCGCCCGCAAACACCTACAGTCACGAGATGATGCGCGAGCTCGACGATGCGATCCTGCGGGCCCGCTTCGATGAGACCGTTCACGTGATCGTCCTTCGCGGCGCGGGGGACAAGTTCTTCTGTGCCGGGGCGGATATCAACATGCTCCGTGAAGCCGATCCCACCTACAAGTATCACTTCTGCCTTCACGCCAACGAGACGTTGAACCGTCTGGAACAGACTCCGATGTTGGTGATCGCCGCTCTGAACGGGCACACGGTCGGCGGTGGTCTCGAGATCGCCATGGCCGCGGACCTGCGGATCGCCAAGTCGGGCGGCGGCAAGATCGGTCTGCCCGAGGTGCACCTCGGCGTGCTTCCGGGAACGGGCGGCACGCAGCGGCTGGCACGCATCGTGGGCAAGTCGCGGGCCATCGAGTTGATGGCCGAGGGCTCGACGTTCGAATTCGAGCGTGCACTCGAGCTGGGCTTGATCCAGCAGCTCCTCCCCGCCGACGGGTTCTTCGACAACGTCATGGAGTACGCGGGCAGGTTCGTGCCCCCGGGGAAAGCCGCAAGGGC
>WVWW01000154.1 GCA_011773795.1 Acidobacteriota bacterium
CCATGGCCACGGCCTTCTTGATCTCCTTGGGCAACTCGACACGGAACTCGCGCTCCAGCTCGCCGAGCTCTCGCTTCAGTTTGTCCAGGATGTCTCGCACGGGCTCGAACCTTTTTGATCGGGGCTGTCGCGCGACACTCTACTGTGACCGCGGTAATGCGGCAAACTGCCTACCCGACACGGCCGGGGCCGTTGGACCCCGCTACATTAATACGTACAAATACGAGCAAGTGCCGCGTTGACAGTGGGATGCGCGATGCCTACCATGGATCCTCAGGGGGGGTTGAGCTTCCCTGCGAGCCTCGAAAGGACGTCTTCATGCAACTTCCGCAGACCAAGTTCGTCGTGATCGGCGCCGGCGTCGTGCTCTCGATGGCGGTGCTCGTCTTCGTCGGCACCCAGGGATCCGGCATGGGTTACTACATGACCGTCTCCGAGTTCCTGGAGACTCCCGTCGACGCCCACGCGGGCATGCGGGTCAACGGCAAGGTCGTGGAAGGCACGATCGAACGGGAAGCGACCGGCGAGGATGTGGCCTTCCAGATGACCGACGGCATCGCCACGCTGGCGGTCTATTACCGCGGGATCATCCCCGACACGTTCGTCGACGGCGCGGATGTGGTCGTCGAGGGGAGGCTGCAAGACGACGGGGTCTTTGCGGCCCACACCCTGCTGGCAAAATGCCCCTCGAAGTACGAATCCGCTGACGAGTACGGCGACGCTACGGAGACCGCCGAACTGACGACCTCCGAGTGACGCCGCGATGCGCGACCTGACGATCACCCTCGGACACTACGGACTCTTCCTGGCCTTGGCCACGGCCGGCTGGTCGGCCCTGGCTGCCATTCTCGGTGCGACCAACCGCGGTAAAGGGCTGCAGCGCAGCGCCGAGCATGCCCTGTACGCGACGTTCGGGCTGACGTTCCTTGCGACGGTGTGTCTGGTCAGCGGCTTCCTGATCGACGACTTCCGGCTGGACTACGTCTACCACTACTCGAGCAGCTCGCAGGCGCTGCCGTACAAGATCGGCGCGCTGTGGGGCGGCCAGGCCGGCTCGCTGCTGTTGTGGGCGTTGTTCCTCACCGGCATGGGCGCGCTGATGGTGGCGACCAACCGGCGCAAGAACCGCGCGTTGATGCCGGCCGCGACGGCGGTCATCGGCGGCATCTCCGTGTTCTTCATGATCCTGCTGAACTACTTCGAGCCGCCGTTCGCGACGAGCGCGGCCCGCATCGACGGCGTGGGCCTCAACCCGCAGCTCAAGAACTACTGGATGATGATCCACCCGCCGACGCTGTACCTGGGCTACGTCGGCTTCACGATCCCGTTCGCCTTCGGCATCGCCGCGCTGATCACCCGCCGCACGGGCGACATCTGGTTCCGCACGACGCGGCGCTGGACGATCTTCTCCTGGTTCTTCCTCGGCACCGGGATCCTGCTCGGCTCCTACTGGGCCTACATCGAGCTCGGCTGGGGCGGCTACTGGGCCTGGGACCCGGTGGAGAACGCCTCGCTGATGCCCTGGCTGACCGGCACCGCGTTCCTGCACTCGGTGATGATCCAGGAGAAGCGGGGCATGCTCAAGGTCTGGAACGTGCTGCTGATCATCCTGACCTTCAGCCTGTCGATCTTCGGCACGTTCCTGACGCGCAGCGGGATCATCTCCTCGGTGCACTCGTTCGCGACGTCCCAGATCGGCCCGGCGTTCGCCGTGTTCCTCGCGATCATCGTGTTCGGCTCGCTGCTGCTGCTGATCTCGCGGCTGCCCAACCTGCGCTCGGAAGCCAAGCTCGAATCGGTGCTCTCGCGCGAATCGAGCTTCCTGTTCAACAACCTGATCCTGGTCGGCATCGCCGCGACCGTGCTGTTCCTGACCACCTTCCCGATGCTCTCCGAGGCGGTCACCGGCCGCAAGGTCACGATGGGGCCGCCGATCTTCAACCTGGTCAACGTCCCCTGGGCGATCGTGCTGCTGCTGCTCGCGGGCATCGGCCCGCTGATCGCCTGGCGCCAGGCCAGCACCGAAAACCTCAAACGTAACTTCATCGCGCCCGCGCTCGCCGGCATCTGGGTCTTCCTGCTGCTGCTGGCGCTCGAGCCGCGCACCTACCTCGATGCGTTCACGGGCACGTTCAAGTCCCTGTTCACGCTGCAGGTCGCCCCGATGTTCGACCAGGTCAAGACGTTCTACCCTGCGCTCACGTTCGGGGCCGGGGTCTTCGTGCTGGCCACCGTCTGCCAGGAGTACTGGCGCGGGATGCGTGTGCGCATGCACCGCCACAAGGAGTCCGTGGCCCTGGCGTTCTCGCGGATGATCTGGCGCAACAAGCGGCGCTACGCCGGCTACATCGTTCACGTCGGCATCGTGGTGATCTTCTTCGGGATCGCCGGTTCGTCGGCCTACCAGACCGAGACACAGCGGCTGCTCGAGCCCGGCGGCTACGTCAACATCGAAGACTACCTCGTGCGCTACGACGGCTACCGGCTCGAGGCCGTCGACGACCACATCGGCGCCGTCACGATGCTCACCGTCTTCGACCGCGGCTCGGGCAAGGAGCTGGGGTCGGTCGAAGCCGAGCAGCGGTTCCACCCCAACATGCAGGTCCCGCAGTTGCGCGAGGCGTTCCACGCGGCGCGCGCGCAGGGAGTCGTCGGACACTCGGAGTACGAGGAGAGCGTCGCCGCGCTGTACCCGTTGATCCAGCGCCTCGAGGGCAGCTACCGCCGCGAGGTCAAGACCCCGTCGACCGAGGTCGGGATCCTGGCCTCGATCTCCCCGTTCGACGGGACCCGATTCGGCGAAGACTTCTACGTGATTCCCCTCGGCGTCGACCCGGCGACGGGTCGCGCGAACTTCCGCGTCTTCGTCAACCCGATGGTCAACTTCATCTGGTTCGGAGGCTTGGTCTTCGTGATCGGATCCCTGATCTCCATCCTGCCCGACGCGCGCGAGCGGCGTCGCCTGGAGGCCTCGATGGCGATCGAGGAACGTCATGTGGCTTAGCCGGCTCAGCACCGCCGCGCTGCTTCTCCTGGTGCTGGTCCTACCCGTGCTGGCCGGCACGATGGACGACTACCACGAGGCCATCCAGACGCTCCGTTGCGATTGCGGTTGCCATCCGCAGTCCATCGAGGCGTGCGCCTGCGGCCGCGCCGATCAGCTGCGCGACATCATCCGCGGTCAAGTCTTCGGGAGCGACGGCAACGAGCCGATGAACGCGCAGGAAGTCATCGCGCTCTACGTGGCCGAGCACGGCGAGCAGATCCGCATCGCACCCGCCGCGGCCGGGTTCAACCTGCTGGCCTGGCTGGGGCCGCTGGTCGGCCTGGTCCTGGGGCTTCTCGCGGCCGTCGCTCTGGTCCGCCACCTGGCGAGCAGCCGCCAGCCCGCCGTGGCCGACGGGATCCCGGGCGGCTCGGCGCCGGAGATCATGCCCGGCATCCCGTCCGACGACCCTTACCGCCAGAAGCTGCAGAAGCAGTTGGAAGAGTGGGAATGACATGCTCTCCGCCGTGACCCTGATCCTGCTTGCCGCCGCGGTGCTGTGGTTCGTCGCCGCGCCGCTGCTCCGCTCCGACGCCCTCGAGCGCGAACGCGTGGTGTCCGCCGAGAGTGAGGCCGTCGAGCTGCAGTCGCGGCACGCGATGTTGCTGGCCTCGCTCGCCGACCTCGAAGAGGATCGCGGCACCGGCAAGCTGAGTGACGAGGACTACGAACGGCTGAAGGAATCGCTCACCTCCCGGGCCATCGAGGTGATGAAGAAGATCGACGCCCTGCCCGAACCCGGCCCGGCACCGCTCGGGCCGCGCCCCCTCGATTCCGGCGGCGAAACCTCGGCGTGACCGCACCTGCGATCGCCGCGACGGGACTCACCCGGCGCTTCGGTCAGATTCGCGCGCTTCGAGGGGTCGACCTGCGACTCGAGCGCGGCCGACGCCTGGCGCTGTTCGGCGCCAACGGCGCCGGCAAGACGACCTTGCTTCGTATTCTCGGCCTGGGACTCGCGCCGGATGCCGGGTCGCTGGCCATCGACGGGCTCGACCCGCGCAAGGACGCGCAGGCGGCGCGCTCGCGGATCGGCTGGCTGGCGCACGCCTCGCTCCTGTACGCCGACCTGACGGCACGCCAGAACCTCGAGTTCTGGAGCCGGCTCTACGGTGTCGAGGACCCGGCGGCACGCGCGGGCCAGTTGCTCGAGGAGATGCAGCTCACCGCGTACGCCGAGGAGCCTGCAGGGATCCTCTCCCGTGGATTGAGCCAGCGCCTGTCCCTCGCGCGCGCCATGGTCCACGAACCCGCGTTGCTGTTGCTCGACGAGCCCTTCACCGGCCTCGACCCCTACGCCGCCGACGGCTTGCGGGCACGGCTCAAGACGACGGGCGGTGCCGACACGAGCTTCGTCCTGGCCACGCACCGAATCGACGACGGCCTCGCGTTGAGCGATCAGTGGATCGTCCTCACCCGCGGCAAGATCGTCGCCGCGGGATCGTCTCCCGAGACCGACCCGCAGACCGTTGCCGACGCGTTCTTCCCCGCTCGAGGCGCGGCGTGAAGACCGTCGGCTTCTGGCGCGCGGCCTGGCTGGTCGCCCGCAAGGACCTGCAGCTCGAATGGCGCACGTTCGACGCGCTGGCGGCCAGCGTGGTGTTCGCGGTCGTCGTGCTGCTGGTCTTCCAGTTCGCCGTCGGCGGTGGCCCGGCGCGTCAGCTCTCGGCCGACGCGCTCGTCCCCGGGGTTCTGTGGCTGGCCATCTCTTTCTCGTCGGTCGTCGGCATCGCCCGCTCGATGGACGTCGAACGGCGCGGCGACACGCTGGCCGGGCTGTTCCGCGCGCCGATCGATCGCGGTGCGATCTACGCCGGCAAGCTGATCGCCAACGCGGTTCGAATCGCCCTGCTCGAGGTCATCCTCGTGCCGCTCGCGATCGTGTTCTTCAACGCGAGCCTCGGGGGCGCCTGGCTCGAGCTGATCTTCGTGCTCGCGCTCTGCTCGTTCGGGCTGTGCGCCCTGGGGACCCTGTTCGGTGCCATCGTCTCGCGCGTCGGGCGCGGCGAGGCGTTGCTGTCGACGCTGCTGCTCCCGGCCTCGACTCCCCTGCTGCTCGCGGGCGTCACGGCGACGGGAGCCCTGTTCCGCGGCGACGGTCTCGCGTCGGTGAGCCGCTGGCTGGGCATGGCGGCCGGCTTCGGGTTGCTCTATTTCTTCGTCGCCCTGGCGACGTTCGAATACGTTCTGGAGGAGTGATGCAACGGGTTGTTTCACGGCTCGACGCGCTGGTGTTGTTCGTCACGATCGTCGCCATCCCGGTGGCGCTCTGGGGGGCGTTCCTCCACGCGCCCACCGAACAGACGATGGGCGCCGTCCAGCGCATCTTCTATTTCCACGTCCCCTCGGCGATCATGGCCTACGTCGCGGTGGTCGTGCTGCTGGGCAGCTCGATCGTCTACCTGTCGCGGCGCGACCTCGCCTGGGACGACCTGTCCAAGGCGGCCACCGAGGTCTGCCTGCTGTTCTGCACGCTCGTCCTGATCACCGGACCGATCTGGGCCAAGCCGGCGTGGGGCACCTGGTGGACCTGGGAGGCGCGCTTGACCTCGACCCTGGTGCTCGAGATCCTGTTGATCGCCGCCCTGATGGTGCGTCGCTACGCGGGGAACCGCGATCTCGGGGCGCGACTCGCCGCGATCATCGGCATCACGATCGCGGCCGACGTCTACGTCGTCCACAAGGCGGTCGACTGGTGGCGCGGGATGCACCCCGAGGTCTTCAAGGCCGGCAACCGCGGCTCGCTGGACGAGCGCATGACCTCCGTACTCTTCATCTGCATGGGCGCGATGTTCCTGCTCTGCATCACCCTGATCCGGCTGCGCTACCGCACCGCACGGATCGAAACCCGCACCGAGGCGCTGCGCCTCGAACGCTTGGATTGAGGACGCGATGAAAGACACCTTCAGTTTTCTGTTCTGGGGCTACAACGTCATCTGGGCCGGCCTGGCCGTGTTCCTGATCATCACCTGGTCGCGGCTGGGTCGTGCGGAGAAGCGGCTGAACGCGCTGGAACGCTCCGGAGGCGACACGGCGAACGACTGAGCCTCGCCGGGCTCAGCGGTCGAGCGGCTCGAGCTCGCCGAGCCCGCACCGCTCCAGGTCCGTTCGCCGTTCCTCGAAGGCCTCCTCCCAGACGCCGCTCAACAGCGCGGGGCTCTCGCTCCACTGCCGGTAGTAACGGCGCAACTCGCGGTAGTCCGCGTCGTGAACCCCCATCGATGCCAGGACACGGCTTCTTTCCGCGCTGAACGCCAGCGCCCCGGCATCGCCGGCGACGTCGTCGAACGTCCCCTGATCGACCGTTTCCCGCAACGCGAGACGGACGCGTACGAACTTGTCGACCTGCGCCGCGGCGGCGCCGGCCGCCTGCTCGGTGGTCTGCCGCGGGCCGCCCTCCTCGCGACCGAGCAGCTTGGAGTAGCGCTCGGCGACCATCGCCAGGACGACGACACCGATCAACGCCATCCCGGCGATGATCACGATCAGTCGGGATTGGCGGCTCATGCGTCGGCGCTCAGGATTCGGCGAGCAACGCCTCGATCTTCTCTTCCAGGGCTCTGCGCGGCTTGGGACCGAAGAAGACGTCGACCACGTAACCGTCGCCGTCGATCAGGAAGCCGGTGGGATAACCCAGCGCACCGTACTCGTGAACGAGGTCCTCGGTACCGATCAGGCTGGTGTAGACGACGGGGTTGTCGGCCGCGAACTCCTCGAGCACGTCGGGCTCCTCCGGCGAGATCGCGATGACGTCGAAGCCGCGTTCGCCGTAGGTCTGCTGCAGCTCGTTGAGCATCGGGATCTCTTCGCGGCAGGGCGGGCACCAGGTCGTCCAGAAGTCGACGAGGCGAATGCGCCCGGCGCTGTCGGCCAGGCTGACCTGCTCACCGCCGCCGATCCGCGCCAGCGTGAACTCCGGCGCGAGACGGTCGCCGGATGTCGATGCCGCGTCGCTCGCGGCGGCGGCTTCCTCTCCCGTCGGGGGATCCGGCGCGCCGCAACCCGCCACACAGACCAGGCTCAGAACCAAGACACCGATGAACGCGAACCGCTTGGACATGCTGACTCTCCCGAGACGTCCGGTGACGCAGAAAAACATGATACCAGCCGAACGGCGGGCTTTTTGACAGCCCGTTTCGCGGCGTGATAATTTTTCCCACTTGCGGGACAACGTCGAGTCCCGCGTGATCATTCCCGTGCAAAACCCACGTAAAATCCTGGCGCTCGCGGTATCTGTCTGGCTCTGTGCAACGGCTCCGTCGTTCGGCGCCGACCCGGCGGCCGCCGACTCGCCGCGCGGCATGGTGGTGTCGCCGGAGGCGCATGCCTCGCGCGTGGGCGCCGAGGTACTCGCGGAGGGTGGCACGGCCGCCGACGCCGCCGTCGCGGTTGCATTCGCGCTCGCGGTGACGAACCCCCAGGCGGGCGGCATCGGCGGAGGGGGCTTCCTTCTCTACCGCGACGAGCACGGCAACCACACGGCGCTGGACTTCCGCGAGACCGCGCCCGAGGGTTTGACTCCGGATCGGTTTGTGGATGAATCCGGCAAGCCCGTCCCCGGATTGAGCCTGGAGACCGGCCTCGCCGTCGGCGTTCCCGGCGTGGTGGCGGGGCTTGCCGAGATTCACGAGCGCTGGGGAGTGTTGCCCTGGAAGCGGCTGATCGAGCCGGCGATCGGGCTCGCCCGCGACGGCTTCCCCGTCTACCCCGATCTGGTCCGGGCGTACGGCTCGGCCGAAAAGCGGCTGCGCCTGGACGAGCGCGCGACGGCGATCTTCCTACCCGGGGCCGGCGTACCGCTACGGGGTCGGATCCTCGAACAGCCGCAGCTGGCCGCCACCTTGGAGCGGATCGCCAGGCGCGGCCGCGCGGGTTTCTACGAGGGTCCGGTTGCGCAGGCGCTGGTCGCGACCGTGCAGGCGCGCGGCGGCGTCATGGAGCTCACCGACCTGGGCGCCTACGAGGTCGTGGAACGCGAGCCGGTACGCGGCACCTATCGTGGCTACCGCGTCGTCTCGTTCCCGCCTCCGTCGAGCGGCGGGATCATCCTGCTCCAGATGCTGGCCATGCTCGAGCGCTTCGAGATGCCGGAGGGCTACGGTGCCTCGGACACGATCCACCTGATGGCCGAGATCCAGCGGCGCGCGTTCGCCGATCGGTCGAAATGGCTCGGCGACCCGGACCACGTCGACGTGCCCGTCGAGAGGCTGCTCGACTCCGCGTACGTCGCCTCCCGCGCGTCGACGATCGATCGCAGCCGCGCCACGCCGTCGAGTGAGATCCTCCCCGGCGCCCCCGCGGCGGAGGGAAGCGATACGGCGCACTTCTCCGTCGCCGACCGCTCGGGTCGCGCGGCGAGCCTGACGACCACGCTCAACACGAGCTTCGGGAGCGGCATCGTGGCCGCGGGCACGGGGATCGTGCTCAACAACGAGATGGACGACTTCTCCCTGGCGCCGGGCGTGCCCAACGTCTACGGTCTGGTCGGAGGCGAGGCCAACGCCGTCCGCCCGCGCAAGCGCCCGCTCTCCTCGATGACGCCGACGATCGTCGAGTACGCCGAGACCGGCAAACGGCCGTTCCTCGTGCTCGGCAGCCCCGGTGGCCCGCGCATCATCAACGCCGTGTTCCAGGTGTTGGTCAACGTCATCGATCACGGGATGGAGCTGCAGGAGGCCGTCAACGCACCCCGCGTTCACCATCAGTGGATCCCCGATCTGATCTCCTACGAGGAGCGTGCGCTCCCGGCCGACGTTCGGCGGGCGCTCAGGGCGATGGGCCACTCGCTGGCCACCTACGAGCGCATCGGCAACGTCAACGCCATCGGCGCGGACGAGAACGGCCACTGGCTCGGGGCCGCCGACCCGCGCAAGGGTGGGGCCGCGACGGGCCAGCCTTGAGCGCGTCGGTTGCGGTGTTCGGCTCATCCGAGCCACGGGCGGGAGAGCCGGCGTACGATCTCGCCTATCGCACCGGGCGGGCGCTGGCGCAGAGCGGCTTCACCGTCGTCACCGGCGGCTACGGCGGGGTCATGGAGGCGGCCAGCCGCGGTGCGACCGAGGCCGGGGGCCGGACCGTCGGCGTCGTCTCGGAGGTGTTCTCGACGCGCGTCCCGAACCCCTACCTGTCCGAGACGGTCACGAGCCGCGATCTCTACGACCGCACGCGATTCCTCATCGACCGCTCCGACGGCTTCGTCGTGCTGTCCGGTCAGGCCGGGACCCTCGCCGAGCTCGCCTGGGTCTGGGCCCTGGCGCGTGCCGGCGTCCTTCCCGCGCGGCCCGTCGTGGCGCTGGGCGCGCCGTGGCCCGATCTGCTCGACCTGCTGGAGCAACGCGACATGCTCGACCCCGTCGCGCTCGAGATGACGGAGCGCGCCGCGGACGAGAACGAGGCGGTCGAGATCCTGCGCCGTCGATTGGGTGAACCGCGGTGACGACGGCGGACGGGCCGCAGCGCAAGAGCGTCCTGCGCGACTACGCGGAGACGATCCTGGTCTGCGTGATCTTCGTCCTGTTCGCCCGCGCCTTCGTGTTCCAGCAATCCAAGATCCCGACCGGGTCGATGGAGGACACGTTGCTCCCCGGCGACTACATCCTGGTGGACCGCATGCACTACGCTCCGGTCTCTTTTTCCTGGGAGTCCCGGCTGCTACCCGGCCGGCCGATCGAACGTGGCGACATCATCGTGTTCCGTTACCCCGAGGCGCCCGAGGTCGACTACATCAAGCGCGTCATCGCGCTGCCCGGCGACACCGTCGAGGTGCGCGACCGGGAGGTCCGGGTCAACGGAAGCCTCCTCGACGAGGCTTACGTGACCGAGGCACACCGCTCCGGCTACTACCCCGAGGCCGCGCCGCAGACGGTCGCCCCGGACCGATACTTCGTGCTCGGCGATCACCGCAACGACTCGCTGGACAGCCGCGAGTGGGGCCTCGTCCCCGCGTCGCACGTGAAGGGGCGGGCGGTGCTGATTTGGTGGTCTTTTCCTGAAAACGACGGGGCCCACCCGACACTCTCGCAGCGCCTGCGGGCCTGGGGTGGCAAGATAGTGGGGTTCTTCACGAAGACCCGCTGGAACCGCTGTCTGAAGCGGATCCGCTGAGCCAGGATCGCGATGGGATCACGAACAGGTTTCACGGACGAGCGCGAGGAGGAGACCCCGGTCCCGGCCAAGTCGGTCGTGCGCGAGTACATCGAGGTGATCCTCGTCTGCGTCATCTTCATTCTGTTTGCCCGGCACTTCGTCTTCCAGCAGTCCGAGATCCCCTCGGGCTCGATGGAGGACACGATCCTCATCGGCGACTACATCCTCGTCAATCGCTGGGCCTACGCGCCGGTGAGCTTCGGCTGGGAACGCGCCCTGGTGCCCTCGCGGGAGATCCGTCGCGGGGACGTCGTCGTGTTCAAGCAACCGCAGACTCCCGAGCGCGACTACATCAAGCGCGTCATCGGCGTCCCCGGCGATACCGTGGAGGTGGCCCGCAACGGAGAGGTGTTCGTCAACGGCGACCTGCTCGTCGAGCCCTACGTCAACCCGCTCTACGCCGAGACCCGGCCGCACCCGCCGACCCGCGTCAAGCCCGGGCACTATTTCGTGATGGGAGACCACCGCAACCTGTCGTCGGACAGCCGCGAGTGGGGCCAGGCGTCGGAGGACCTGATCAAGGGCAAGGCGTTCATCGTCCTGTTGTCGACGCGGCCACGCGCCGCGGACGGGCGCCCCAGCGAGCAGGTGACGCTGCGCTCGCTCGGGGTCAAGATTTACAAGTTGATCTTCCACTCCCGCTGGGACCGTGCGCTGCGGCGGATCGAATAGTCGGTTGCCGCCCGCGGCCCCAACGGCCTTATATTGAGAACCGATGGGCCGAACGAAGACAGCACAGCCGAGCGTGGCGCGGACGGCCGCCCGGTGGTGGACCGTGGGCGGCCCCGTCGCGGTCGTCGTTTCGATGCTGTTTCTCGGCATCGCGTTGCGCACGCCGGTCGATGGCGCCCAGGCGCTTCGGCAGGAGAGCGACCGCCACCGCGCGCCGATCGATCTCGCCGTCACCGCGGCGGAGGACGCCGCGCGGCTGGCCCGGCACCCCGACGCCTGGACGCTGCAGTTCATGGTCGGCTGCAAGCGCGAGAGCCTCGAGCCGATCGCCGAGGCGCTCGACGCCCAGCCCAATTTCTTCCTCCTCGACTCGCCCGACACCGGAGAAGGCTGCTACCGGGTTTGCTGGGGTGTGTTCGCTTCCAAGCCGGAAGCGGAGGTGCGGCGGCCCTTCCCGGACGTCCTGAGCGACATCGACACGATGGGTTGGGCCCGGCCGGTGGGCGAAGTCCTGCCATGAAGCGGTTCTTGCCTCTCATCCTGGCGACGACCGCCGTCGCCGTCGCGACCACACCCGCGGCAGCGGATCGTCTGCACCTGGAATCGGGCGGCGTCATCGAGACGGCGGACTGGTGGTTCCAGGACGAGACGCTGCTGTATCGCTCCGGCGACGGCATCGTCGGGATCCCGCGTTCGATCGTGTTGCGGATCGAACGCCGACCGCTGCTCGCCGACGAGCGCGCGGAGAAGCCCGCGCCGAGCCGCCGCTCGGCCGCCAAGGAGGCCGAGCGGCGCAAGCGCATCCGTGAGCTCATCGCGGAGGGCCGTGCGGCGTTCGATGCGGGGGACTACGAGGCCGCCTCCCGGAGCTACTTCCACGCGCTGTCGCTCGAGCCCGAGGCTTACATGGCGCGAGTCCCCTACGTGGTCGCGGAGATCCAGCTCAACCAGGACGCCTCGGCCCTGGCCGCCGTGCTCGATGGCCTGGTCCTGCATCCGGAGGGCGCCGAGCTGCACGAGTTGCTCGGCGATCTTCGCGATCGCGAGGAAAACGTGGAGGATGCGCTGCGCTCGTGGCGCCGCGCGTTCGACCTCGCGCCGAACGACCGGCTGCGCGACAAGATCGAGAAGGGCGAACGCGATCTCGACCTGCGTCGTGACTACGACCTCGCACGCACGAGTCATTTCAATCTGCGTTACGACGGAGACGTCGACGAGGCGATCGCGGCCGAGGTCTCGGAACACCTCGAGGAGCGCTTCTGGGACCTGACGAACCGCTTCGACCACACGCCGCAACAACCCATCACGGCACTGCTCTACACCAATCAGGCGTTCCGCGAAGTCACGCGCTCCGGGGAACGGGTCGGCGGCGTCTATGACGGCAAGATCCGTGTCCCGCTGGGCGGGCTCCAGCGCCTGCATCGCGACGCCCGGCGTGTCCTGACCCACGAGTTGACCCACGCCGTCGTGCACTCCAAGTCACGGGGTCACTGCCCGCGCTGGCTGCACGAAGGGTTGGCCCAGGTGACCGACGGGACCCGATTGACCGATGCGCGGCGCCGCGAGGTGCGCGAGCGCCTGGCCGGGCTGGACGACCCGGCGGAGTGGGAAACCGACGAGTTCTCCTACGCGGCGGCACACTCGTTGGTGCTTTGGCTGGAAGCGCGACGTGATTTCTCCCACCTGGTGTGGCTGCTGGAAGCGCTGGGCGAGGGCCGGCCCATCAACGACGCCCTGCGGCGGATCTACAGCGACGACTACGCCGGTCTCTGCCGGCAGTGGGCCGCCGAGCAGCTCGCGAGGAGCTCAAGGTGAGCGAGCAGACGACGACCCGGGGTGCGATCGAGGCCGTCCTGGTCGGTCATGCCGGCGAGGCGAGCAGCGGCATCCTGACGATCACCGACGGCAAGGTTCGACGCCTCTTCGTTCTCGCCGAGGGCCGGTTGATTCACTCGGCTTCCAACCTCATCGAGGAACAGCTCGAGAGCTTCCTGGCCAACGAAGGCTACCTCAACCCCGATCAACGCGCGCGCCTGGAGCAGCAGCTCGAGGACAAGAAGATTCCCGTGCTGCAGTGGCTGCGCGACGAGGAGCTGCTCGAGCCGGACAAGCTGGAAGCCGCGATCGCGGCCCACGCCGGAGCCGTGCTGCTGGCCGGATTGTGCTCGCGGGAGCCGGAAGCGGCGTTTCAGGCGGGAGCGGTCAATCTCGAGGGCAAACCCGTCACCGCTGTCGCTCCGACGGTCGTCCTCTTCGAGTACCTCAAGGAGCATCCCAAGTCCCCGCAGGCGGTCCGCTCCAGGATCGGCAACGTCGCGCTGCACCCCACCCGGGTCGCCGCGCGGGAATCCGACCTGCTCGCGCTCGCCGAATCGCACCCGATCGTCGGCGAGATCTGGAAACACTGCGACGGCGACCTCACGTTCCTGCAGGTCGCGTCGGCGATCGGCGCCGGCCAGGAGCGCGCGATGCGCGCGCTCTACGGCCTCACGCTGGTCGGGATGGTCGAGGGCATCTCGCGCAAGCAGCGCGAGCAGCGCCGTATCGAGGACGTCCCGGTCACGCGCAACGAGCTGATGATGCGGCTCGACAAGGCGGTCGACGCCAACCACTACGGCGTGCTCGAGCTGTCCGCCCAGGCCGACGAGGACGAGATCCGGCGCTCCTACTACCTTCTGGCCCGGCGCTACCACCCCGACCGTTTTCGCGCCGGCGAGTTGAGGGACCTGTTGCCGCGGATCGAGGCTTTCTTTTCGCAGGTCACGGAGGCCTACAACACGCTGGCCGATACGGAGCTGCGCGAGCAGTACGACGAGACGTTGCGGACCGAGGACAAGCGGCAGGAGGAAGCGCCGGAGCACGACACCAGCCACCTCGCGCGGCAGAACTTCGTCGCCGCGAAGGCGCTGATCGGCAAGAAGCAGTTCCGCCAGGCGATCAAGTTCCTCGAGAACGCGCTCGAGCTGGAGGAGAACATCGCCGAGTACCACGTCGAGTTCGGCAAGGTGATCGGGCTCAACCCGGTGCGCCGCGAAGAGGCCGAGGAGCATCTCCGTCGAGGGCTGGAGCTCGATCCGACGGTCATGGACGCCCACGTCGCGCTGGCCGACCTGCTGGTCAAGCGCGAGAAGAAGAAGAACGCCGTGGCCATCCTGAAGGAAGCGCTCAAGTGGTTCCCGGACCGCCCCGAGATCCGGCAGCGTCTGGAAAAGCTCGACGGCAAGGCTGGACGCGGGCTCTTCGGGCGCTAGTCCCCGGATGCCCTTCCTGATCGACGGCGACAACCTGCTGGGCACCTGGCGGGGTCGTGACCGCGGCGACGCCGCCAAGCGGAAGCTCAGCTTCGAGCTGGCCCGATTCGCCGCCCGCGTGCGCCGCCGCTGCGTCGTCGTGTTCGACGGCCCCTCGCCGGCGGGCTCAGGCTTCGGGGGCGAGACGCGGTTCTCCGGCCACGGCCGCAGCGCCGACGAATGGATCCTCGACTTTCTCCGCGCGGAGACGGAGCCGCGCGGCTGGCTGGTCGTCACCAGCGATCGTTCCCTGGCCGATCGTTGCCGTCATCTGGCGGCACGCACCGAACGCTCGGACCTGTTTCGCAAGCGCTTGCACACGGAGTCCTCCGGCGAGAAGCCGGAGCCCGGGGACGACGTGGAGTACTGGCTGGAGCAGTTCGGCGACGAGGACGACGGCGCGGCTACTTGAGCCGGGCGATTGTGGCACCGTCGCCGCCTTCGTTGTCCGCGCCCGGGCGATAGTCGCTGACGAGCGGGTGTCCGCGCAGGTGCCGGCGGATCGCCCGGCGCAGCTTGCCCGTGCCGTGGCCGTGGATCAGCCGCACCTGCCCCACGGAGCCGAGCACGGCACGATCGAGGAAACGGTCGATCCGGTCGAGCGCGCTGTCCACCGTCTGACCGATGAGCAACAGCTCGGCCGGAGGCCCCGTCTCCAGATCGCGCGCCGGCGCGGGAGCCCGGCTGTCTCGTGGCGCCCGCGGCTCCTGCGCCGCCGACCTCAGGTCGTCCGCGTCGACGGTGATGCCGATCCGCCCGAGCTGCACCTCGACCCGCTTGCCGTCGACACGCCGGACCGTCCCTTGCCGCCCCAACGACACGACGAAGACCGTCCGGCCCTCGCGCAGCTCGGCCGGCGGCGGCAACTCGGCCTCGTCCCGCCGGCCCTCCAGGGAAGCCACCGCGCGCTCGCGCTCGTGTTTGAGCCGGCGCTCCTCCGCGTGTGCGCGGCGTTCCGCGCTTCGCCGCATCTCGACGTCCTCGATGGCCGAAAGCGCGCGTTTCGCCTGCTGGCTGAACGCCGCCAGCCGGCGGTCGAACTGACGCGCCATCTCGGCCTGGCGTTTCTGTTCCCGTTCGCCGGCCTTGCGCTCGCGCCCCGCACGGTCGGCCTCCAGCCGGCGCTGCTTCGCGCTCCACGCCGCCCGTTCCGCGTCGAGCTCGGCCAACCGTTCGCGCAGCTTGTTCAGGTAGGCCTCCGACCGTCCCGCCTCCTCTCCGAGCAGCTCGCGCGCGCGGTCGATCAACCCGGGTGCGAGACCGCAGCGGGCGGCGATATCGAGGCCGGCGGAATGACCGACCACGCCGGGCAGCACGCGAAAGGTCGGGCGCAGCGTGCGGTCGTCGAACTCCATCGCCGCCGACGCCGCACGCTCGTCACCGAAGGCCCACTGCTTGAGCACGTTCTGATGCGTCGTGGCCACGATCGTGACCCGGGGACCGGCGAGGTGCTCGAGCACCGCCAGCGCCAGGGCGGCTCCCTCCGCCGGGTCGGTCCCGGAACCGATCTCGTCGAACAGGAACAATGCCGGGGGCCGGCGCGCCTCGAGGAAGCCCGCCATCGCGGTGACGTGCGCCGAGAAGGTCGAGAGATCCGCGTCGATCGACTGGTGGTCGCCGACGTCGGACCGTACCTGGTGGAATAGCGGGAGCACCGCCTCCGAGGCGACGACGGGGATGCCGCACTGGCCCATCAACACCGCCAGCCCGAGGCTCTTCAGCGCGACGGTCTTTCCGCCGGTGTTGGGCCCGGAGACCACCAGGATCCGATCCGCAGGGTCGAGATCGAGATCCAGCGGGACGCAGTGCCCACCCGTCTGCTCCAGGTGATGCTCCAGCAACGGATGCCGTAACCCTCGCAGCCGGATCGGTCCGCCGGCCTCGATCCGCGGGCGGGCCCCGTCGACCCGCTCCGCGTAGCGCGCCCGCGCCTGCAGCGCGTCGACCTCGGCGAGCCGCGCCAGGGTCGACTCGACGTCGGCCAACCGCTCGCGCAACGCTCGCGTCCACGCCGCACAGATGCGGCGCTCCTCCTCCCGCTCGGACTCGCCCAGCTCGACCAGCTCGTTGTTCAGCTCCACCGAGTCGAGCGGCTCGACGAAGCGCGTCGCACCGGAGGCGGATGTCGCGTGCACGATCCCGCGGACCGGATGCGCCGCATCGGTTCGGACGGGGATGACATAGCGGCCGTTGCGCCGCGTCACGAACTCGTCCTGGATGGCATCACTCGTGGCCGGATCCCGCAGCAACGTCTCGAGCTTGCGCCGCAATCGCTCCGCCAAACGCGTCCGGCGGACGCGCAGCTCCGCCAGCCGCGGGCTGGCACGATCGGCGATCCTCCCGTCCGGCTCGACACCGGCGAGCACGGGAGCCGTCTCGGGCGAAAGATCGGCGATCGGTTCGACGAAACGGTGCAACAGCTGCGCCGGCGGATCGGCCTTCGCCACGGCGGAGCGGATGGCATCGGAAGCATCCAGGTTCACACACAGGTCGCGGATCGCCGCAACCTCGATCTCCGCGTCGACGAGCCCCAACCGCTCGAGCGTCACCCGGGCGTCCGGCAGCCCACCCGACAGCAACGTCCCCCGTCGCAGCAACCAGTCACGGACCTCTTCGACGAGTCCGATCTCGCGCTCGAGCTCGGCCTCGCCGGCAAGCGGGCGCAGCGCGCGCACGGCACTCTTGCCCGCGTCCGTCGCCGCGTGCCCCGCGACGAGATCGAGCAACGCGTCGAATTCCAGCGCCTCACGCGAGGGCCGGTCGAGGTCGAGATGGGGAATCTCGCTCACGGCGCGGGCTTCGGTCGCGAGAGCATCCGGATCGTGCGGCCGAGGTAGTGAAAGCCCGAGACCAGGATCATGACCAGCGTCAGCCAGACCATGACCTCGAGCGTTCGCGTCCCGGTCTGCAGCCGGTTGAACAGGAGGAACAGCGCGATCATGAGGAATTCCGCGGTCGTCGTGAGCTTGCCCCAGATCGACGGCGGAAAGCGGGTCTGCGTCCGGGTGACGTAGAGCAGCAGTGAGATCGCGACGATCAACACGTCGCGGGAGATCGTCAGCACCGTCAACCACAGCGGGATGCGGTGCACCATCGCGACGTCCTGGAGCATGACCGGGTAGTCGGTCAGCAAGACGAAGGCGGCGACGAGCAGGAGTTTGTCGGCGGCCGGGTCGAGGTAGGCCCCGAGCGGCGTCCCCTCGCCGAGCATCCGGGCCGACAAGCCGTCGAGCAGGTCCGTGACCGCGGCGGTCACGAACAACCCGAGGGCGACCCCGAACCGGCCCTCCAGGACGGCGATGACGAAGAACGGGATCAGGACCAACCGCAGGAAGGTCAGTTGATTGGCCAGGTTGAGCTGAGCCAACAGCCGTTTGAAGCGATTGCCCATCGAAAAAAGGGAATTTATGCCCATCCGGGAATCCGAGTCAAACCGTCGAATTGACTCTCCCACGGCCCGGCACCATGTTCGAAAACGGCCCCCGTGCGGCCGGCCTGGGTGAAAACCGTGAGCAAGACAATGGACCTCGAGAAGCTGTCGATCGACAACCTGCTGCGCTTCATGGTCGAGCAGCAGGCATCGGACCTGCACATCAAACCGATGCGTCCCCCGCTGATGCGGCTGAAGGGCAAGCTGCTGCCGCTGAAATGCGACCCGATCAGCCCGGAAGCCGTCCAATCGATGCTCCAGGGCATCCTCAACGACCGCCTGCGCGAGATCCTCGACCGCGACATGGCGGTCGATTTCGGCTACAGCGTCCCCGGCGTGTCGCGCTTCCGCGCGTCGGTGTTTCTCCAGCGCGGCACCTGTTCCGCGGCCTTCCGCCGAGTCCCGTTCAACTTCCCCTCGCTCCAGGACTGGGGCCTGCCCCCGGTGCTGGCCGATTTCGCCAAGCTGCCCCAGGGACTGGTGCTGATCACCGGGCCGACGGGCTCGGGCAAGTCGTCGACGCTGGCCGCGCTGATGCGGCTGATCGCCGACACGCGGCTGGTCCACATCGTCACCGTCGAGGACCCGATCGAGTTCCTGTTCAACGACAACCTCGCCGCGGTGACGCAGCGTGAAATCGGCACCGACACACCGAGCTTCCAGATGGCGCTGCCCAACGCGCTGCGCCAGGACCCGGACGTGATCATGGTCGGCGAGATGCGCGACGTCGAAACGATGCAGACCGTGCTGACCGCCGCCGAGACGGGCCACCTGGTCTTCTCGACGCTGCACACCAACAGCGCGGCGCAGACGATCGACCGCATCATCGACAGCTTCCCCGAGGGCAACCACCGTCAGATCCGCCAGCAGCTGGCCGCGGTGCTCCAGGCCGTCGTGTCCATGAAGCTGGTCGAACGCAAGGACGGGTCGGGGCTGACCTCGGCCGTCGAGATCCTGACGCGGACCCCGCGTGTGACCAAGCTGATCCATCAGGGCAACCTGGAAGCGCTCGACGAGGAGATCGAGAGCTCGGTCGCCTACCACAAGATGCAGTCGATGAACCAGTCGCTGGCCGCGCTGGTGGTCAACAACCAGGTGGAGATGGAAACCGCCCTCGGCGCCAGCGCGAACCCGGGCGACCTGGACCTGATCCTCAGAAAGTTCCTCTACGCCGCCTCGGCCGGACAGTCGACGGAGGGAGATGAAATGGCAGAACCGCTAAGCGACTTTTCGAAGATCCTCGAGCTCCAAGAAGTCAAGAAGCACTACGACGACCTCCAGGAGCGTCACCAGTCGGAGCTCACCGAACGCGACAACGAGATTGCCGAGCTCCACGCCCGGCTGGCCGAGTACGAACGAAACCAGACCGCGGGGGGCTCCGAAGCCGAGAAGTACACCCGGGAGACCGAGCGGCTGAACAAGCAGATCGCCGTGCTCCGCCAGGAATACGAGGCCAAGATCGAGCGGCTCAGCTCGCGGATCCGCGAACTCAGCGGTGGCACGGAACGTCAACCCGTGGCGGCGGAGGCGAGCGAGAAGAAAGGCTTCTTCAGGCGTTAGACGGAGATTCCGCCGGGCCCATCGAAACCGTCGTGACGGCGTGCTTGAAGACCATCAGGTCGCCGGACGGTCCGTCGAGCAACACCGTGAACTTGTCGAACGACTTGATCCGGCCGGTGAGCTTCTTCCCGTTGCTCAGGTAGATCGTCACCGGCGTGCGCGCCTTGCGCGCGGCGTTGAAGAAATCGTTCTGTAGGTTCTTGGCTTCTGCGTCCATTCGGCCCTCCGGGCGCGGCGGAGTATAACACGCGTCAAATCGCGGACTGCCGAACAAACTTCGTCCACACGTCGAGTCCGGAGGCGAGCAACGACTCCGGCGCCGCACGGGCGTCCAGCCAGACGATCCCCGGCTCCTTGCGGAACCAGGTCCTCTGGCGTTTGGCGTATTGACGCGTGTGGATCTTGACGCGGTCGATCACCTCGTCCATCGATCCACCGCCGCGCAGCGCCTCAGCGACCTCGCGGTAACCGATCGCCTGAAACGCATTGCACTCGGGCGAGACACCCGCGGCCAGCAGACCCTGAACCTCTTCGACCAGCCCGTCCGCAAAGAATCGCTCGACCCGTTGCTCGATGCGCGGCGCGAGCCATTCGACGGCGGCATCGAGGCCGAGCTTGAGACAGCGGTAACGCTCCCCGGTCGCGCCCCAGGTGCCCTGGGTGTCGAGACGCTCGCTCCAGCGGGATCCCGAGGCGACCCACCACTCGAGGGCCCGACCGACGCGCTGCCGATCTCCGGGTCCGATCCTCTCGGCGGAGTCGGGGTCGACCCGCGACAGCCAACGGTGCATGGCGCGATCGCCTCGCCGTTCGTGCATCGCCGCGAGGCGCCGGCGCAGAGCCGGGTCGATGTCCGGCGCGGGGACGATCCCGCGCAGCAGGCCGCGGAGGTACATCCCGGTCCCTCCGACCAGGATCGGCTGCGCCCCGCGCCCGCGGATCGCGACCAGCAACTCCTCCGCGCGTTCGATGAAACGCGCCAGGGTGAAGTCCTCCGCCGGGTCCAGCTCGTCGACGAGATGGTACGGGACGCGTGCGCGCTCTTCGGCCGTCGGCTTGGCGGTGGCGATGTCGAAACGACGGTAGACCTGCAAAGCGTCACAGCCGACGAGCTCGCCATCGAGGGCTTCGGCCAGCCCGACGGCCAGCGAGGTCTTACCGCTGGCCGTGGGCCCGACGACCGCGAGGAGCGGCGCGCCGTCTAGTAGCCGCTTGGCCTGTGGTCCCGGAATTCCTGAACCGCGGTCTTGAGGTGGTCGTGGCAATACGTCTGGCTCTTCTCGATCGACGCTCCGCAACGGACGCAGCGCCCCTGCCGAACCATTCTCGCGAACGGGGCCAGCAACGACAAGAGCACGCCGATCGCGAGCGCGAGCGCGCCGGCCTGCGCCACCGGCATGAACCAGACGTCGACGATCTTCCGCGCAACCACCCCGGCCTCACCGGCCACCAGCAGGATCGTCGCGCCGGCGAGGACCAGAATGCCGAAGGTGCGTAGGAAGCGTGGCATCCGCCGGGACCTCCCTTTGAAGTCAATATACGCACCGGGGAGGTTCGTTCCAGCCCGACTCAGGGGCCGGTCGAGGATAATTTCGTAAGTTCGGCTCCGCGATAGTAATGCGTGAGAATCTCGCGGTACCCGGAGCCCCGGACGGCCATCCCGTAGGCCCCGACCTGGCACAGGCCGACGCCGTGGCCCCAGCCCTTGCCGGCGAAGACCACGGCCTCGATCTCGCCCTCGGCGTCGCGCTGGATCTCGATGACGGCGAGGATCTCGCGAAGATCCAGGATGTTGCGGATCGAGAAGCCGCGCACCGTCTCGGTCGCCTGGCTGCCGACGACGACGAGCTCGACGATGCGGCCGGACACGCCACGGCGCACGACGCGGATGTCCTCGATCTTGCCCACCGAGATCCGCCGGTTGACCGTCGCCTCGAGCTGGCGACGCGTCTTGCGCACACTCCAGCTGTAGACGGCGGCCGAGCGATCGTCACTGGCCCCCTTGACCGGCGGGTCGATCTGCAGGAAGTCGATCTTGCCCGCGGCGTCGGTCCGGAAACGCACCCGGTCGCCGGGCCAGATCTCCAGCCGCGACACGGCCACCGGTACGCCGGACGTGCGGGCGAACAGCATCGGCTTGTCGGCGAACGGCAGACGGATCTCGTTCTTGCGCTGGAACAGGCGCAGGCTGTTGGCGCCCATCCCCGCGACCGTCGCTTCACGCAGCCCGAACGCCCGGTAGGTCTCCCCCATGTGCGCGAGCGCGGGCAGGAAGCGCGCCCCGTCGGGAACCTGCCCGGCGCCGAGCTTCCCGTCGGCGAACGGCTGCAACCGCTCCACCGATGCCAGGTAAGCCAGCGCGCGACGTTGGGGTTCCGGCAGAGGGTCGACCTCCGCATCGCGCAACAGTGCGGGCAGGTCGGGCGTGTCGATCAGCAACTCGGCGCGCTCGGACCAGCCGAGGTCGGCGAGCAACATCTCGGCGGCGTCACCGAGCGTCGCGATCTCCGGCACCAACCCCTCCGCGGGTTCGAGCCCGGCGAGCCGTGCCAGCGCGCGTGTCCACTCGCGCAACTGCGAGCCGCTGAGTCGCTCGGGTGGACGAACGGAGACGACGCCGGCCGCGGCGAGCAACGCCCAGTCGCGTGTGACGTCCTTGCCCGTGGCGTCCTCCAGCTTCGGGATCGAGCGGCCCGCGATCGTCGCACGCAACGAGGCCATCGCCGCCTCCTCGGCGCGGCACGGGACGCCCTTGAGGTACGGCTCGTCGTGCTCCGGGAAGACGCCCTTGCCGTCCTCGGTGTGGCCGCCGCAGGTCGCGGTATACAGCGCGATGATCGGACGGTCGTCCCAGGCGAGAATCTGACCGGCGGTCTCGCGGACGGCCCGATCCGACAGCGGGTGCTCCGCATCGGCACCGGCGTAGACCTGGCAGCGCGGCGTGGCGCAGAGGTCGAAGCCCTCGTCGAGGAACTGTCCCTTGTTGCGCCAGACGTAGGTGCGCGCGGCGACCGCCTGGGCCTTCAGCGCCTCGAGCTGCGGCCACACCTCGGGACCCAGCTCGGCGGGCACCACGCCCAGCAGGTAGCGCTCGAGCTCGATCCAGTTGATCGCGCGGACCGTCCCGAACGCGGTCACGCGCAGCTCGACGATGCCGCGGTAAGACGTGCCGTTGACGCGGATGCGACCGCGCTTCCCCGGGATCACGGCCAGCCGTTGTCGACCGGTCGACCGGCTCTGCCAGCGTGAATCCACCAGCCGTAGCGTGACGTCCTCGACCAGCTCCGCCGCCTCCTCCGCGATCCACAACGCCTGCAGACCCATCTCACGAAGCCGCTCGAGCAGCGCGTTCAGCCCGGTCCGGGTCGGGCTCTCGCCGAGCCGCACGCGCCAGTTGCCGCGGTCGGGGTCGTGATGCACCACGCCGGGCGCCCCGGTCGCCGTGCGCAACCGCTCCAGCTCGCCCCGCGCGGCCTCCGCCGAGCCGAAGGCGCCCACCTGAATGCGAAAGACCCGCTCCACGCCCCCGGCGGGCGCGCCGTCGGCCACGACGCGGATCTCCTCGTCATAGCTCGCGTGCCAGACGTCCTTGCCGCTGTCGGGGTCGAGGATCCGGAACGCGCCGGCGGCTTCGATCTCGAGGCTCTCGCCGTCTTCCAGCCCGATACGCACGAGCGGGTCGCCCTGACCCGCACGTTTCGCCAAACGCTGAAAACGATCGTCGGTATCGGCCTGCGCGAGCGTCGCCATCGTCAGCGACACGGCGAACGCCGCGACAACCGATCGAGCCGAAATCACCTGGCTCAACCCGCACCGTCGCGCAGCAGGCTGAGGACGTCCGCGCGGCGCGCGGGCTCGTCGAGATAGACGCCGCGAGCCTCGACGGTGACCATCTCGGATTGCTCCTTGCGCACACCGCGGAGCGACATACAGGTGTGCTCGGCCCTGAGAATCACCAGCACCCCGCGCGGTGCGAGGACCTCCTGCACCGTGTTCGCGATCGCGGCGGTCAAGCGCTCCTGCGTCTGCAGCCGCCGCGCGTGGGCGTCGACGACGCGGCCGATCTTGCTCAGGCCGGCCAGCCGCTCGTCCGGCAGGTAGGCGACGTGGGCCAGGCCGAAGAACGGCAGCAGGTGATGCGCACAGATCGAGGCGAAGGAGATCTGGCGAACCAGCACCGGCCCGTTGCCGGGGGCCACCGCGGTCCAGGTCAGGATGGAGGCGGGATCGGTGCCGTAGCCGGAAAGCAGGTCATCGCACCAGGCCTGCGCGACGCGATCCGGTGTGCGCTCCAGCCCCTCGGCATCGGTCGGTCCGATCCCGGAGAGAAACGCGCGAATCGCGGCGGCCATCTTCTCGCGGTCCATTGCCGTCACTCGCCTCGATAGATCACGGAACAGTTACTCGTTTCCTGCAGCTCGATCTCGACCAGCCCGTCGAGCTTCGGTTGCAGCTCGTCCCAGATCCACACCGCCATGCGCTCCGCGGTCGGGTTGTCGATCATGTCGTTGACGTAGACGTGATCGAGACGCGCGACGATCGACTCCTTGACGATTTTCTTCAAGTCCGAGAAATCGATCACCATCCCGCTGGCTTCGTCGACGGCCCGATCGACCTTCACGAACAGCTTATACGAATGGCCGTGCAGCTCGCGGCACTTGCCGGGGTGGTTCGGCAGTTTGTGGGCTGCCTCGAACTCGAATCTGCGGCGGACGATCACCGGCCGACCCACTCGTCGCGATCGCGCTCGATCTCCACCCCGACG
>WVWW01000219.1:0-3094 GCA_011773795.1 Acidobacteriota bacterium
GACCCCACGAGTCCGTCGAAACTTTACTTCTTCGCGATCGCGCGCGCGGCGGCGAGCACCGTCTGCGCGTCGATCCGGACCTTGTGATTCGGGTTCACGTATTGGAAGTGAACCTCGCGATCGTCGTCGAGGATGTAGACCGCCGGGACGACCAGCAAGCCGTGTGACTCACCGGAATGTTTCCCCAGGAACTCCGCGAACTTGTCGTCGTCGACCTTGAAAGCCAGACCGAACGCCTTGGCTGCGTCCAGCATGGGATCGGACAACAACGTGTAAGAGTAGTCGCCCTTCTTGTCGAACTCGGCGACTTTCTCCGCACTGTCGGGGCTGATGCAGACGATCTGATAACCGAGCTCGAGAAGATCCGACTCGATCGTGCGCAGCTGACCCAGCTGCGTCGAGCAGTAGGGTCACCACCCGCCACGATAGAAGATCACGACGGTCGGTTTGTTCGACAGGACCTCCCCGAGATCGACCGCCTCGCCGTCACCCCCGGCCACGGTGACGGGCGGCACGGTGGCGCCGATCAACAGCGGCCGAACGCCGTCCGGGCCGGCGGCCACTTCCTCCGCCAGGGTGACCGGCAGAAGGATCCAGGCCGCCAGGACGGCCGCACTCAACGTCTTTCTCATTTGAAGCCCCTCGTTCCGCGTCCAAGCTTACATTAAAGACGACGTACAATGGCACGGGATGGCCGTTACGTCCTACTCGCGGGGCCGGGCGTGGCTCGGTGTCGCGGCGATCCTGGTGTGCACCCTGGCCGCCTACCTCCCGGCTCTGCAGGCCGGCTACGTCTGGGATGACGACCGGTGCCTGGCGAGGAGTATACCGCCGCTCGCTAGATCTCCAGGTCCTTGGCGCACGCCTCGTCGCAATCCGGAGGCCCGCCGAAGCGCGAGCAGGTCTCGATTTTCTGCTTGCGGTTCCAGAGCTCGGCCTTCGCCGCCTTGTCCGGATCCAGCGTCACGCGCATGTTCGTGTGCGTCTCCGGGCATTCAACAACGAGCGGCTGTCTGGCCGCCTGGCGAACATAGGCCACCGTCAGTGGCGTCATGATCGCGAACCCCAGCAATGATCCCAGGATGACGCCGACCACGCCGCCGATCGGGCCGAACAGGGCGGTACCGAAGATCAGCCCCACGATGAGCCCGGCGATTGCTCCCTTCAAACCTGTTTTCATGGGACACCTCCTTGTTCAACCCTGCCGAGGAGGTCGTTGGCGAGAGGCAAACGCGACCTGCGAGTGTCGCACCGGTACGGATCGTCGAGGCCACCGCACAACGCCGCCTCGTAATTCAATCGTACGCCGAAAACTGCGGACATGATGTAAGGAAAAACCGCTACGCACCGCACGCGTTTCTACCGGTAAACCCTGCGAGACGGGCGTGCGACTCGGTGCCATGATGGAATCAGGGAGGTGCATCATGCCGATGTTCGTCTTGATGACCAGGCTCGCCCCGGGTGCGCTGGCGGATGCTCGGGGACGGCGCGCGATGGGCAAGGAATGGATCCAACGCGTGCATAAGGTTTGCCCCGAGGTCACCTTCAAAGCGCATTACGCGCTGCTCGGCCCGTACGACTTCATGGACATCTACGAGGCACCCGACATGTCGACGGCACAACGGGTCTCCCTGATCTCGCGGGCCGAGGGCGCCGTGAGCGCGGAGAGCTGGCCGGCCGAGCCGTACGACAGTTTCCTCAGAATCCTCGAGGAAGTCGATCAGGCGTGAACGGGCTTCGTCCCGTCCCGAAGCCGCGACACACCACGAGGGTGACGTGCGGCCACGGGACGAGCGTCAGGTGGTCGCCCCTCCGTGCGCGGATTGCCCGGACTTGCCACCGTTATTCGGCTTGAACTGGAAAAACCGTCCAGCGACAACTAGATTGTGATCGAGTTCACAGCTTCCGCCGGTCCACTCGAACCACCCAAAAACAAGACTCGGGCCCAACGATCGAGGAATCGGCGTATCTATAAGGGCTCGGATCGATGGGGAACCGAGCGGGAAACGGAATGGGTCGACGGCAACGCCTGAACAGAGTCCTTTCGACAACGAGCCTGGTACTTTTCCTCGGCTCGGGTGTGAACGCATCGAGCGATTCGTCGACACAACGAGGACCCTCGGAGGTTCTTCGGGTCACTCCGTTCGTCATCGACGTCGACCTGCGCAGCCTTCCCCCGGCGCACGTGTGGAAACCCGGGGATCCGATCAAGGCGATTCCGCGTCGTTACTACCCCAAGCCCGGCACGCCGATCGTGCCCGACGTAGCGCGGCGAGATCCACTGGTGGATAAGCAGACCGCGGCCGCTCACGTCGGCGGAGGCCAACGCACCTTCACCTCGCCAACGGTGGACTTTTCGGGGATCGGTTATACGGGTGTCACGCCGCCGGATACGGTCGGCGACGTGGGCCCCGACCATTTCATCCAGGCGGTCAACGGCGGAACGAACATACGGATCTGGGACAAGGCAACGCCGACGCCCAACCTGCTCACGTCCTTCAACCTCGATTCCCTCGGCACCGGGGCCTGTGCAAACGGTCTCGGAGATCCCATCGTCATCTACGATCGACAGGCGGATCGCTGGGTCCTGATGGAGTTCGTAACCAGCGGTAACGACCTCTGCGTCTACATCTCTCAGACTCCCGATCCCGTGAGCGGAGGCTGGTACGCCTATTCTTTCGTTCCCTCGAGCTTCCCCGATTACCCGAAGCTGTCCGTCTGGCCGACCGACGCCAACGGCGGCGGCGGCTCGTTCGTCGTCACCGCAAACGGCGGCGTTCCGGTGCACCTGATGGAACGCGGCCCGATGCTGTCCGGGAACCCCGCCGGGTTCATGACGTTCAACCTACCCGGCCTGCCGGGGTTCGGATTCGAGGCACTCACACCCGCCGACATCGACGGGCCGACCCCACCGCCGACCGGCGCTCCCGCCGTCGTGATGCGGCATCGGGACACGGAAGCGCACGGCGGCCCCGCAGCACCGGGCGATCTGCTGGAGATGTGGAACGTCGACGTCGATTGGGTGACTACCGCGAATACGATGGTGGCTCCGGTCCCGAGTATCGACGTCGCCGACTTCTCCTCGGACCTCTGC
>WVWW01000219.1:3139-23616 GCA_011773795.1 Acidobacteriota bacterium
ATCCGCGAGGTGATCATGCATCGCCTCCAGTACATCAATCACGATGACGATTTCGAGACGATCGTCGGCAACTTCGTGGTCGATGTGAGCGGCACCGATCAGGCCGGGATCCGCTGGTTCGAATTACGTCGCACCGGGGGAGAAGCGGCACCCTGGGTCCTGTACCAGGAAGGGACCTACTCCATCGACTCGCACAGCCGCTGGATGGGGGCGAGCTCGATGGATCAGTCCGGCAACATCGCGCTGGCCTACAACATCTCCTCGGCGTCGGTCTATCCGGGTCTGCGCTATACGGGGCGTCTTGCCGGCGACCCCCTCGGCGTGATGACCCAGAGCGAGACGACGATCGTCTCGGGAACCAGCCCGAACGGAAGCAACCGTTACGGGGACTACGCGGCCATGGGCCTCGATCCGGCGGACGACTGCACCTTCTGGTTCACGGGCGAATACAACCTGTCGACAAGCTGGTCGACTCGAATAAGCTCGTTCCGGTTCGACCAGTGCGGCTGCCTCACCGCTCCGAGCGCGCCGCAGGTCGCGGCGACGGCGAGTGGAGACAACCGCATCGAGGTGACCTGGAACGACTCCGATCTCGCCACGATCACCGAGTACGCCGTGCACCGGTCGTTGGTCCCGGGTGGCCCTTACGACCCGATTGCGGTCGTCGCCGACAGCAGTCCCGGCCTGGCCGGAGGCGCGGGGTATTCCTACGAGGACCTGGAGGTCTCCGGCGGAACGACTTACTTCTACGTCGTGGCGTCCACCGACGGTGGAGCCTGCGACGCGGACTCCGCCGAGGTGTCGGCGATGGCGACGGGAGCGTGCACGCTGCCGCCCGCGTTCGACGGCGTTCAGTCCGTGTCGAGCCCCCTGTCCAACACGTGTCGGCTCGACCTGACCTGGAACGACGCGAACCCGCTCTGCGGATCCGTCTCCAGTTACAAGGTCTACCGTTCGACCGTGCCGGACTTCATTCCATCCGCGACCGACCTGATCGCTCCCGCGGTCGCCGGCACGTCGTATGCGGACGACGACGGCCTGCAGTCGGGGATGGACTACTACTACATCGTTCACGCCGTGGACACGTCGAACGGCTCCGAGGACGCGAACCTGGTCCGCCGGGTCGGCTTCACACAGGGGCCCCCGGGCCTCGGCAACTGGACGGACAATGCCGGCGACCTGGGACCGGCCAAGATGATCGCGAGCGGCCCTTGGGCGGTCGGTCCGTCGGGCGGTAACAACGGCCCGGGTGTCTACCGAACCGGTGCCTACGGCGACAACACTTGCGCAGACCTGCGGACGCCGCCGATTCAGCTCGCGACCGGAAGTGTCCTGTCCTTCTACTCGAAATACGACATCGAGAACGACTGGGACAAGGGCGAGGTTCAGATCTCGACGGATGGAGGCGGCTCCTGGTCGCGGCTCGAGGTCGCGTATCCCAGCCATTCCAACCGCGCATCGGATGCCTGCGGGTTCCCGCGCGGGAACTTCTTTACCGGAACCGACGACAGCTATGCCCAGTACTCGGCCGATCTGTCGGCCTTCGCCGACCTCGAGGTACAGATCCGTTTCGTGATCTCCAGCGACACGTCGGTCCAAGGCACGGGATGGTGGGTCGACGACATCGAGATCACTCAGACCAACACTCCGGGGAGCTGCACGACCGCGATTCGCGCCCCACGGCCGGCACAGGCTCTGCGCGTGACTCAGGCGGACCCGCCGGGGCAGACGCTGGAGCTCACATGGGACACGGCCTCGTGCGCCGCCGCGGACTACAACCTGCTGTACGGAAGCCTGTCGGACGTCGCGTCGCCGACGTTGAGCGGAGGCCTGTGCTCTCTCGGCAGCGGCGGCGTCCATACCTGGATCGACGTTCCCGCGGGGAACCTCTTCTTCCTCTTGGTCGGCACGAGTGGGAACGTCGAGAGCAGTTGGGGTGTAGACGGTCTCGGTGTGGAGCGCAATGGGTCCGCCCCATCCGGGATGTGCGCGGTCNNGCGTCGCGGGGCGTCCAGGCCAGGTCCCCCGTCAATCCAGGTCGAAGGCGTGGTCGCTGGTGACATCGCTGAAGGACTCGTTGAAGATCTCCAGCAAGCGCAGGTTCTGCTTGGACAGCATCATCGCGTTCCCGACGATGGCGTAGTACAGGATGCTCAGCCGGGTCTTGGAGCTGTCGTCCTGGATCCGGGCGACCTGCTTCTCGTTCAGGCTCTTGGCCAGCGTGCGCAGTTTGTCGTCCAGCGCCACCAGCCGGGAGACGTCGCTCGGGGCCGCATGGGCAATCAGGCTCCTCGCCTCCTCCAGGATGTTGTCCAGGATCCCGCGCACCTTCTCGAGCTCCTCGATCTGCTCGTCGAGCAGTCCCGCGTGATGGTTGCGGACGTGCATGAGGCTGCGATTGACGACGTCCCGCTGCCCATCCGCGATCTTCTGCAGCCGTCGGATCGTCTGCGCATACCTGGCCGAATGTTGCGGGTGACTCTGCTGCAACAAGCGCATCGCCTTGAAGACGTTCGCGCAGATGATGTTGGTCCAGCGCTGGATACGCTTCGAACGGTGGCGCTCCTGCTCGAGCAGATAGATGTTGTTGGCAAACAGGGCCTGGAGGGTCTGGTCCAGCGATTCCCGGACGACGCCGAGCAGGGTGGCGACCTGCTCGAAGCTGGTCGCAACCGTCTTGCCGGTGTCCGTGACGTGTCGAAGGTTGTAGATACCCTGCTGCTCGTTCTTGGTTTTCGCGCGCGCGTTGTGCGCGTGATGTGAGCGCCAGAGCACGAAACCGGCGAGCAAGAAGAGTGCCCCGAGGCCCCAGGCCCCACCGAAGTACACGACGCTGGCGAACGCGGCCGCAACGCTGAATGCCATCAGCGCGGTCATGAACCACCCGCTGATGACCGTCAATACGCCGGTGACGNNAATACGCCGGTGACGCGGTAGACCGCGCTCTCGCGACCCCAGGCCTGGTCGGAGAACGACGTGCCCATCGCGACCATGAACGTCACGTACGTCGTCGACAGAGGTAGTTTTTGCGACGTTGCATACGACACGACCGCGCTGGCCACCATCAGGTTGACCGACGCCCGCAGAAGGTCGAACGAAGGCCGGTTGGCGTCATCGGTGTCGGCCTCGTAGCGGGAGGCGTCCATGCGGGAGTCGATGAACCGTTGCCCGCCGGCGGGGAGCAACCGGCTGATCCCGTTGCCGAGCCCGATCGCCATCCGGACGATGGCCCGTGAGATCGCGGTGGAATCGAAGCGCTCGTCCCCCTCATCCTGGCGACCCAGGTTGACCTCGGTCTCGGTCACCGTGCGGGCCTTGCGGGAGATCCACAGCGTGGCGACCATGACGCCGCCGGCCAGCAGCAACAGCCAGGTTCCCGAGGGGACTTTCCCTGCCAGGGCGCCCATCGTGACGGTCAGCGGCTCGGAGGTCGCCTGCGCCGCCTGGTAGGCGTGCAACCCCGCCATCGGGACGCCGATGAAGTTCACCAGGTCGTTGGCCGCGAAGGCCATCGCCAGGGCGAACGTGCCGATCAGGATGATCGGCTTCAGGATGTTGACCCGGCGCAGCAGCAGGATGTGGAAGATGACGGCCGAAACGGCGAAGATCGCCCCCATGATCAGCCACCCGTGGCCCTTGATCCAATCGCTGGTCTCCGAGGAGATGAACGACGCGCTCTTGGCACCCTTGACCAGGATGAAATAGGTGATCGTGGCCATGGCGATTCCCGACCACAACGCACCGTAGCGCTTCATCTTGCTCGTGTAGTCGAACGTGAACACGAGCCGCGTCACGAACTGAACGAGAGCGCCGCAGATGAAAGCGATCACGACCGACAACAGGATGCCCATGATGATGGCGAGCGCCTTGCTCGTGTTGATGTAGTCGACGAGGTCCGCGAAAGCGGCACCCTGGCTGTAGATCTTGAGCAACGAGACCGCCACGGCGGCGCCCAGCAGCTCGAAGACGATCGAGACGGTCGTCGAGGTCGGCAGGCCGAAGGTGTTGTAGAGGTCGAGCAGGATGATGTCGGTCAGCATCACGCCGAGGAAGATCGTGATCAGCTCGGGCATCGTGAACAGCTGCGGGTGGAAGATGCCCTTGCGCGCGACCTCCATCATGCCGCTGGAGAACAGCACCCCGGCCAGGATGCCGAGGCTCGCCACGATCATGATGACGTGTCGCGGTGCGACCCGTGAACCGATCGACGAGTTCAGGAAGTTCACCGCGTCGTTGCTGACGCCGACCATCAGGTCGAACACGGCGAACGCGAGCAGGATAACGACCGCGGCCAGGTAGAACTCGATCCCCATGGAACGCTCCCGAGCGGCGGATCCGACCCGCCGGAAGGTGCACTCTAGATGAGATCGAGCCGATCTTCACCCCAAAATTTTGTTGACTATTGGTGGCTATCTTCCGGCCAGGTCGACCTTCCGGCTCAGCCAGACGATCACGGCCCCGAAAACAACCGTCGGAGGCCCCTCGCCCCAGGTCCACGAGGCGGGCATGCCGACGGCGAAGTCGACGGCCGTGAGGGCGATGCCGAGGACCATCGTGAGCCAGCCCATGAAGCTGACCAGATCGCGGTAGCGGCGGACGTCGCGCGCGATGTAAAGCACGAACACGCCGAACATCGCGTAGAGCAGGGAAAGCGAGCGCGCGAGGTACTGATTGAGCGGATTGTCCACGAACGGAGAGCCGGCGTATTTCGCTCCGGCGACCATCCACGACGTGGGCATGACCACCGCGATGATCGCCAAACAGGCCAGGAATCCCAGCACCCGCAGCAGCCACGTCAAAACCTTCTCGGCGGTCTGTTCACGCATCCTCGACCTCCGCGAGAGTCTACTACGCCGCCGGAGTCTCGCGTATGCTTGGGGCCCGCGCCTGTGCCGCGGGGGGCAAGACCGTTTTCCTCATTCAGATCTCGGAGGGGCCGATGAACCGTCGCCGTGACCGACCAGCCCTCGGGTTCGTTCCGCTCGTTCTCCTGCTGCTCGCGATCGCGCTCCCGGGGCCGATCCAGGCGCAGGAGGAGTCGAAAGAAGTCTCTCTCGAGTGGATCTACAAGAAGGACGATCTGGGGGTCGAGGATCCGAGAGATGCCCTGCCCTACGGGTTCCGCTGGTCGCCGCAGGGCCACCTGCTGGCGTTCCAACAAGAGACCGATCGGCACGGGACCATCCTGGTCGTGATGGATCCGGACAAGCCGGACGAGCGGGTCGTGCTGACCGCGGCGCAGGTCGGCGAATCGCTCGAGAAACTGGAGGAAAGTGAGGACGGGGTCGCGCCGTCGGGGCGCCTCGACTACGCCGTGGCGACCGCCGAGGCTCCGCCGGAAGAGGACGCCGAGGAAGAGGCCGAATCGGAAGAAGAGGAGGAAGAGGAAGAGGAACCGTCGATCGGGCGGCCTTCCTGGCTCGAGGAGGAGAACCGGCTGCGCTTCACCTATGACAAGCGCCGACTCCAGTTCGATCCCGCGAGCTATCGCCTCCTGCCCGATCCGGATCCTGAGCTCCCCGACGCCGACGGCGAGAACCTCGAGCGCTCCCCCGACGACCGTTATGCCGCGTATACAAGCGACAACGATCTCTACGTCTTCGACTTCGAGAACGCCAAGGAGCTGCGGCTGACCGACTCGGGCAGCGAGACGATCCTCAACGGCAAGTTCCCCTGGGTCTACTGGGAAGAGCTGATGTGGCGGCGCAGCTACCGGGCCTTCTGGTGGCGCCCGCAGGCGGATGCGATCGCCTTCCTGCAGTTCGACGAGGACGGGATCTCGACCTACCCGATCACCGACTTCTCGAATCCGGTCCCCGAGACCCACACACAGAAGTACCCCAAGGTCGGGACGAAGAACCCGACCGTGCGGCTCGGGATCGTCGGCCTGTCGGCCCGCGAGACCCGCTGGGTCGACCTCGGCGAACCGCACGAATACATCATCTTCGTCGACTGGCTGCCTGACGGCTCCGCGCTGACCGTGCAGACCCTCAACCGGGCGCAGAACCGGCTGCAGCTCTACCTCGTCGACCCGGTCACCGCGCGAGGCGAGAAGATCGTCGAGGAGACACGCGACACCTGGGTCGACGTCTTCGAGCCGCCGCGTTTCGTCGAGGGAACGAACGAGTTCATCTGGCTCTCCGAGCGGACCGATTTCCGCCATCTCTACCTGTATTCGACGAGCGGCGGCGAAGGGAAGCCGCTGACCTCGGGAGAGTGGGTGGTGGCGCAGCCGGGCTTCGGCGGGCGCTCGCTTCATCTTGATTCCGAGCGGCGCCGGGTCTACTTCCTGAGCACCCAGGTCTCCCCCATCGAGCGTCACGTCTATTCGGTGTCCCTTCGCGGCGGCCGACCCTCCCGGCTGACGAAGACAGCGGGCACGCACTCGTTGAATTTCTCGAACGACGGCGCCTACTGGATCGACTCCTGGTCGAATACCGACGTGGAGCGACGCATCGACCTGATGGACCCCGACGGCCGAGTCGTGGCCCGTCTGGGCGAAGTCCTGCCCGAGGACGACGCGCCCTACCGGCTGGCCAAGCCGGAGTTCGTGACGATTCCAGGCGAGGACGGCGTGGAGTTCCACGCGTCGCTGCTCAAGCCGTTCGACTTCGATCCGGCCAAACGCTACCCCGTGATCGCCTACGTCTACGGCGAGCCGGCGGGCCAGGTCGTGCGAAACATGGGCCGCTCCGCCTTCGACACGGTGCTGGTTAACCAGGGCTACCTCGTGTTCCGGTTCGACGCGCGCGGCACGCCGGGCCGCGGGCGCCCGTGGCTCGACCCGATCCACAAGAACCAGACCGATCTGCCGATGGAAGACTGGAGAGCGGGCGTCGCCTGGCTGAAGGAGCTCCCCTACGTCGACGGCGATCGGCTCGGCGTCTGGGGCTGGAGCGGCGGCGGAACGATGACGCTCAACCTGATGCTGCGCACGCCGGGGCTGTTCCACGCCGGCGCCGCGGTCGCCGCCGTGACCGACAAGCGGCTCTACGACACGATCTACACCGAGCGCTACCTCGGCGTGCTCGACGACAACGAGGAGGGCTACAAGGCCAGCTCACCGTTGTTCGCCGCGGACCGCCTCGAGGGCGAGTTGTTGATCGCCCACGGCATCAGCGACGACAACGTCCACGTGCAGAACGCCTACAACATGGTCGAGGCGCTCGCCGAGGCGGAGAAGGACTACCAGCTCTACCTCTACCCGCAGAAGGGCCACGGGATCGGCGGCGACGTGCAGTTCCACCTGTTCCAGCGCATCCTCGAGTTCTTCGAGTCGGCGCTGGCGGAGAAGTCGGCGGCTCGTTAGCTACGCCTCAGATCGGCCAAGCTTCCTTCTCGATGATCGCCTCGGCCACTTCGCGGCGCAGCGCGACCGTGTTCACCGGCTGGTGCTTGACGGTGCGTCTCAGACCCGAGAGCGTGGTCGACAGCGTGTCGCCCTCGCAGACCGCGGACAGCACGTCGCGGGCGCGGATCTCGAGCCGGTGCAGCGCCTCGTTGCAGAACAGCGCCGTCATCTTGCCCGCCAGCTCGGCCTTTTCCGTCTCGCCACGCTGCATGAGCTTGCGGCTGCGCATGACCGAGGACTCCATGCCGTAGACGTCCATCACCATGTCGGCCAGGAAGCCCAGCACCTCCTCGTTGCCCCACGGGTCCTTGAGCTTGTCGCCGAGCTGCTGCGCCACGGTCCCGATGGCCAGCAGGGCCGTCTTCTTGGCCTTGCCGACGAGCCTGTGCTCCGCGGCGAGGAATCTGTCGTCACCCTCCTCATCGAGACCCGGGAAGCCCATCAGCTCGTCGAGGAGCGCCTTGGCCTGGGCGAAGATCGGCAGCTCGTTCTTGGCCGCCTTCTTGAGGATCTCGCCGGCGGCGACCATGCGGTTGATCTCGTTGGTGCCCTCCCAGATGCGGTTGATGCGCGCATCGCGGTAGTAGCGTTCGGCGTTGTACTCCTGGACGTAGCCGTAACCGCCGTGGATCTGCAGCGCCTCGTCGACGCAGTAGTCGAGCACCTCGGCGCAGAAGACCTTCATCATCGAGCACTCGGTGGCGTACTCGCGGATGCCGACGTCGATGATCTTCTTGTAGTAGTCGGGGGCCTTCTTGTCGAGCGTCGCGATGTTCTGGTCGATGTAGCCCGCGGTGCGGTAGACCATCGACTCCGCCGCGAAGATGCGCGCCGCGGCCTCGCCGATCTTGTGGCGGATCAGGCCGAAGTCGGCGATCGGACGGCCGAACTGCTCGCGTTGCTTGGCGTACTTGATGGCCTCCACGATGGCGTCCTGCGCCCCGCCCACACAGCTGGCGCCGAGCTTGAAACGTCCGACGTTGAGGATGTTGAACGCGATCTCGTGGCCCTTGCCGATCTCGCCGAGGACGTTGTCCACCGGGACCTTGACGTCCTGCATGATCAGCGTTCGTGTTGACGAGCCCTTGAACCCCAGCTTCTTTTCCTCGGCGCCGGTGCTCAGCCCCTCCATCTCCTTTTCCAGGATGAAGGCGGTGAACTTCTCGCCGTCGACCTTGGCGAACACGGTGAAGACGTCGGCGAAGCCGGCGTTGGTGATGAACATCTTCTCGCCGTTGAGCACGTAGTGCGTGCCGTCGGCGGCGAGCACGGCCGTGGTCTTGGCGGCAAGGGCGTCGGTGCCGCTGCCGGCCTCGGTCAACGCGTAGGCGCCCAGCAGCTCGCCGGTGGCCATCCGCGGGAGGTAGCGTTCGCGCTGCTCCTTGTTGCCGAAGAACACGATGGGCAACGACCCGATGCCCGTCTGGCAGCCGTACCCGACCTGGAACGAGCCGCCGCGGGTGATCCGGGTGCAGACCAGCATGGAGACCGCCTTGCGTTGCTCGAACCCGCCGTAGGCCTCGGGGAAGTCAGCGCTNNCGACCGAGCCCTCCACGAAGTCCCGCGCCAGATCGGCGGTCATGAGCTCTTCCTCGGTGAACTCCTCGGGGATGAAGACCTGCTCGAGAGGGTGCTCCTCGACCAGGAAGCTCCCGCCCCGGATGATGTCCATGGTTTCGGTCGCGCTCATCGTCTTCTCCCTTCTTACGGATTACTGGAGGTTCTCGAAGATTCCCGCCGCGCCCATGCCGCCGCCGACGCACATCGTCACCATCGCGTAGCGTCCGCCGCGGCGTCCGATCTCGTGGATCGCCTGGGTCGTCAGCTTCGCGCCGGTGCAACCGAGGGGATGGCCCAGGGCGATGGCGCCGCCGTTGACGTTGGTCTTGTCGGTGTCGATCCCGAGCTTGCGGATGACGGCCAGGCTCTGCGCCGCGAAGGCCTCGTTGAGCTCGATGAGATCGATGTCTTCGAGCTTCAACCCCGCGGCTTCGAGCGCCTTGGGCACGGCGTAGACCGGCCCCATGCCCATGACCTCGGGTGCGAGACCGGCGGTGTTGTAGGTCACGTAACGGACGAGCGGCTTCAGACCGTGCTCGTCCGCGAACGCTCGACTGCAGACCAGGACGGCGGCGGCCCCGTCGCTCATCTGGCTCGCGTTGCCCGCCGTCACCGTCCCCTTCGCCTTGAAGGCCGGTCTGAGCTTGGCCAGCGCCTCGGGGCTGGTGTCGGCTCGCGGGCCCTCGTCCCGATCGAACACGATCGACTCGCGCTTCGGCTTCGGGCCGTTCCCGGACGCGCTGACGCGCTCGACGGTCAGGGGAACGATCTCGTCGGCGAAGCGCCCTGCTTCCTGCGCGGCGATCGCGCGCCGGTGGCTCTCGCAGGCGAACGCGTCCTGGTCCTCGCGGCTGATGTCGTACTGCTCCGCGAGCCGCTCGGCCGTCAGGCCCATGTTGAGGTAGGCCAGCGGGCGTTCGGCCGAGAGCACGGGGTTCGGCGCGAACTTGTTGCCGCCCATCGGGACCATGCTCATGGACTCGGCGCCCCCGGCCACGACGCAGCTAGCCGTGCCGCTCATGACCTTGAGCGCCGCCAGGTGGATCGTCTCGAGCCCGCTCGAGCAGAACCGGTTGATGCTCATGCCGGCCGTCTCGTCGGGCAGGCCGGCGAGGAACACGACCTGGCGGGCGAAGTTCATGCCCTGCTCGCCCTCGGGGAAGGCGCAGCCCAGGATCAGGTCGTCGACCAGCTTCGGGTCGAGGTTTCCCGCTCTTTCGAGCAGGCCTCGAACGGCCGCCGCGGCCATGTCGTCGGGCCGGGTTGCGGCCAACGTGCCCTTGATGGCCTTGCCGACGGCGGTTCGGGTTGCGGCAACGATGACGGCTTCTTGCATGATCAATTCCTCAACGGTTTTCCGGTCTTGAGAAGAGCCTGGATGCGCTCCAGCGTCTTGGGCTCGCCGAGAAGCGACAGGAACGCCTCGCGCTCCAGGTCCAGCAGGTATTGCTCGGAGACGGTCTGCGTGCCGGTCAGGTCGCCGCCGCACAGGATGTGCCCGAGCTTCAAGCCGATCTTGTGGTCGTGCTCGCTGATGAACCGACCGCTCATCATGTTGAACAGCGCGACCTCCAGCGCGGCCTTGCCGCCACGGCCCATGACCGGGATGTCGGTGCGCGGGGTGCCGCACTTCCACTCTTCGCGGACCATCGAGAGCACGGTCTGCTTGGCATCGGAGATCAGTCGGTCGGGGTTCATCGTGATCTTGTCGGAGTCGCGGAGGAACCGTAGCTCGCGTGCCTCGACACCGCTCGTGGCCACCTTGGCCATGCCGATCGTCTCGAATGTCTGTTGCAGTACGGGGAGCAGGTTGTCGGTTCCGGTCCAGTGCTCGAGGTTGCGCAGGTAGAGCTCCTTGCAGCCGCCGCCGGCGGGAATCACGCCCGCCCCCACTTCGACCAGCCCGATGTAGGTCTCGGCCGAGGCACGAACGCGCTGGCCGTGAAGGACGAACTCGGCGCCGCCTCCCAGGCACATGCCGAACGGCGCCAGGACGACGGGCTTGGGCGCGTACTTCAGCGACATCGTCGCCCGCTGGAAGGCACGGATCATCAGGTCGATGTCCTCCCAGTTCTGTTCCTGGGCCTCGAGCAGCATCATCATGAGGTTGGCACCGGCGGAAAAGTGCTTGCCCTGGTTGCCGACGACGAGACCGTCGAAGTTCTTCTCCACCTCGGCCAGGGCTTTCCCGACCATGTCGATGATGTCGCCGCCGATGGCGTTCATCTTGGAGTGGAACTCGAGGCAGGCGACGCCGTCGCCGAGATCGACGAGGCTCGCGCCCGCGTTGTGCTTGATCTCGCGATCCGCGCCTTTGAGGTGCGAGAGGTTCAGGCGGCCCGGATCGGAGGCGATCTCGCGATAACCACCGGCGGCCGGATCCCAGACCGAACGGCGGCCCTCCTCGAGCCGGTAGAACCCCTCCGCGTCGCTCTCGAGCATCGTCGAGATCCAGCCCGGGAGCTCGAGCCCCTCGGACTGCATGCGCTCGGCGAGCTTGCGGAAGCCCAGGGCGTCCCACATCTCGAACGGTCCCATCTCCCAGCCGAAGCCCCACCTGAGGGCGTCGTCCAGCGGCTCGGGATCGTCGCAGATCTCGCCGATGCGATTGGCGCAGTACTGGAACAGCCGGCTCGACGTACGCCACGTGAAGTCCGCGGCTCGGCCCTTGCCGTACACCAGAGCGTTCAGTCGCTCCGCGAGCGAATCGAGACTTCGTACGGTCTCCAGCTCGGGGAACTTCGCCTTCTGCTTCGCGCGGTATTCGAGGCCCTCCATATCGAGCGTCTCGATGCTCTTCTTGCCCTTGGCGTCCTTCACGCGGCGGTAGAAGCCCGCACCGCTCTTCTCGCCGAGCAGCTTCTTGTCCAGCATTGCTCAGCATCACATCCGGGGGACGGAACGCCTCTCGCGCTTCGTCGTCCGGACAACCGTGGTAGACCGTGTCGGCGACGTGCACGAAGGTGTCGAGCCCCACCAGGTCGGCGGTGCGGAACGTGGCGCTCTTGGGATGCCCGATCAGCGGACCGGTGAGGAAGTCGACTTCCTCGATGCTCAGGTCCAGCTCCTGCATGGCGCGCACGACGTCGAGGACCCCGAAGACACCGATGCGATTGGCGATGAAGTTGGGCGTGTCGCGGGCGACCACGATCCCCTTCCCGAGTCGCTTGTCGGCGAAGTCCCGCAGCGTGTCGACGATCTCCGGATCCGTCGTCGTGCCGGGGACGATCTCGAGCAGGTGGAGGTAGCGCGGGGGATTGAAGAAGTGGGTCCCGAGAAAGTTGCGGCGAAACTCCTCGTCGAGGCCGTCGACCATGGCGTCGATGGAGAGACCCGACGTGTTGGTCGTGACGATCGCTCCCGGCTTGCGGTGCTTCGCGGCCTCCGCGAGCACCTTGCGCTTGATGTCGAGGTCCTCCTTGACGACCTCGATGATCCAGTCGGCCTCCGCGATGCGCCCCCAGTCGTCGTCGAAGTTACCGACCTCGATCTTCCCCGCGAGCTTCCCGGTGAAGAAGGGCGCGGGCTTCGACTTCAACGCGCGCCGCAGGGCGTCGTTGCCGAAACGGTTGCGCACGGCCGGGCTCTCCAGCGTCAGGCCCTTGGCCGTCTCCTGGGCGGTGGGCTCGGGGGGTACGATGTCGAGCATGACCGAAGGGATGCCGGCATTGGCCAGATGGGCCGCGATCGCGCTCCCCATCACCCCGCTCCCCAGAATGGCGGCTTTTTCGATCTTTGGTGCCATGTCCGTCCTCGTCAAAAATGAATGAGATTCAGTATCTTACATTGTGGCTCTTTTGCGGTCGGTCTTCAACAGTATTGTCTCATTTATTGTATTTTTTCACCCCTGAGAATGCTCTGGCCCGGGCCTCAGGAAGTATGATCTCGAAGTGAAGAGAGTTCATTCAAGATGACTTCCAGACGCGCGCAGGAGCAGGACGACAAGCGGGCGAGGATCCTCCGCGCCGCCGTCCACGCCTTCAGCCACCACGGCTACCACCAGACCCGCATCAGCGACATCGCCAAGGCCGCCAACGTCGCCGACGGCACCGTCTACCTCTACTTCGAGGGCAAGAGGGAGATCCTCTCGAAGATCTTCGAGGAACGCATGGCGGCGTCCCTGGAGCGCGGCCGCGAAGAGCTGAGGCGCATCGACGGGGCGGTGGAGAAACTCCGTCGATTGGTCGAGCTGCATCTCGAGGATCTGGGTGAGAACCCCGAGCTGGCGACGGTCTTTCAGATCGAGCTGCGCCACTCCACCGGGTTCATGGAGCTCTACAGCCGCGGAGAGCTGCGGGATTACTTCCAGCTCATCGCGGAAATCCTCGAACAGGGTCAGAAGGAGGGTTGCATACGGAACGACATCGATCCTTGGTTCGCGACGAAGTGCATCTTCGGCGTTCTCGACGAGGCCGCCACCAACTGGATTCTCAGCAAGAGGAACTACCGCCTGCGCAGTAGCGCAACGCAGATCCTGGACTTCATCCTGAACGGGCTTTCGGCGTCGCCGGGTTGAGCCGGCCGGAACCTGAGCACCGATGAACGAGAGGGCGCCGCGACATACGGTTCGTTCCGGGGCCGGGCTGGTCATCGCGAACATGATCGGCGTCGGCGTGCTGCTGAGCGCGGGCTTCATGGCCCAGGACATGTCGGCGGGCCCGATCCTGCTGGCCTGGGTCGTCGGCATCGTCATCTCGTTTCTCGGCGTGATCTCCTACTCGGCGATCGTCGCCGCGATCCAGGAGTCCGGCGGCGAGTACCGGTTTTTGTCGGACCTGGTGCACCCGTTCCTGGGCTATCTCGCCGGCTGGGGTTCACTGATTCTCGGTTTCTCGGCGCCGATCGCCGTCAATGCCCACTCCATCGGCGCGTTCACCAACACGTTGGTCGACGGCCCCGATCCACGCGTCGTCGCGGCCATCGTGGTGGTCGCCTTCACGGCGATGCACGGCCTGAGCCTACGCGTCTCCCACCTCGGTCAGAACACGGTCGTCGTGATCAAGTTGGTGGCCTTCGCCGCGTTCGCCCTGCTGGCGTTGATTCTCGGCACGAACAGCTGGCCCGACTGGACGCCGGCCAACCCGAGCGCCGGCTTTCCCTGGCGCAAGCTCATCGAGAACCAGTACTGGATCGCCTTCGCCTTCAGCGGCTGGAACGCGGCCATCTACACGGCGAAGGAGTTCAAGAACCCCGCCCGGGACGTGCCGCGCGCGATGCTGCTCGGTTTCGGTGTGGTCTCGCTCCTCTACCTCGTGATCAACGTCGTGTTCGTCACGAACCTGACGCCCGAGCAGGCTACGGCGGTGTTCACCTACGAACAGACGAGGATCACGCTCGCGCACCTCGTGTCCGACGGCATCTTCGGATCGATCGGTGGCCGGTTGACGTCGATCCTCGTCATCTGGGCCTTTGCCTCGTCGATCAGCGCGATGATGATGATCGCGCCGCGCGTTTACGTGGCGATGGCCCGTGATGGGTTCCTGCCGCGTATCTTCACCGCGAAGCATGGGGAACCGCCGTTCAGCTCGACCGTCCTGCAGGCGGCGGTCTCGCTGCTGTTCATCTTCTCTCACTCGCTCCGCGAGACGGTTCAGGCGGCGTCCGCCTTCCTGATGCTGTTCACCGCGTTGACGGCGCTGGCCCTGTTCCGGCTCCGCCGCGTCCACCCGGCGGCCGCGCCGGCCCCGGCGAAGCTCGTCGTCGCGGTCGTCTTCGCGTTCTCGATCGGCGTCATCCTGTACACGAACCTGCAGAGCTCGCCGCAGCTCTGGTACACGCTCGGCGCCGTCACGGCGCTCGCGCTGGCCGGTTACCTGTGGGCGCGCCGGGGTTCGTCGACGGGCTAGCGCACGGTCAGCGGGATCGTCCGTGTCAGCGGATCCCCGCCGGCGGCGACCGTCAGCGCCAGGGTGTACTCGCCGGGAGCCAGCTCGTCGGTGGCCAGCGCGGTCCGGATGGCCTCGTAACCCGTCATGCCCGCGCGACCGGTCTGAAGCGGCGACAGCCCCGGTGTGTGCACGGCGTTACCCGCGGCATCGGTCAACTCCGCCGTGGCCCACGGCTCGCTGTCGCCCAGGTTGCGCCCGATGAGCATCAATGGCAGCGTCTCGCCGGCCTTGACCGTCGGATGCGCTCCGGGAAGGAAGGGGGTCTGGCCCGCCATGAACGGGAACGGATCCGGCGATTCGCCTTCGCCGGGCTCGACGCGGGCGAGCAGCCACTTGCCGCCAGGATCGGGAACCAGAGGCGGCATGAGCTCCGCCGCACCGGAAGCGAAGTCCGGCACGTCGAGCGGCACGATGCGCAAGTTGGAGCGCCCCGAGGTCGGCTCGACGACGAGCAGGCGTAAGTCGTACTCGCCGGCGGGCAGCTTCAGCCCGCCGTAGAACTTCAACCCGGTATCGGTGAACGCCGCGCCGGCGGCATCGACGTTGATCCCGAGCGTCTTGGAAAAGAAGTCGCGGATGGACCCGGTCTCTCGTTCGACGGCATACGCGAACAGCTGCACTCCGACCTGCTTGGCGCCCTGCGGGCCGATCAGGCTCTTGCCGTCGATCTCCATCAGGATGGGAATGAGCGCTTCACTTTCGTCGAGCGCAAACGGCATCGTCAGCACCTCGGTCGGGATGGCGCCGCCCTCGTTCGCGGCCATCAACTGCTGACCGAGGGCGAAAAGCATTTGCTCGGGTTGCTGCGGCCCTCCCGGGGCGTAGAAACCGGGTCGGTGGGACACCTTGGCGCCTTTCGCCGTCCCGACCGGCTTGACCTTGATCTTGTGAAACGCGCCATCCTTCTTGATCTTGTTCGCGTTGAACGTGAGCACGTAGGTGACTTGCGTCTCGAGCAGGATGTTGCGCAGCGCCTTCCCGATCTGGCTGACGTTGCGCTGGTACGTTCCACCGGTACCCGAGGCCATCGCGGAGAGTCCTTGGTTGCCGCCTATCGAGGGGCGTCCGCCCGCGCGGCCCTCGAGATTCGAGACTCCCGGATTGCCGATGTCGACGGTGTGCACCACGCAGTCCGAGCGACGCAGCTCGTCGATCATGCGATCGAGCTGCGACTGACGGGTCGAATCGCCGAAGCGTTGATCGACATCGACCTCCCAGATTCGCCCGGACGCGAGGTCGTCGCTCATCGCTCGCTGGGCGGACTGGTCCTCGGTGGCCGTGATCATCTCGTTCTCGAACCCTTCGGAGAGGTAGACGACCTGTTTGCGTGCACGGACGCTGTCGAGAAGCCGGGCCAGCCCGCTGAAATCACGGACCAGGTTGCCGACCTGCTGGCCCCGCGCGCTCCTGTCCGCCCGGCCGACCATGTTCTGGATCTCGAGCAGGTGCTGCTGCGCCATCTCGTCGAGGTCGAGCCCGGTTCCCCTGGCGTCTTCGTCCTGCTGGATGGGATCGTTGATGAAGCTGCCGTCCAGCACCTTGCTTGGATCGACGAGCGCCAAGTTCAACGGATCCACGCCTCCAGGCTGATTCACACCCATCGAGTCGATGGCGGCGAGAACCTGGGCGCGATCCGACGTGAAGTTGAGCAACGGGCGCACGCCGATGGTCGTGGCGTAGGTCGTCACCGCCACGAGGTCACGATCGTCGATCGAATCGGCGACGATCTCGCGGGCCGCGAGCTTCGAGCGCTGCAGCGACCCGACGTCGCTGAAGGAGAGATCGAACAGCAACATGAAGTAGCGCGGCGGGATCGCGGCCGGAGCCTCGCCCGTCCGCCCCGCCGACGTCGCTCCCTCGACGGAGAGGCTCACGTCGTGGACGTCGAAAGCGGCGATGGGGACCTTCTTGCCGTCGACGAGGACCTGGAAATCGTCGGCCGTCAGGCCTCGGACCGGCTCACCCTTGCGCGTCACCTGCACGGGGACGTCGACCGCGACGACGCTGACGCGCTCGGATGTCTGTGGGACGGAGGGAAGTGTCGTCACCATCAGAACGGCAAAGAGAACCGTGTGACAACAACGCCTGGAGTACGTCTTCATCGGAGGCTCCTCGCGCGGGCGAGCCGCACCAAGGATTGTACTCCTCGGAGAACCGCGGTGGCGCCGGCATTCGGCGCCCGCGTGGCGAAGCGCTCCGCTTCAAAAAAAAAGAGGGGGCCGAAAGGCCCCCTCTCGAATCGATCGAATGAACCGATCAGCGACAGGTCTTGTTGCTGGGCGGCCCCTTGCACTTGTTGGAGCAGCAGGTCGCGTCACTCGAGCAGGATGCGCCGGGCGGGTCGCCGCCCGGGTTCACGCAACCGCCGCCGCCGTCACATTCCGGTGCGGCCGAGCAATCCTCGGCCCCATCGGTGTCGTCGCAGTCGGTCGCGCCGTCGCAGTCGTTGTCGACGCCGTCGCTGCAACTGGCGGGTGTCGTCGTGCAACCCGCCGGATCCAGGTATTGCTCGACCTGGGGGAAGTAGAAAGCGAGCGCGCCGTCGATCGTGTGGTTGTTGGAGTTGCAGACGTTGCTGCAGTTGCCGCCGCCGGCCGGGCAGCAACCGGTCAGCTGGCCGACGATCTCTCCGTCCACATTGACGACCGGGGAACCGCTGCTGCCGCCTTCGGTCGCGCCGAAGACGTCGTCACTGTAGATGAACTCGCCGCGCGGCGTGTTGAGACAGGTACCGATATTCGTGTCGACCGCATGCTCGGAGTAGGCCTGCGGCGCACCGGACGGGTGGCTGATGCGGTGCAGCGCGGCCCCGCCGGTGAATGCGATAGGAGTACTGTTCCAGCCGAGGTAAGTACTTCCGGCCGGCGGATTCTCGTTCAACCGGAGCAGGGTGTAGTCGCCGTCCCGGCTCGTCGACATGATGCTGGCGCCCGTCGTCTTCGGAGCCGGCGCGGGGTCGTAGGAGCCCGCGGGACAAGGGCCGCCGCAATTCATCTGGTACTGGAAGAACGCCTCGAGATTCCTCGCGGCGCGGTTGCCGCTCAGGCAGTGATTCGCCGTCAGGAAGTAGGGGATCTCGGAACTGCCGTCCGTGTCGGCGATCAGGCCGCCGCTGCAGATGTAGATGCAGCAGCCCGCGATCCAGAGCATCTTCGCCGCGGCGCTCTCGGCCGCGGTGGCCGGTCCGCTGGGCTGGCAGGTCGCGTTCTGAACGCAGCTCGCGTTGTACCCGCACAGATCGTCGTTGCCCCTCGTGGTCGGCAGATCGCCTCCGGCGAACGACTTGCCGATGTGGCCGATCTCGGTGATGCTCATCGACATTTCGGAGAGCTCGGCGCGCGCTCCCGGCCCGAAGTGCCGTACGAGCAGGATCCCGGTGTCGGACATGATGGACGGCAGCCACAAGTCGCCGTCGTCGTTCGGCCCGCTTTTCTGGAACGGGCCGTACGCCTCGCCGTCGAGGCTGTAGAAATAGAGATCCGCGTCGGCGGGAAGGTTGAACTCGTTGACGTGAACTCGGATGCCGTAGGCACCGGGTGAGCTGACGGCCCGGGCCCAGACGAAGCCGCCGTCTCGGGTCATCTGGAAGACGCCGTCGCCGCTGCACGTCGCGCGCCGTTGGCCGCGTCCGGTGTTCTCGCAATGGACCGTGATCGGCTCCGCGAGCTGTTTCACGAGTCCGACCCGCAACGGCCCGCGGCCCGCGGGGTCCACCCGGTCGACGTCGTCGAGCTCGGCCTCGGTCAGCTGCACGGAGATGGGGTCGGACAGGACACTGGCCGGTGTCTGCCCGATCAGCCAGGCGTGAAGATCCGCCTGGTTCGCGAAGTATTCATCGACCGTCACGCCCCGGGTCGACTGCTGCGGGCCGACGCGCTTGCCGACACCGTTTCCTTGGGCGAATGTCACGCCGAACGCGAGCATCACGCAAAGTGAGATCAAAAAGCTTTTCCGAACCCTGACTTGCATACCAACCCCTCCGGATCGAGACAGTCGAAAGCCCTGCCGTTTCGATTTGACTCCACAACCCCCCACGGAACAGGAAACCTACGGCTAGGGAAATCGATCGGCCGCCGCGGTGTCAAGAAAAACCTTCCCCGGAATAGCGGAATTAGAAGTTTGGGGGCTGCAAGCCTCAAACTCCGAGCACGCGGCGCGACAAGTCGAGCCCCGGCGCCTCGTAGCCGTAGCCGCTCGCCATGACGCGGGCGAGAGCGACGAGGTGATCCCAGCGCGCCTCGGGGCGTGTCCGTGCGAACTCTTCGGTCGCCGTGAGGAAGTACTTCTCATGATGCAGCGCCCCGTCGAACCGAACCGCGGGTTCGATCAACGTCGCGATCAGCTCTTCCGGATCGCCACCGAGCTTGCCGTAGCGCTCGGCGAGGGCGGCGGACATCGTCTGGTCCCGTCCGCGCATCGTCTCGGCGAGGGCACCCAGCAACCTGTCGGCGACGACCCCCTCGGCGGCCTCTCGGGCGCTCGCGTGGTGCGGTGTCGACCTGTTCATGTGGCCCGACTGGCCCGCGGTGTGCCACGCGGCGGTCACCAGACAGGCGTTCGCGTTCGACGGCTCGGTGGCATCCGCGATGCCGCGCCATGCGTTGGCCGAATCCGCCGCGTGGACGCCGACCGACGCGCCGTGGACGCTACCCCGCGGCTTGTCGTCGGAGCCGCTCGAGCGGCCGGGGTCGTGGAGCAACAGTCGAACGGAAGCGATCGACAGCGCTTCACCGATGTCGNNACCGATGTCGTCTCGCGCGACGCCTTGGCCGAGCAGCGTGGCGACGTGTCGCGCTGCATCGTCACGACCGGACGCGAAGACGACCTGGGCAACCTCCTCGAGCTCGCCCGCCGACAATCGTTTCGTCCGGGCGATGGAACGATCCAACCCGTGGGTCTCGATCAGCTCCGGAAGCAGCTCGCGGATGGCGGGCGCCCGACGCCCGCGGCGACGGCGACCCTCGTCGCGGTCGATGCAGTGACGCAACACCTGGCGCAGGAGCACCTGGGCGTTCTGCTCCCCGGCCAGACGCAACATGTCCCAGGAGCGGTAGGCCAGCACGACCTGGTGCACGTCGATGTTGTCGCGCACCAGCGGCTGCAGCGAGGCGTAGGCCGCCTTCGGGCCAAGTGTCGCAACCTTGGCGAACGTCGCCTCGGCGGAGTCGAACTCCCCTTTCCGTCCCGCGGCGAGCAGTCGCGCGTGCGCGTCGCCCTCGACGGCCGCTGCCGGTTGAACGCGGCGAAGGACCTCGTCGCGGCGTCCGCCCTGGGCCTGGATGCGCCGGGCGTTCCGGTGCAGCACCTTGAAGATCGGGAGCGCGGCCTCGTTGTCCGGCAACCGACGAGCCATCGCCAGCGCGGGAACGATGGCCATGAAGCAGTGGTAACCGGTGTAGTCCTGACCGCCGAAGGTCCGTGCGTTCGCGAGCGCCGCCGCCGTGGCGAGCGTCGGCAGGTCGACACCGGCTTCGAGCTGCGCCTTCAGCTTGGGCATCAGGGCATCCGCCTGGGTTTCCTGCAGCAACGCGACCAGCGGTTCCAACTTGCCGAACGAAAGACGATCGGTCTCGTCGGCGTGGATCAACGTGATGAGGTCGAGCTCGTCTGCAACGGCCCACCCTCCGGCGGACACGAGCATGCCGACCCCGACCTTGCCCAGGAACTCGCGACGATCG
>WVWW01000219.1:23655-25092 GCA_011773795.1 Acidobacteriota bacterium
CGCGTCAACGGGCGGTCAAAGCTCGATCGTTCTCCGCTTTCACGTGCCCGACCGCGATCTCACCGAGTCGCCGGCCGAGGTCTCTCGCCTTCGCATCGGCGGCGTTGCAGAACACGACGGTGGACAGCGAGAGACGTGGGAAGCGGAAGTACGAGCTGGTGAAGCCGACCCATCCGCCGTTGTGGCCGATGACGGGTTCGCCATCCCGACGGCCGACCATCAGGCCGTAGGCGTACTTGATGTCGTTGTTCTCCTGCTGGGTGACGATCGCGTCGGGATGGGGCGTCGTGATGACTTCGATCAAGTCGTCGCCGCCCTTGCCGAGCTTGTTGTCGTCGAAGTTGCGATCCCAGGCGATGAAATCGTCGAGGCTCGAGTAGATTCCGCCGTCCCCGACCCANNGCCGTCCCCGACCCAACTCAGGTTGGTCATGAAGATCTGGTACTTGCCGTCGACGAGCTTGTAGCCGTCGGCACGGTGCGGCACGACTTCGTCCACGTTGTCGTTGAAGAAGGTCTGGTCCATGCCGAGGGGGCCGAAGATCTCCTGTGCACCGAAGTCGCGTAGCGACTTGCCACCCGTCTTCTCGATCACCTGGCTGAGCAGGAAGTAGCCGAGGTTGGAGTAGCGCCAGCGCGTGCCGGGCGGGTCTACCAGGTCGGCCGCGGCCACCGCGTCGTAGAACTCCTCGATCGTCCAGAAATCCCACGCGCCGAAACGGAACGGCTCGCCGTTCGATTTGGTGAACGCCTCGTGATCGTAGTCTCCCATCCCGGCCAGGTGATGGACCATCTGGCGCACCGTGACCTTGTGCCCGTAGTCCGTCAGATCCGGCAGGTAGGTGTGGACATCGGCGTCCAGATCCAGGTCGCCGCTCTCGGCGAGCAACGCGACCGCCATCGCGGTGAATTGCTTCGACACCGACCCTGTCCGGAAGACCGACTTGGACGTGATCGGGATCCGGTGCTCGAGGTTGGCGAATCCGTAGCCGGCCTTGTGCACGTACTCGCCGTCGTGGATCACGCCGACGGCGCAGCCCGGCCGGTCGCCCTCGGTGAACGGTTCGAACAGCGCGTCGATGGAAGCGCTCAAGGACGCGTCGGACGCGAGCGCAGATGTCGCGCCGAACATCGCTAGAAGCACAAGCGTGGCTGCAGGTCGTGCGGTCATGGCTCCTCGATCCCCGGGCGGCGCCTCTCGATGGCGAGTGAATCAAAATTGTAGTGCAGAGATCCGCGGGAGGCTAAGCGGGGTCAGAGCTTCTCGAAGATCGCCTGGAAGCGCGGGTGATCGCGCAGCGAGTCGAGATCGGGGTCGTTCTCCATCCACTCGCGGTAGCTCGTGGCCCGCTCGAGGCAGTCCAGCGATTTGTCCGCTTCGCCGAAAGAGGCGTAGACACAGCCCACGTTGTAAAGCACACCGGGGTCGTCGGGATCG
>WVWW01000219.1:25110-30978 GCA_011773795.1 Acidobacteriota bacterium
AGTTGCGGTAGGCGGCGGTCGCGTCGGCGTCGCGTTTGAGCGCCTTGTAGCACTGGGCCAGGAAAATCGGCGCCTGGTAGTCCTCCGGGCTGACCTCGGAGGCCCGCGCAAACAGCGTCGCCGCATCTTCCACCTTGCCTTCGGCGAATCGCGCGCGTGCGTAGAAGTAGTGCGCCTCGAAGAGCTTGGGGTCCAGCCGGATTGCCGTTTCGAACTCTTCCGCCGCCTGGTCGTACTCGCGCCGCAACGACGCGGCCAGCCCTCTGGAGGCGTGCGCCTCGGCGAGGTCCGGCTCCAACTCGACGGCGCGCTTGCTCGCCGCATCCGCCTCTTCGAGGTTCGCCTCGCTGGAGTCGAAGTACATGTAAAGGAATGAGCAGCAATCCGCGACACCGGCGTAGGCCCGGGCGTAGTTGGCGTCGATCACGATGGCCCGTGCGAACATCTGCCGCGCGAACTCGTAGCCCTGGCGGCGGAACTGGTGGAAGAACTGCCGACCGCGTAGGTAGAGATCGTAGGCCCGCACGTCGGGCGTGTCTTCTTTTTTCTTGGGCGCGGCCTTCTTCTGGTCACCCAGCATGACCTGCAGCGCCCCGCCGATGGACTGCGAGATCTCGTCCTGGATCTCGAACACGTCCTCCAACTGTCGGTCGTAACGCTCGGCCCAGACCGAGTGTCCCGTGCGCGTTTCCACCAGGCGGCCCGTGATACGCAGGCGTTTTCCCGCACGCCGCAGGCTGCCCTCCAGCACGTGCGTCGCACCGAGCTTTCGCCCCACCTCGGCGGAGGACGCGTCCTTGTCGCGGAAGCCGATCACCGCGGAGCGCGAGAACACCTTGAGCCCCTCGATGCGAGACAGCTCGGTGATGATGTCCTCGGTGATGCCGTCGCGGAAGTACTCGTCCTCCTCCGATCGGCTGAGGTTCTCGAAGTAGAGCACGGCCAGCGACTTTTCCTGTTGAGCTGAACCGGATGTCTCCAGCTTCTTGAGCGCGTCGATCACTTCAGCCATGGAGGCCGGCCGCTGCTCCGGCGCCTTGGCCAGGCAGCGCTCGATCAACCGCTCCCACACCGGGGAGATGTCCGGCACCAGCGTACGGATCGGACGCGGCTCGTTGTGCAGGATCGAATGCAGGATATCGATCGACGTCTCCCCGTCGAACGGCAACCGGCCGGCCAGGCACTGGTACAGCATCACCCCGAAGGAGAAGATATCGCTTCGCGCGTCGGCCATTGCACCGCGGAGCTGCTCCGGAGCCATGAACGGGACGGTGCCGCCCGTCGTGTACTTGGTCGCGGTGCGCGAGACGAACTGGTCTTCGTCCTCACCCGCTTCACGCTCCGTCTGGGTCAGCACCGCCAGCCCGAAGTCCAGCACCTTGACCCGCCCGCGGGCGTCGACCATCANNCGGTGCAGCACGCCACCCGCATGGGCCTCGGCCAGGCCCTCGGCGACCTGGCGGGCGATCTTGGCCAGCTCGTCGGGGCGCAGCGACCGCTGCTCCAGCAGCTCCTTGAGACTCTGACCGCCGACCAGTTCCATGGCGATGAACGGTGTCTCGCCGGCGACATCGACCTCGTAGACGGTGGCGATGTTGGGGTGGGTCAGCCGGGAAGCCGTCTGGGCTTCCTTGACGATCTTGTTGCGGCCGTCCGGATCCGTCGCGAGTTGCTTGGAGAGGACCTTGAGCGCGACCTGGCGCTTCAGGTTCGTGTCCTCGGCCAGGTACACCTCCCCCATCCCGCCGGCGCCGAGCTTACGGTCGATACGAAAGTGCGAAATCGTCTGTCCGATCACCTGAAACGCCTTGCTCCCGGGGGATTCGAGGTTGGATTCTACACCAATTGAACCGCTTGGGCGGTCCGGCAGGCGTTTTCGACGGTCACGAAATCGTGTTCGGGACTGACGTATCGGGTCGCTTGCCACGGTCGCGGCTGAAACCCAGATTCTCCCCATCGGCACGAGCCGTGGAGGAATCAGGATGCACAACTCTCGCAAAGTCATTCCCGCTTGCGCGCTGGCCTGCGCGCTGCTCGTCTCCGCCCCCGCCTCGGCGGGCGGCCTGGACAGCTTTCTCGCCGAGATCGACGTCACGGCGAGCGCCGATCTGGGTGCCTTCAAGGCGGACCTGAGCCTCTCGTTCAACGTCTCGGACCGGGAGGTCGACGGGTTGTTCCGCGTGATGTCGGATCCGTCCGACGTCTACATGTGCCTGCGCATCGGCGAGCTCGCCGACCAGCCGATCGAGAAGGTCGTCGCCGAGCACCGGGAGCACAAGGGTCAGGGCTGGGGCGTGATCGCCAAGAACCTCGGCATCAAGCCGGGCTCGGCGGAGTTCCACGCGCTCAAGGCCGGGCGACTCTCTTCCCACTCCGGTGGGGGAAAGAACCACAAGGGTAAAGGCCGAGGCCGGTAGCTCCATACGCGACCGGTGACCGAGCCGGCCTTCACGGCACACGACGCGGCCGATCACTACGCATTGACCAGTCGAGCTCGGCGATCGCGGGCACGAGCGGCGACGAACCCGCTCCGTGATGGCGGACGGGCCGACGTTCGCTGAAGCGAGTCCTCTCGGGCTACGGATCGATTATCGGCCGGGGACGAACCGGCTTCGCGTAGAATCGGCCCGTCATGGATGATCTCAGGGTCTTCAACGACGTCAGCGAAGCGGTCGGCTGGACGCCACTGGTGCGGCTGCAGCGCTGCGTGAAGGGCCTCGATTGCGAGGCGTTCGCCAAGCTCGAGTACCTCAACCCGATGGGCAGCATCAAGGACCGGCTGGCCCGTTATCTGATCGATCGTGCGCTCGAGGACGGTCAATTGAACGTCGGCGACGTCGTCGTGGAAGCCTCCTCGGGCAATACGGCGATGGGCTTGGGGATGATGGCGGCGCTCCGCGGCTTGGGCTGCCGTGCGGTCGTGCGCAAGCAGACCAGCCCGGAGAAGCTCGACTGCCTGCGCGCCATCGGGGTGGAACTCGTGCTCGTCGACGGCGACCTCCCGCCGGAGCACCCCGAGAGCTACAACCGCAAGGCGCTGGAGCTGGCCGAGGCCGGTCCGGGGGTCTACTTCCCCGACCAGCACAACAACCGACTTAATAATGAGGCCCACTACCGGTCGACGGGGCCGGAGATCTGGCGCCAGATGGACGGCAAGATCGACGTCCTGGTCGCCGGGATCGGCACGGGCGGGACGATCTCGGGGGTTGCCCGCTACCTCAAGGAGCAGGATCCGGGCATCAGGGTCGTGGCGGTCGACGTCGTGGGATCGGTCTTCGCCGACTACTTCCGCACGGGGAGTCACGGGGAACCGGGATCCTACCTGCTCGAGGGACTCGGCGACGAGGAGATCATCGGCTGCCCGGAGTTCGAGCTGATCGACGAGATGCTGCAGGTCGACGACGGTGAGGCGTTCCGCGCCTGTCGGGAGCTCCTTCGCACCGATGCGATCCTGGCCGGCGGCTCCAGCGGCGCCGCATTGTGGGGCGTGCGGCAGGTCGCCGACGGGGCGAAACCGGGCACGCGAATCGTGACGATCTTCCCCGACTCCGGGACGCGCTACCTGAAGACGCTCTTCAGCGATGACTGGATGCGCAAGCACGGGTTCCTTTCCTGATTTCGGAACCCCGAACCCAAAAATGATGCGCGTGCATCATTGATCCGGCGTCGGGGCGGTGGTTCCATTCCTGTACCGAGGTCGTGCCGTGTCCAAGTGCGCGACTTCGAGATTCCCCACGGGCATGCGCGTGACCTCGGACTTCTTGGAGGTTTCGCTATGCCGACCAAAAGACTGAAAGACTATCTCGACGAACGCGGCGTGAAGTACGTCCTGATCTCGCACTCTCGTGCCTTCACGGCCCAGGAAATCGCGGCGTCGGCCCACGTGCCCGGCAGGGAGATGGCCAAGACCGTCGTGATCAAGATCAACGGTGAGATGGCGCTGGCGGTGCTGCCCGCCTCGTCCCGCGTCGACCTCGACTTCCTCAAGTACGTGACGAACTCGAGGATGGTCGAGCTCGCCGAGGAGAAGGAGTTCAAGGACGTGTTCCCCGGCTGCGAGCTGGGAGCCATGCCGCCCTTCGGCAACCTCTACCGGATGCGGACGCTCGTCGCGGACTCGCTGGCGGAGGAAAAATCGATCGTGTTCAACGCGGGGTCCCACACCGAGCTGATGCGGATGAGCTTCGAGGATTTCGAGCGGGCCGTCCGACCCGAGATCATCGAGATGACCGCGTACGCCTGAGCGTCCTGCAGGACTCTTCGGAAACCCGTGGTCGATCCGCCCTCACGCGAATCGCCCTCAGGGAACGGCACAGCTCCCGCTGAGATCCTGCGGGATGTCGCAGTTGCCGATCCCGGTGGACTCGGGGCGTTCGTTGTCGGCGCTGTCCCGTCCGTAGGAACCCTCGATCGTCCCGTTCTGCCCGACGACGAGGAAGAACGCATCGTCGCGGTCGGGGTCGAAGCGAGCCGTTCCCCCGGCGCCGAGCCAACAGATCGCGTCGGCGTATGTGTGCGTCGAGACGTCGGCCAGGTCGCCGAAGTAGATCGTGTGGTTCGACGAGTCGCACGCGGGCGTGTAGCTCACCACGATCTCCCCGGTCACACGGTCGTAGGCTGCGGTCAGTAACTCGCCGGAAGCACCGGAGGCTTCCCCGGGAGCCGGACCGGATTGCGGCGCCGCGATGACGCGCTGATTCGCGGCAAGTCCCGGCATGGCCGTCGTGCTGCCGTCGGACCACTCGACGAGGATGTCGACGAGCGGCTCACTCCCGATCCCGAAGTGCACGAGATGCTCGCTGCGCCCGAGGTAGCTGGTGCCGCCGTCGGCCCATGCCGATTGTGGAACGCCGGCCGCCGTCGCGGTGACCCTGGCACCGTAACCGTCGGGCGCCAGGTGGGGGGTCGTGCTGGTGTCCAGCGCGACCTGGATCCAGTTGATGTCGACGCCGCTCAGCTCGTTGCGATACAGACGCACCGCCTCGGCGTACCCCGTCACGACGATGTCCATGTCGCCGTCCCGGTCGTAGTCCAACTTCAACAGCGAGCGCCCCTGGCCGAAGTGGCTGAAACCGGAGCCGTCCTGCACCTCGGCAAAAGTCGCGTTGCCCAGGTTCCGGAACAGGTACGACGTCTCCCCGATCCACTCCGAGACGACCCAGCCGTTGGTTTCGACGATGTCGACCCGACCGTCGTGGTCGAAGTCGACGCTCTCGGCACCCCAGCCCCAGCCGCCGTCACGTGCGCCCGCCGACTCGGGCTGCGCGACAAAGACATCGTTGCCCTGGTTGATGTAGAGGTAGTTGCCGTCCTGTTCGCTGTTGNNTGTTCGCTGTTGTCCGTCCAGATCGAGGTGACGTACCAGTCCGGGAGGCCGTCGCCGTTGAAGTCGGCGATGGTCGTCCCCATCCCGTTGTCGTCCAGGCCGGTACCGGACGCGGCGGTGTGGTCGGTGAACGTACCGTCCCCGTTGTTCACGAAGTAGCGACTGGTCTGGAAGTCCGCCGCGACCAGCAACTCGGGATAACGGTCACCGTTCATGTCCAGGAAGCGCGGTGAGAACCCGTCAAATGCCGGGACGATGCCGGCGGCAGAGGTGACGTCGGTGAACGTCTCGTTTCCATCGTTGCGAAAGAGCCGATTCTGATCGCAGGTACCGGAGCAGGCCGCCGGCTCCCACCCGCACACGAAGAGATCGAGATCGCCGTCGAGATCGTAGTCCCCGAACGTGGCTCCCGTCGCCGCCAGATAGCTCGCCGAGGTGGTATTGACCCCGGCCGACACGCCGATCTCCGTGAACGTGTCGTCGCCGTTGTTCCGGTACAGGAGGTGCTGGCCGAGCCTATCCGCCGCGGCCACGCTGCCGCC
>WVWW01000219.1:31061-31295 GCA_011773795.1 Acidobacteriota bacterium
AGATCGGGCCAGCCGTCGCGGTTGAAGTCCCCCACCGAACCGCCGTGGTACATCGCGCGGTAACTCATGTCGACGGGCGAGCCGGGCGTGAACACCAGGCCGGCCGAAACGGTCTGATCTCTGAAGCCGATCTCGGCCGCACCGGTGCCGGCTTCCCAAAAGACAATCCCGGCGATCCCGAGAAGTGCGAGTGCCCGGCTAACGGATCGCATCACTCAGGGAACTCCGCAGGTT
>WVWW01000219.1:31316-41453 GCA_011773795.1 Acidobacteriota bacterium
TGTGGCCGACGACGAGGAAAAAAGCGTCCTTTCGATCGGGGTCGAAGCTCGCCGTTCCACTGGCGCCCAGCCAGCAGGCGGCGCCGGCATAGGTGAGGGTGGAGACGTTGGCCAGATCCCCGTAGTAGATCGTGTGGTTGGGAGAATCGCAGGCCGGTGTGTAGGTGACCCTGATCTCCTCGGTCATCCGGTCGTAGGTCGCGGTCAACTGCCCGGCCGGATCTGCGGACGCCTCGCCGGGAGCTACGCCGACCTGGGGCGCTGCGGTCACGCGCTGATTCGCCGCCAGACCCGTCATCGTCGTCGTGCTCCCGTCGGCCCACTCGACGAGGATGTCGACGAGATTCTCGCTGCCGAGTCCGAAGTGAACGATCTGCTCGCTGCGGCCGAGGTAACTCGCCCCTCCGTCGGGCCACGCCGACTGCGACACGCCGCCGGCCGTCGCGGTGACCTTCGCGCCGTAGCCGTCGGGTGCCAGCAGCGGATTCGCACCGGTGTCGAGCACGACCTGGATCCAGTTGATGTCCGCGCCGCCGAGATCGTTGCGGTACAGCCGCACCGCCTCGGCGTATCCCGTCACGACGATGTCCATGTCGCCGTCCTGGTCGTAGTCCAGCTTCAGGAGCGAACGGCCTTGACCGTAGTGGCTGAACCCCGATCCGTCCTGCGCCTCGGTGAAGATCGCATTGCCTTGATTGTGAAACAGGTAGGCGGTCTCTCCGATCCACTCCGTGAGCGGCCAACCGTTCGTCTCGATGATGTCCACGACACCGTCGTGGTCGAAGTCGACGTCCTCGGCGCCCCAGCCCCAACCGCCGTCCTTGGCGCCCGCGCTCTCGGGCTGGTCGATGAAGAAGTGGTTACCCTGGTTGAGATAGAGGTAGTTGCCGTCCTGCTGGCTGTTGTCCATCCAGATCGAGGTGACGTACCAGTCGGGCAGCCCGTCGCCGTTGAAGTCGGCGACGGCCGACCCCATCCCCGCATCGTCCAACCCGGTTCCTGAAGCCGCGGAGTGGTTCGTGAACGTCCCGTCCCCGTTGTTGATGAAGTACTGGCTCGTGTGCAGATCCGCCGCGACGAGCAGCTCGGGGTAGAGGTCGCCGTTCATGTCGACGAAACTCGGTGAGAATCCCTCGAACTCGCTGAGGATCCCGGCCGCCGTGGTGACGTCGGTGAACGTCTCGTCGCCGTTGTTGCGGAACAACCGGTTCTGCTCGCACGGGAGCGTGCAGGCCGCCGGTTCCCAGCCGCAGACGAAGAGGTCGAGATCTCCGTCGAGATCGTAGTCGCCGAACGCCGCCCCGGTCGCCGCGAGATGGTTGGCCGAGGTCGTGGTGACCCCCGCGGACGCCCCGATCTCGGTGAACGTGCCGTTCCCGTTGTTCTTGTACAGCATGTGCTGGCCGAAGCGGTCCGCATCGGACATGTCGCCCCCGCTGGTCACATAGATGTCGGGCCAGCCGTCCGCGTTGAAATCGCCGACCGTCGAACCGCGCCCGCGGTGAACGGCGTCGACGCCCCAGGAAGCGGCCTCGTCCGTGAAGGTCCCGTCACCGTTGTTGATGAACAGGGCGTCGGCGACCATTCCGCCGCCGAGTAGGAACAGATCGGGCCACGTGTCGCGGTTGAAGTCCCCGACCGAGCCGCCGTGGTACATCGCCCGCTGGCTCATGTCGACCGGCGATGCCGGTGTGAACGCCAGGCCGGCCTGGACACTCTGGTCGCGGAAGGCGATCGTTGCCGCGTCCGAAACGTGGATTCCGAGCAACAAACAAGCGAGGCCGAGAATGGCGCCTGCCCCACAAGTTGCCCGCATGCCGTCCCCCGGTTCGCCGCCGGTTACCGGGCCGCGAACAAAGACATTCACCGACGGGGGGAGGGACGGTCCGCGATCGCCGCGGACCCGCCGCCGTCGCTCTGTGGTGGGAATATACCAACAAACGTCATACGTGCGGCGCGAATCACGGCCTGCGGAGAAACAGCCGGGTTTGGCCGCTTTTGGATCTGTGGTCAGCTTGCGCTCGGCAACACGTAGAACATCACGGCGAAGAAGTGACAAGCGCTCCCGAGCATTACGAAGATGTGCCAGATCGCGTGGTGGTGGAGGATCGACTCCCAGAAGTAGAACACCACGCCGATCGTGTAGGCCAACCCGCCGGCGAAGACCCAGACCATTCCTGCGGTCGCGAGCGAGTCCTGCAGCGGCCTGAACGCCACGATGGCGAGCCATCCCATCGCGAGATACAGGACCATCGAGACGGCTTCCCAGCGACCCGGAGGAACGAACAGCTTGAATACGGTCCCGACCAGGGCGAGGCCCCAGATCACGCCGAAGAGGGACCAGCCCCATCCGCCGCGCAACGTCACCAGCGTGAACGGCGTGTACGTACCGGCGATGAGCAGGTAGATCGAGATGTGATCGATCAACCGGAGGATGCGCTTGGCCCGCGGCGCGCGAACGCTGTGGTAGAGCGTTGATGCCAGGTAGAGCAAGACCAGGGTCGCGCCGTAGATGGAGCAGGCGACGACATGACGCGCGCTACCGCGTGCCACCGCCACGATCACGAGCGCTACCAGTCCCAGCTGGCTCAGCACGAAGCCGACCCCGTGGGTGATCCCGTTGGCCAGCTCGGTCGAGAGCAACCCGGCGTGACCCTCCGGGATCGGCTTCTCTTCCTGCACGCGGTCATCCTAGCGCGATCCGTAACGAGCCGGGCCCCGCCCCCTTTCGATCCGGACCCGATCCCGATAGAATCCGTCGGGTCCGAGGGGCATGGGAGAGGAATCGATGNNCCGGCGATCGTGGCCGAAGAGGCGCAGTGGCTGCGTTACCCGGCGATCTCGCCCGACGGGGAGACGATCGTCTTCAGCTACCGTGGGGACCTGTGGCGCGTGCCGTCCGGCGGCGGCACGGCGACCCCGCTGACCCTGCATCAGGCGCACGACACGCGCCCGATCTGGTCGCCCGACGGCGAGACGATCGCGTTCGCCTCGGACCGCTACGGCAACTTCGACGTCTGGACGATTCCCGCGACCGGCGGGGAAGCGACTCGGTTGACGTTCCACTCGTCCAACGACATGCCGATGTCGTTCGCGCCGGGCGGGAAGTCCGTCTTGTTCTCCTCGAGCCGTCTCGACGCCATCGACTGCGTGCAGTACCCCACCGGTGCGCAGCCCGAGCTCTACGAGGTCGCGCTCGAGGGCGGGATGCCGGACCAGGTATTGACCACCCCGGCGATGTACGCCGTTTTCGACGACGATCGCAAGCGACTCGTCTACTCCGACGAGAAGGGTTACGAGGACGAGTGGCGCAAGCACGACGACTCGTCGTTCGCCCGGGACGTCTGGGTCCACGATGTCAGCTCGGGCAAGCACACGCGACTGACGGAGTTCGGCCACGACGATCGCCAGCCCGTCTGGGCACCGGGACAGGATTCGATCTACTACCTGTCGGAGTCTTCCGGGACCTTCAACGTCTGGAAACTCGGCCTGACCGACGGTGCCGAACCGGCGCAGGTCACGAGGCACGAGAACCACCCGGTGCGGTTCCTCAGCATCGCGGAGAACGGCGACATCGCCTACGCCTGGGACGGGTCGCTCTACGTCAAGCGCGCAGCCGACAGGAGGGGTAAGAAGATCCGCGTCGAGGCCGCGGCGGATCGACGGACCAACGCGCAACAGCTGGTCAACGTCGCCGGGCAGATCTCGGAGTTCGACGCCTCGCCGAAGGGCGAGGAGATCGCGTTCATCGCGCGCGGCGAGGTCTTCGTCACCTCGACCAAGCACGGAGATACGCGGCAGATCACCTACACGCCCGAGCAGGAGCGCTCGCTGAGCTTCAGCCCCGACGGGCGGAGCCTGCTGTACGCCTCGGAGCGCAACGGCAGTTGGAACCTCTACCGCATGAACCTCGGCGACGAGGACGAACCCGACTTCTTCAACGCCACGCTGCTGCAGGAGGAGGCCATCCTGGAGATCCCCGAGGAAACCTTCCAGCCGCAGTGGTCCCCCGACGGCAAGGAGGTCGCCTACCTGCAGGAACGCGTCGAGCTCAAGGTGATCCAGCTGGAGAACGGCAAGACACGGACCATCCTCCCGGCCAAGTACAACTACTCCTACATCGACGGTGATCAGTGGTACCGGTGGTCGCCCGACGGCAAACATTTCCTGGTCGAGTTCGTCAGCCCCACGCGCTGGTCGTCGGAGATCGGCCTGTTGCCCGCCGCGGGCGGAGCCGACCCGGTCAACCTCACCAAGGCCGGCTACGAGGACGTGATCCCGCAGTGGACGCTCGAGGGCAAGGCCATGTACTGGTACACGGACCGCTACGGGTCACGCCTCGAGGCCGGCTGGTCCGCGGGCGGTGACCTGAAGCTCGCCTTCTTCACGCAGGAGGCGTTCGACCGCTACCGGCTGTCCGAGATCGAGCTCGAGCAGCTCAAGGCGAAAGAAGAAAAAGAAGAGAAGAAGAAAAAGAAGGAAGAAGGAAAGGAAGACGACGACGGCGACAAGAAGAAGAAAGGCAAGAAGGACGAGGACGAGGAGGAAGACGACGACGAGGACGAGATCAAGCTGCCCGATCCGGTCGAGCTCGAGCTCGACGGCCTCGAGGACCGCACGATCCGCCTGACCACGCACTCGTCCCGTCTGGCCGGCGCCGCCTTGACGGAGGACGCGGAGAAGCTCGTCTACCTCGCGCGTTTCGAGAAGGGCTACGACCTCTGGCTCTACAAGCACCGCAAGGAAGAGGTCAAGCTGCTGGCCAAGATCGGCGCCAACAACGTCGGCGGCCTGACGCTTTCCAAGGACGGCAAGACGGCGTTCATGCTCGTCGACAACTCGCTGCGCACCGTCGAGCTCGAATCCGGCAAGGTCACGCCGGTCAAGATGGCCGCCTCGATCGATCTGGATGCCGCCGCGGAGCGCGACTACATGTTCGAGCACGTCTGGCGCCAGACGCTGAAGAAGTTCCACGACGTGGACATGCACGGTGTCGACTGGGGTTTCTACAAGAAAGAGTACAAGCGGTTCCTCCCTTACATCGACACCAACTGGGACTTCGCGGAGCTGCTGTCCGAGATGCTCGGCGAGCTCAACGCGTCGCACACCGGCTCCGGCTATCGCTCGCGCCGCGAAGACCGCGATCAGACCGCCGCGCTGGGCTTCTTCCCCGACCCCGACTGGGACAAACCCGGGATCCGCATCGCGGAGATCATGGAGAAGAGTCCGCTCCTGAAGGCCGAGAACGAGATCGCCGAGGGCCACGTGATCACCGCGATCGACGGAAAGACGATCGGGGCGGGCGAGAACTGGTACCCCTTGCTCAATCGCAAGGCGGGCAAGCCGACGCGGCTGACCCTGAGCGATCCCGAGTCGGACAAGACGTGGGACGAGCGCGTCAAGCCGATCGGCTGGGGCGAGCAGGGCCGACTTCTTTATGACCGCTGGGTGCGCAGCCGCCGCGCGGAAGTGGACCGACTCTCCAAGGGTCGCATCGGCTACACGCATATCCGCGGCATGAACGACGGTTCCTTCCGCGAGATCTTCGAGGACATCTTCGGCGAGGCGTTGACCAAGGAGGCGATCGTGCTCGACACGCGCTTCAACGGCGGCGGCAACCTGGACGAGGCGCTGACGGTGTTCCTCTCGGGCGAGGTCTTCATGACCGCCTGGCCGCGCGGTCAGTACCTCGGGGGCGTTCCCTCGCGGCGCTGGACCAAGCCGTCGATCGTGGTCCAGAACGAAGGCAACTACTCCGACGCGCACTGTTTCCCGAACGGCTACCGCACGCTCGGTCTGGGCGAGGTCGTCGGAACGCAGGTGCCGGGCACCTGCACGGCCGTGTGGTGGGAGACGCTGCAGGACCGCAGCCTCTATTTCGGCATCCCCCAGGTCACCTGGACCGACGTCGACGGCGACGCCCTGGAGAACAAGCACTTCGACCCCGATCACTGGGTCGACAACGACCCGCAGCTCGAATCGCAGGGACGCGATGAACAGCTGGAAAAAGCGGTCGAGGTGCTGTTGAAGGGGCTCTAGCGCGAACCGGGGTATTGGGTCTGCTGTCCGGGGTTTTCGCAGACCGCAGCTCCTCGGAAGAGACGATCGCGCGGGAAATTCTTGATGAACGTCGACCGGCCGGGGTAGGCTGGGGCGTTTTTGCGGCCGGGGGTGTCGGTCGCGTTCGATCAAGGAGGGATTTCGATGGCCAATCGGGGATGGTTGTTCGTTTTTGCCCTGCTCTTCGTCACGGTGTTGGTCGCGGTTCCCGCGACGGCCCAGGACGACGCCGAACAGGAAGACAAGAAGAAGGAAGAGGTCACCGACAAGACGACCTACACCGAACGGATCCGCGTGACATCGCGCAAACGCGAGGAAGACCTCCAGGACGTACCGTTTTCCGTCGCGGCGCCGTCGGAAGAGACGTTGCGCAAGCGCGGCGCCCAGAACATCGAGGACGTCGCCGCCAACGTCGCCGGCTTCAACGTGCAGAACCTCGGACCGGGCCAGAGCCAGGTCGCGATGCGCGGCATCTCCGCCGGCCAGATCGTCCGCGACCAGCCGGGGGTCAAGGAGCAGGTCGGCGTCTACCTGGACGAGTCGGTGATCTCGCTCTCGCTGTTCACGCCGGACATCGACCTGTTCGACGTGTCCCGGGTCGAGGTCCTGCGCGGCCCGCAAGGCACCTTGTTCGGTTCGGGTTCGCTGTCGGGCACCGTGCGCTACATCACCAACCAGCCCAAGTTCGGCGTCGAGGAGTCCTTCGGCGAGTTCACGATGGGCAACATCGAGGACGGCGACTTCGGCGGCAGCGTGAAGGTGGCGACCAACCTGCCGTTCGGCGACAGGGCCGCGCTGCGCATCGCCGCTTACGCCGAGAGCTTCGCGGGTTACATGGATGCCGTTCAGCCCGACCTGAGCATCGAACGCGACGTCAACAGCGGCGATCGAACCGGCGCTCGCGTGGCGTTCACGTTCCGGCCCACGGACACCGTGACCGTCACTCCGCGCGTGATCTACCAGAGCGTCGAGATGGACGGCTGGAACCGGATCGACGACTACAACATCCTGGCCAATCCGTTCACCACCACGCGGCCCGCCGTCACGCTGGGCGAGCGCCAGCTGTTCACTCAGTTCGAGGAGCCGTTCACGGACGATTTCCTGCTCGGGGACCTGACGATTCGCTACGGGAGGGACACGTTCGAGTTCGTTTCGATCACGTCTTTCACCGACCGTGACATCCTCGTCGTTCGTGACGCGACGGCCCTGACGGCGAGCATTACCGGCGGTTCCATCGGCGACCCGGAGAGCGTCTATACGATCGACGCGCCGCTCGACGACGACACCCGGGCGAAAGTGCTCACGCAGGAGTTCCGTGCCTCGGACGAAGGGGAGCGCGTCAGCTGGCTGGCCGGTGTCTTCTACAGCACGATCGAGCGTGATTACGGTCAGAGCCTGCTCGTCTTCGGTTACGAGGACGCCACCGGAGCGCCGACCGCGGGCCTGCTGGCACCGCGGGACGTGCTGTTCTGGTCGGATCTCGACTACGACTTCGACCAGGTCGCCGTGTTCGGCGAGGTGAGCTTCAGCGTGGGCGACAGGGTCGACCTGACGGCCGGGGCCCGCTATTACGATTTCGAGGAAGACCGCACGCAGATCTTCGACGGCATCTTCGGCAACGGCGACAACGGCAACTCGCTCGTCGAGACCAGCGGCTCGACCTCGGCGGACGGCCTGGTCCCGCGGTTCATCGCCAGCTTCCAGCTCAACGACAGCTGGAATCTCAACGCCCAGGCATCGAAGGGCTTCCGGCTGGGTGGGATCAACGACCCGCTCAACGTCCCGCTGTGCACGCCCCAGGACCTGGTCACCTTCGGCGGGCGCGACACCTGGGAAGACGAGGAGGTCTGGAACTACGAGGCCGGTGCGAAGGGCACGATCATGGGAGGCCGCGGGACGTTCAACGTGGCGGCGTTCCACATGGACATCAGCGATCTCCAGGCAACCGTAACGGCGGGGTCGTGCTCTTCACGGTTGATCTTCAACGTGCCCGATGCGCGGAGCACCGGAGCCGAGGTCGAGCTCGCGATGCAGCCGAACGAGAACTTCGACTTCGCCATCTCTGCCAGCTTCACGGATTCCGAGCTGCAGTCCACCGTCACCTCGACGGACTTGATGGGCAACGTGAGTGTGGTGTCGGGGATCCAGGACGGCAACCGCCTGCCGACGGTGCCCGAGCTGCAGGTCGCGGCTGCGGCGACCTACCAGTGGCTGCTGCAGAACAACTGGCTGGTGTACCTGTCGGGCACCTACCAGCACGTCGGGGAGCGCTTCACCCAGATCGGCGACCAGGCGGCCGGTTTCGGCTCCGTCGACCTGACCGCGTTCTCGCCCAACGACATCGGCGGGCCGCTGACGGCGACCACGTTCACGTTCGATCCCGAGCTGCCGTCGTACGATCTGATCAACCTGCGGCTCGGATTCAAGAGCAAGGACTGGGATACCAGCTTCTTCGTCAACAACGTGACGGACGAGCGGGCATTCCTGGCGCTCGACCAGGAGCGCGGCACGCTCGCGCGCGTCGGCTTCCTGACCAACCAGCCCAGGACGTTCGGGATCACCACGCGCACGCAGTTCTGATCTTCAATTGAGGTGAATGTGCCCGGGTCAATCGTACGATCGACCCGGGCTTTTCTTTGTCTCCTCGAGGTCCAGCGCGGCATCACCCGAACCCTGATCGTGCCGGGGGAGCCGAGTCGTTCAGACGAGTCCCCTGCGGAGCGCCTCGCGGACGGCGGAGGCCGCCGAACGCACCTGCAGCTTGCGGTAGACCGAGTGCACGTGGGATTTGACGGTTTCTGCTCCGATCCCCAGGATCTCGGCAGCCTCGGAGTAGCGGCAACCGTCGACCAGGCAGCGCAGGACCTCGAGTTCCCGCTCCGTCAGGTCCAGCTGACTCGGCGAAATTCCGCTGCGCGCCGGGGCATTCTCGCGCAGCAGGCCGAGCACCGTGCTGGCTACCCCGGGCGTCAGCGGGGATCCACCCTCCATCACACTCTTGAGCTGAAAGGACGGTTATCCGCTTGCATACGTTCATGGTCGGCCTCCTGGTTCTCCCTCCCCTGTCAGGAAAACGCTACGCCGACGGTTTGAAAAGGGGTATCCCCCGCGCGGGGGGGATGGGCTGACTTAGACTGATCGGTACCGATTACCGGTCGCAGATAGGAGGCTCGAGATGTTCGGAGAAAAAGAGCTCGTCGTCCGCTGGGTGAAGTGCGGCATCGTGTGCGGCCTCGCCGCGGATCTCTGTTACGGCCTGGCGATCGGCGCTCCGCTGCCACGCATGGTCGCGAACATCGTCTTCTGGTCGTTCGGCCCCTTGCTGATCGTCTCCGCGCCGGGGATCTACCACTTCATCAGGCAGCACAAGAACAGCATCACGCTGCAGATCGGTTGCCTGTTCCTGATGCTGGCCGGGCTGACGGTGACCATGATGGCCGTCGTCCAGCGTGCGGTTTTCGAGACGTTCATCGCCAATCGACCCGAAGAAACCGATGTGCCGGCCTACGCCGCCTGGAAGATGGGCTTCGAGAGCGGCAACGCCGTCCAGCTCGGGCTCGACATCGTCTGGGACATTTTCATTCTGGTGGCGACGGTGCTCATCGCGGTGACGGCCTGGAGCCACCCTCGACTCGGGAAGATCATGGCGGTGTCGGGCGTCGCAATCGGGCTGGCGGGTCTGTTCTTGAACTTCCAGACGTTCCCGACACCACCCGCCGCCGCAGGCTCGTTCGATATCGGCCCGCTCGTCGGGATCTGGTTCCTGGTCGTCGTGATTCTGATGATCCGGAGCTTCAGGTGGCTGAGAGAAGCCCTCGATGGCCAAGCTTCATGAGCCGAGGTCCAGCCCGGCCTTTACGAGGCCGTCGAGCAGATGGTCGGTCAGGCCTTCCGTCTGGGCGTGACGTTCGATCAGCTCGGAGCGCAACTGACTGTTCGGAAGCTTCCAGACCTTGGCCAGATCGTCGAGCGCCTTGGCCGCCTCTTGTTGTCGACCGAGTTGGCCGTAGGTCGCCGCGAGAAAGAGTGGTGCCCGGAAGTCGTCTCCCAACTCGGTTTCTCTGAGATCCGCGAGGG
>WVWW01000219.1:41486-53694 GCA_011773795.1 Acidobacteriota bacterium
GGTAAGGCCTGAAGAGCTCGATCGCACGGTCAACCATGGGGGTTCCTTGTTCAAAGTCCTCCCGCTGGATCAGGTAGAGGCCCATGATCGCCAGCCACGTGGCGTTGTTCGGAGCCAGCTCCATCGCGCGTCGGTTCTCGGCGATGGCGCGTTCATAGTCTCCTCGGAAGTAATACGTCAGGCTCAGCGTGCCGTGGGTGACGTGGCTCGCGTCGTCGAGCCGGACCGCCTCGAGTCCCAGTTCGAGCGCACGATCTAACGGGTCGTATTCGTCCAGCCGCTCGTTTCGACGATGGTGGTATTCCTCTGCGTAGATGTAGCCGAGCCACGCCAGACCCTCGGCGTAGTCCGGTTCTTCCTCGACCACCTGCTCGAGGCAATCCCTCGTGGATGCGTGCTGCTCGTCTTTGTGGATGTGCAGGTACTCGTAGGCGCGAAGGACACAGTCATAGCTCTTGAGCTTGGCAGGCGGCCTACGACGACGGTGCGAGATCTCCGCGCGCGCAACAGCACCGTAGGTGCCTGCAATCTGGCTAACGACTTGCTGCGTCAGGTCGTCCTGGACCTCGAAGACATCCTGAACCGTAAGATCACGATCGTAGGAGGTGCCCCACACCTCGCGCCGTTCGATTGCGTCCGAAAGTCGAACATTGATGCGTAGACGATCCCCCTGCTTGAACACGTTTCCTTGCAGAACATAACGCGCCCTGAGGGTCGCGCCGATCTCTCCGAGCTCGGCGTTGGCATGCTTTTTCTGAAAGTCGGCCGTCGAAAAGTGAGCGATGACGGCCAGTTCGCGGTAGCGCGACAGCTCCGTGATAATGGCGTCCGTCAGTCCGACGCTGAAGTACTCCTGTTCCTGGTCGCCGCTCTCGTTGGTGAACGGGAGGACGGCGATCGACGGAGCGCCCGAGACCCCCGGCTGGGGTGCCGCGGCTGCCGGTTCGGTCCGTTCGGTGCGGAGCAGCATGTTCGCGGCAATGGAGATTGCCGCGACCAGCGCGATCCCGACGACGACCTTTGGCCACCAATGTTGCCCGGCCGTAGCGGCGGGCGGCGCTCCGCCGGGTCGCTCCGCGGAATCCCGCCGCAGCCGTTTCAGATCCGCTGCCAGATCTGCCGCGGACTGATAGCGCAGCGCCGGGTCTTTCTCCAGAGCGCGGTTGACGATGTTCTGCAGCTCGATCGGCACCTGCGTGTTGAAATCGACGGGGGCCGTCGGCGCGCGATTGAGGATCTGGTCGAAGACGGCGGCCGAGGTCTTCCCGTCGAACGCACGCCGTGCCGTGATCATCTCGTAGAGCACGACGCCCAGCGAGAAGACGTCCGTGCGCGCGTCGAGCTGGTCGCCGAGCGCCTGCTCCGGGGACATGTAGGCCACCGTCCCGACGATGGCGCCCGGGCGGGTCTGTCCCAACGCGGTACGGGTCTCGTCGTCCTCGCCGGGCTCTTCGCCGGATCCGAGTTTGGCCAGTCCGAAGTCGAGGATCTTCGCGGTGCCGTCGTTGGTGATGAAGATGTTGTCCGGCTTGATGTCGCGGTGGACGATGCCCTTCGCGTGAGCGGCGCCGATGGCCCCGGCGAGCTGGACCGCGAGCTCGATCGCCGCGTCGATCTCCATCGGCTTGCCGCCGATGTGCTCGTTGAGCGGGCGACCCTCGAGCAGCTCCATCACGATGAAGCGCCGCCCCTCCCACTCGCCGATGTCGTAGATCGAGCAGATGTTGGGGTGGTTCAGCGCCGACGCGGCACGCGCCTCGCGGAGGTAGCGATCGACGGTCGCGGCCGAAGAATCGCTCTCGGGGACGAACTTGAGCGCGACTTGGCGCTGCAGCCGCGGGTCCTCGGCCTTCCAGACGACTCCCATCCCGCCCTCGCCGATCTTCTCGACGAGCCGGTAGTGCTGGATCTGCTGCCCGGGTTCCACGGCGCCGAGTCTACCCGGAGTTTGCCTAGAATGGAGCCATGTCGTCCGGAACTCCCTCCCGAATCCGCCTGGCGCTCGAATACGGCGTGCTGTTCTTCGGCCTGCCCGTCGTTTTCGTGCTCGACCGGTTCCCGTTGCCGCTGTTCCCTTCGTTGTGGCTGCTGGCCGCCGGGTGTCTGATCTGGTTGCTGCGCTCCCCGGAGTTCTCGGCACGTCGGTTGTGGAGCCTCGGGTCTTTGAACGGACACCTGCTCAAGGCCCTCGCTCCGGTCGTCGCCGGCGTTCCACTGATCCTCGTCGCCACCTGGGTGCTCCTCCCGGAAAGGTTGTTCGGCTTCGTCCGTGAGCGGCCGGCGATGTGGGCCCTGGTGATGGTGCTCTACCCGCTCCTGTCGGTGCTCCCGCAGGGCGTGGTCTACCGCGTGTTCATCTTCCGGCGCTATCGACGCCTCTTTCCGGCGCGGGGGGCGCGGATTGCAGCGAGCGCGGCCGCCTTCTCCGCCGTGCACATCGTGTTCGAGAACTGGATCGCACCGGCGTTCACGCTCGCCGGGGGCGCCCTGTTCGCCTGGACGTACGACCGCTCGCAGTCGGAGCTTCCGGCGGCGGTCCAGCACGCGTTGTTCGGCTGCACGATCTTCACGGTCGGGCTGGGCTGGTACTTTTACGCCGGGGCCGTCCGCTGAACCGATCCTCGGGTACCATGGCGGGGTTTACCTCCAAAGGAGCCAAACGCATGAAATCCATGGATCGACTGGTCGCCGAGCACGACGTCATCGAACGCGGGCTCGCGCTGCTGGACAAGGCCGTCCGACGCATCGAGGCCGGCGAATCCCTCCCGGACGGGTTCGCTCAGTGGGCGCCGGAGTTCTTCCGCCAGTTCGCCGACACCTGCCACCACGCCAAGGAAGAGGATCTCCTGTTTCCGCTGATGCAGGAGCGGGGGGTTCCCGGGGACGGCGGCCCGATCGGCGTGATGCTCCAGGAGCACGACGCCGGACGCGCCTGCGTCGGGCGGATGCGTGAAGCCGGCGCCGCCGACCCGTTCGACGGCGACGCGTTCGCGGCCGCGGCGCGCGAGTTCGTTCCCCTCCTGCAGCAGCACATCTTCAAGGAGAACCAGGTCCTGTTCCCGATGGCGACGCGCCTGTTCAGCGAGGCCGACGACGAGGAGCTGAACAGTCGCTTCTCACGCGTCGAGGAGGAACGGAATCTCGCCGGGATGCAGGAACGCTACGACGCCGAGGTCACGCGCTGGGAGGGCGAGCTCGGCTGAGCCGCGGCCCGGTGGCGGGCGCTACTTCCCACCCGAGACCGACCATTCCGTGACGCGTCCGTCGGCCCCGAGGGTCAACCGAAGCTTGACCTTGCCCTTGGCCGTACTCGATTGCAGGTCCGATCGCTCCAGCCTCCCGGTCTTCGGGTCATACTCCATGGAGTGAGTCTCGGTCATCCCGGGACCGTCGTGGACCGGGCGACCCTGTTCGTCGACCTCGGTCGGACCGACGTGCGTCGACACGCCCCCGGTGTCGATCTTGGTCGCCTGCGCGACCACCCCGATCCCCGGGACCGCGATCATGCGCACGTCGAGCTTGGCGGGGGCGGAAGGGTCGAGCCGCAGGAACTTGTAGGTGAGCTTCTCGCCGCCACCGGAGCGCTTGGCTCTGTTCGGCTTGCCCAGCAGCTCGAGCACCTCGGCGCGGGTCTTGCCGACCCAGGGGTCGTCGTGCGTTTGCTCCGATTCCGCCCCGTGGGCGGGAAGCATCACGAGTAGCGCTAACCCGATGGTCAGGACCACCTGTCGCATGAGGCACTCCTTCGGCAAAGTTCAAGGCGAGCTCGCCCCATCAAATCAGCCGTCTCAAACCAAAATGATGCACGTGCATTATTGATCTGACGCGCCCCCGGTGGTCACGTCTAAGGATACCCCGGTTGTAGTTGCGCGTGTGTCGCCTTCCCGGACGGCGCTCGCCCGAACGGGGCAGTGGCTCACGAACCAGATCAGAAAAAGGAGCGCGTCATGAGAGTCAAGACTCTCTTTTCATTGTTCATGACCGTGTCGGTGGTCGGGATCGTGTGGGGTGCCGATCAGGTGCCGACGGACATCCAGATGCCCGGCACGCAACCGAACGAGGTCGGCAACTTCGAGTCCCCGGACAAGTGCGACAACTGCCACGGCGGCTACGACGAGGGCCGCGTGTGGTCCAACGAGCCGGCCTTCGGCTGGCGCGGCGGCGCCATGGGCAACGCCGGCCGCGACCCGATCTTCTGGGCCACGCTGGCCATCGCCGAGCAGGACTTCGACGGCGCCGGCGACCTCTGCATCCGCTGCCACAGCGCCGCGGGCTGGTACGCCGGGCGCTCGACCCCGACCGACGGCTCGGGACTCGCGGCCGGCGACGACGACGGCGTCGACTGCGACACCTGCCACGCCATGACCAACCCCGACCAGACGGAGCTGGCGGGGGTCGTGAATCCCGGGTTCGAGCCCTACGACACCGGGACCGGCGAGGGGTACTACGGCAGCGGCATCCTCGCGCTCTTCAACGGCAGCGACAAGCTGGGCCCCTACAACGACGCGGAAGCACGACACCAGNNGACGTCTCGAATCCCGCGGTCGGCGATCTGGCCCCGGGCAACGGTGCCCAGGCCGGGATGGCCCTCCAGCCGGGGACCTTCAACGGCCTGCCCAACATCCTCGACCCTAACCAGGATCCGACGACGAAGGCCGCGTTCAACAACCCGCCCTACGCCTACGGGATCGTGGAGCGGACCTTCAGCGAGTACAAGGCCGGGCTCATCAGCGAGACCCTCGTGACCGACTTCGCCAACCTGCCGGTCGAGCTGCAGGCACCCGGCGGGGCCCTCGCGTTCGCCTACAACGCCGCGATGCAAGCGGGCGGCACCTACGAGGACGGATCGCCACGGACGTTCAACTGCCAGGGTTGCCACATGCGCCCCGACGTCGGGGAGGGCTGCAACAAGAACGGTGCGCCGACGCGCGCCGACCTGCCGAAACACGACCAGTCGGGCGGCAACTACTGGATGTGGCCGCTGATCCAGTACCAGGATCAGCAGGGCACGCTGCGGCTGGGCGGCGGCCTGACGGCCGGGCAGATCGCGGCGATGGATGCCGGCGAGCAACGGTCGAAACAGCAGCTCCAGATGGCCGCCACGCTGGATGTCGTCGGGGACACGGTGACGGTCACCAACCTCACCGGGCACAAGCTGATCAGCGGCTACCCCGAGGGGCGCCGCATGTGGCTCAACATCAAGTGGTACGACGACTCCGAGACGCTGCTGCGCGAGGACGGCGCCTACGGCCCGATCGGCGCCACGTTCGTCAACCCGGTCGACAACACCCCGTTCGAGCCGCAGTCGCTGCTCGACCCCTACGACCCCAACACGAAGGTCTACATGGCGCACTACGCCATGACGCAGGAATGGGCGAGCACCCTCGCGGACGTGGTGGACCCGGCCGCGGGCACGAGCTTCGGGTCCATCGTCCTGGACTACGACCGCTACACGGGAGCCCCCGGCCCGACGATCGCCGACCTGGCGGGCGGGAGCCTCGGGGCTTACCACGAGACGTTCCACTTCGTGCTCAACAACCACGTCTCGTCCGACAACCGCATCCCGCCTTACGGGATGCGCTACGACATCGCGAAGACGCGCAACGCGTTGCCGGTTCCGGAGGACCAGTACGGGAGCCCCGGGCCCGGAGGCTCGTTCGACCACCAGGACACGGTCGATCTCAACCCACCTCAAGGGGCGACCTACGCGGACATCACGCTCTATTACCAGGGAACGAGCTGGGAGTACGTTCAGTTCCTCTGGCTGGCCAACAACACCGCGCCCGGAGAGTTCCTCGCCGACGAGGGCGTCAACATGCTCGACGCCTGGATCAACGCCGACCCGGACGCACCGATGGTTCCGCCGTTCGTGATGACCACGGCCAGCTGGGGTGCGTCGAGCTGTGCCGTCACCGAGCCGACCGAGGCGACCTGCGACGACGGTGTGGACAACGACTGCGACGGGCTCGTGGACACCGCGGACCCCGATTGCTCCGGCTGCACGCCGAGCGCTGCCGACGACGTCACCTGCGACGGGATCGACGACGACTGCAACGGGCTGATCGACGACGGCTACGTCCCCGTGCCGACCTCGAGCACCTGCGGGATCGGCGAGTGCGGCGCCACCGGGTTCCTGGAGTGTGTCGACGGCTCGACGGTCGACGTCTGCACGCCGGGAAGCCCCGGCAACGGAAGGACCGTTCGGAGACCAGACCTGCGACGACAGCCTGGACAACGACTGCGACGGCTTCGTGGACGCCCTGGACACCGGTTGCGAGCCGGTCGACTGTTCGACCTTCTCTTCCAGGCAGACCTGCAACGAGCAGGCGGCCTGCAAGTGGAACAACAAGAACAAGGTCTGCCTGCCGCGTTAGCGGCGGTTCCGGTTACCATTCGAGACTCACGTCGAGTGGGGTAACCGGTGACCGAAGACGAGCGCGACGCCGAGATTGAAGAGCGATCGGGACGCGAGGATCCGCCGTTGTTTCAGCATCCGCCGTGGATGGTGGGCGTGGTGCTGATCTTCGCGATGATCTCGGTGGTCGCCGGGCTCGACAACCCGATCTGGTGGCTCGTCGGCAGCCCGTTCATCGTGGTCTTCGTGATTTACGCGTGGGTGCGTTTCCGCCGGTAGGTCAGCTCCCCTCGAGGGTGTTTCCGAGGATACCGCCGACGTCGCGCCGGACGATGGTCTCCCTTGATCCGCAAGGAATTCTCCTCACCGGTTTGACNNCACCGGTTTGACGCCCCCGATTCTCGCACGAGGTCCGAGCGGAGCGGCGCTTTCGGGGCTCGTCCGGCTGGGTTAGAATCCAGCCGGCCGTGTCCGACGAACCTCCTCGGCGACGGCAGTTGAAACGCCCCGTCACGCCGGAGAAACGTTGCGACCAGTGCCCCCCAAGTGGCTTGGCCTAGCGCTTGCGGCCGCGCAGCTGTTGCAGTCCCCTTCGGTGACTCTGCGGGACCAGTTCGGCGCAGAAAACCGGCTGGAGCCGGGCGAGCCGGCGGTCGTCATCGTCGTCTCGGCCCACAAGCTTCGCAAGCTGAAGAAATGGGAAATCGCGATCCGCGAGCGCTACGAGGGGATGAGAATCGTGCGCATCGCCGATGTGGTGCCGAGCGATCCCCCGGCAACCTACGAGGCGGTCGCGGAGCGCCTTCGCACACGGGTCCCCGACGAGATCCCGGTCTGGATCGACACGTCTCGCGTTTGGGCATCCGAATTCGGCCTCGACACGACCCTGCCCAACCTGCTCGTGCTGGGCGCCGACGGTTCCTTGAGTGGGACGGTGAGGGGTCGGTTCAGCCCCGAGTCGTTTGCCGAGCTGGCGCGGCTGATCGAAGAACCGGTGGACTCGCGATGAAGCAGCGCGTCCTGCTGGTCGGCGGCGGTCTCGCCAACGGTCTGATCGCCCTGCGACTGGCCGAGCGGAAAGATGTCGAATGCACCCTCGTCGAGCGCGAGGAGCGGATCGGCGGCGAACACGTCTGGTCGTTTCACGACAGCGACCTCGACGCTGCCCAGCTGGAGTGGATCGGGCCCCTGATCGAACGATCCTGGCCGACCCACGGCGTGCGGTTTCCGCGCTTTTGCAGAACTCTCTCGGGCGGGTATCACGCGGTCACTTCCGACCGCCTGCGTCAACGAGTCGCGCAGTCGGACGGCATCCGTATCCGCTCCGGGGTGGCCGCCCGCTCGCTCGAGCCGCACGGCGTCGCGCTCGAAGACGGGACACGCATCGAGGCCGATGCGGTCCTCGACGGTCGCGGGGCCGTGCCCGCCTCGCCCGAGCTTCGCATTGCCGCACAAAAATTCGTCGGCCAGTGGCTCGAGCTCGATTCGCCCCACGACCTCGCCGGCCCGCTGCTGATGGACGCGACGGTCGGCCAGCCCGACGGGTACCGCTTCGTGTATACCCTGCCCTTCTCGCCCACGCTGGTCCACGTCGAGGACACGCTGTACGACGCCGATGCGATGATCGACCTCCCGGCGATGCGGGAGTCGATCCAGCGCTACGCCGGCGAGCAAGGCTGGAGCGTGCGCCGCGTCGTACGCGAGGAGCGAGGCGTCCTGCCGATCGTGCTGGGGGGCGACATCGAAGCTTTCTGGGCCTCGGGTCCTGCCGGCGTGCCGCGTTCCGGCATGCGTGCGGCCCTGTTCCATCCGACGACCGGCTATTCCCTGCCCGACGCGGTCCGACTCGCCGATGAGCTGGCGCGGAGAGACACGTTGGGCAGCGAGGACCTCCATGCCTGGATTCGTGCGCGCTCGATCGACAAGTGGAAACGCGACCGCTTCTACCGTCTGCTCAACCGGATGCTGTTCGAGGCGGCGTTGCCGGGGCGTCGACACCTCGTCCTGCAACGCTTCTACCGCCTTCCGGAGCCGTTGATCCAGCGGTTCTACGCCGGTCGCTCGACGGTCGCGGATCGCTTCCGCGTGCTCGTCGGCCGGCCCCCGGTGCCCGTGCGCCGCGCCCTGAGCTGCCTCGTCGACTCCCGTCGCCCGACGCCGAGGGTTTCCTGATGGGCCGCCCGCGCGCCGCCGTCATCGGGAGCGGCTTCGGCGGCTTGACCCTCGCCGTGCGGCTGCAGGCGGCCGGCGTGGCGACCACGCTCGTCGAGAAACGCGACCGCCCCGGCGGGCGTGCCTATGTCTTTCACGACAAGGGGTTCGCCTTCGACGGCGGTCCCACCGTGATCACGGCGCCGGAGTGTCTCGCGGACGTGTTCCGCGCGGCGGGGCGAGAGATGGAGGAGTACGTCGAGCTGCTCCCGGTGATGCCCTTCTACCGCCTGCACTGGGAGGACGGCTACAGGTTCGACTACTCCAACGACCTCGAGGCGGTCAACGCGCAGATCGAAGCCAAGAGCCCGCGCGACGTCGACGGTTATGCGCGCTTCCGCCGTTACGCCGACGATGTGTTCAAAGAGGGCTACGTCAAGCTCGCCAACGTGCCGTTCCTGGACTTCTGGAGCATGATTCGAGTCGCCCCGCAGCTCACTCGCCTGCAGGCGTTTCGAAGCGTTTACTCCATGGTCGCGCGATTCATCAAGGACGACCACCTCCGCCAGGTGCTCAGCTTCCACTCCCTTCTGGTGGGGGGCAACCCCTTTGCGTCGTCGTCGATCTACACGCTGATCCACGCACTCGAGCGGCGCTGGGGCGTGAGTTTCGTCCGCGGCGGAACCGGCGCCCTGGTCGACGCTTACGTGCAGCTGTTCCGCGAGCTCGGGGGCGAGTTGCGACTCGAATGCCCCGTCGAGCGTATCCGCACGACGAACGGCAGGGTGAGCGGCATCGACGCGGCCGACGGCTGGAGCGAAGACTTCGATCTCGTGGCCAGCAACGCCGACGTCGTGCACACCTACTCGAAGCTGCTGCGGGACGAGCCGCTCGCGGCTCGCCGGGCCGCCGGCGTGGCGCGACGGCGCCACAGCATGTCCCTGTTCGTGATCTACTTCGGGGCGCGGCGCCAGCCCGGGATGGCGCATCACAGCGTCTTGTTCGGGCCGCGCTACCGGGAGCTGTTGAGCGACATCTTCGATCGCGGCAACCTGGCCGACGATTTCTCGCTGTACCTGCACGCCCCGACGGTGACCGACCCGACCATCGCGCCGGATGGGTACGAAGCGTTCTACGTCCTCTCGCCGGTGCCGCACCTGGGCAAGGCCGAGATCGACTGGAGCGTCGAGGGTCCGCGCTACCGCGACCGCATCCTCGACTACTTGCACCGGCGTTACCTGCCCGTGCTGTCGGAATCGCCGGTCACGCTGCGCATCTTCACTCCCCACGATTTCCGGGACGTGCTCAACACCCACCACGGATCCGCGTTCAGCCTGGAGCCGATCCTGAGTCAAAGCGCCTACTTTCGCGTGCACAACCGGGACGACCGCATCGGCGGCCTCTATTTCGTCGGCGCCGGGACGCATCCCGGCGCCGGGGTCCCGGGAGTCGTCAACTCGGCCGAGGCGACGGCGGGATTGATCCTCGAGGACCTCGGGATGGCCCGGACAAGGAGCGTATCGTGATCGACCCGATCGTTGAGCGCAGCCGGCGCATGATCGAAAAGGGCTCCAGCAGCTTTGCCGGTGCGGCGCGCCTGCTGCCCATGCGGATCCGCCGCGACGTCTACATGCTCTACGCGTGGTGCCGCTACTGTGACGACCAGGTCGACTCGCAGGATCTGGGACAGGGGGCGCCGAGTGAAAGCGAGTCGGGTCCCAGGGTGCTGGCGCACCTCGAGCACATGACCCGCCGTGCGATGGCCGGCGAGGCGATCCAGGATCCCGTGTTCGTCGCGCTGCAACGCGTCGTTCGGACGCACGACATCCCGCACCGCCATCCGCTGGAGTTGTTGCAGGGGTTCGCGATGGACGTCGACGGGCGGCGGTTCCCGACATTGGAGGACTCGCTGGAGTATTGCTACCACGTGGCCGGCGTCGTCGGACTCATGATGTCGATGGTGATGGGGACGCGGGAACGCGAGGCGCTCGATCGGGCCGTCGACCTCGGCATCGCGCTGCAGATGACCAACATCGCGCGCGACGTCATCGACGACGCCGGCTGCGGGCGCGTCTACCTGCCGTTGACCTGGTTGTCCGAGGAGGGCATCGCGCCGGAGGAGATCGATCATCCGAGACACCGCGCGGCACTGCATCGAGTCGTACGCCGCTTCCTCGACGAAGCGGATCTCTACTATCGCTCGGCGATCCAGGGACTGTCCTGGCTCTCGCCGCGCTGCGCCTGGGCGATCGCGACCGCGCGAGGTGTCTACCGTGAGATCGGACGCGTGGTCCTCGAGCAGGGCGAGCGGGCCTGGGACCGTCGCACCGTGGTGGGCCGGCCGCGCAAGGTCGTGCGTTCGACCCAGGCTGCGCTCGAGGCGGCGATCTCCGTCGTTCTACGGCCCGCGCGCAGGCAAACAGCCGTGCGCGACTCCAGGTTGTGGCGCCGGCTGTGAGTTACTTTCTGGTGAGGCGTTCGGGCGGTGGCGCGTAGAGAAAACCGAAAGACACGGCGCCGTCGCGCTCGTGTGTCTTGTGATGGATCAGGTGCGACTGGATGATCCGCCGGAGGTAGCGGCTCTTCGGAGCGACGCGCAGCGGAAGCCGCCGGTGAACGATCACGTCGTGAAAGCCGAAGTAGGCCACGCCGTAAGCCGTCATCCCTAGACCGACCCACAGCAGCGCCGGCGTCCCGTGGGTCCCGAACCAGATCAGCACGATCGACGGAACGGCGAACAGCACGCCGAACAGGTCGTTCCACTCGAACCAGCCCTCGTGGGGGCGGTGGTGGGAGGCGTGCAGGAACCACAGCGGCCCGTGCATCAGGTAGCGGTGGGTCACCCACGCGACGCCTTCCATCGCGGCCAGCGTCGCCAGGAACAGGGCTGCGTGCAACAGGACTTCCATCGGTTCTCCGGAACCCTACAGCGTTTCCCGGCGCCGCGCGAGGTAGCGTGACAACATCAGGCCGCCGAGCGCCATCACGGCCAGCATCGCAACCGGTAGCGGCAGGCGCGACCAGCCCTCCTGAAGCCAGAAGACCGACGAGTAAGCCTCGATGGCCCAGGTGTTGGGCGTCGCCCAGCCCATGTCCTGCAGCCACGCCGGCATCAGGAAACGCGGCACCATGCTGCCGCCCAGCGCGGACGCGAGCAGTATGGCCACCGTGGCCAGGTTGTGCGCTTGGCGCACGGTCCCGCAGGCGGAGGCGACGACGAGACCGATGCCGGCGGCGGCGGCGGCCTGGACGAGCGTGATGACCGACCAGGGCCCGAGATTCCCGGGCAGATCGACCCCGTATCCGAGCCAGGCAACCACGAAGATCACGCCGATCTGGACGAACCCCTGCAGGGTCAGGAACAGGAACTTTCCGTGGATCAGCACGGCGAACCGGCCGGGCCCGGCGAGCACGCGGTCGACGATCCCGCTGTCGCGCTCCTCCAGCAACGACACGGCGCCGTTGGCGGCCGAGAACAGGACGAACAACGCGGCCACCGCGCCGGCGTAGTACGCGACGTGGTTCACCCGCCCGCCGGCGCCGGCGACCTCCTCGACCGCGGTGAGCTCCTGGAAACCCCAACCGCTCTTCTGTCCAAGCTCCGCCGACGCGATCGATTCCTCACGGATCTCGGCGAAGCCCTCGTCGAGATCCGCGCGTTGGGTCTCCTCGAGCTCGAAGAACTGGTTCTCGAGCAGACCG
>WVWW01000219.1:53702-55861 GCA_011773795.1 Acidobacteriota bacterium
CGACGCCACGCACGGGATCGCTCACGATCACCAGCGGTGCCGGTCCGAAGCCGGCCAGGTCGCCGAGACCACGCGCCTCCGCGCGCACGATGAGCCCGACGTCCGCGGTGCCCCGACGTACCAGCTCGCGAAGATCGTCCGCGGTGAGCTCCGGCCGATCCAGGATGTACAGCGACGGATCGGTACGAAGGGCCCGGAGCAACCGGCTCGACGTTTCGTCTCCGACCTCGTCGACGACGGCCAGCTTGAGCCGCAGTTCCTCACCGCTCGCGCTCGCGAAGATGACCGCCATGACCAGGAACAGAGCCGCGGGCAACAGGAATGCCATCGCGAGCGCCCCGCGATCCCGCAGCAAGCCCAGCAACATGGCCCGGAACACGGCGCCGCTCATGCGCGAAACTCCACCCCGGTCACGCGGTGGAAGACCTCGCGCAGCCCCGGCTCGCGAACGCGTATCTCGGTGGCCCGGGAACCGGCGCGGAGCAGTTCAGGACCGAGATCGAACGCGTCGGAATCCCCCGTCTCGACCCGGCCGGACCAGCGCCGGGGTTCGGCCGTCGATGCGAGCCCGGCCTCCTCGAGGACCGCCCGTGCTGCGTCTCCGGGGGCTCGCTCCAGCGTCACCACGAGCTCCTTTGCCGTGCCGAAGTGTTTCTGGATCAACTCGGACGGCGAGCCGACCGCACGGATCCGGCCATCGACGAGGAACGCCGTCGTGTCGGCGAGCTGCTCCGCCTCTTCCAGATCGTGGGTCGTGATCAGGATCCCGGTCCCGGACTCGCGCAGGTCGCGCAGCATCGCGTGGAGCTCCTCGCGAGCGTTGGGATCCACGCCGACGGTCGGCTCGTCGAGCAACAGGAGGTCGGGTCGGTGCAGCGTCGCCGCCACGAGGTTCGTGCGCCGGCGCAGCCCGCCGGAAAGCCGGTCGACACGCTCCCCGGCCCGGTCGGTCAACCCCGCTCGCTCGAGGGCCAGCGTGACCGACGCCGCCGACCGCGGGCGGGACACCCCGGCCAGCCGGCCGAGAACCTCCAGGTTTTCGCGTACGGTGAGGTGCGTGTACAGCGCGATCTCCTGCGGGACGAAACCGAGACGGCGGCGGACGGAGCCGACGCGGCTCGGATCGTCTCCCGCGACGCGGACGGTCCCCGCGTCGGGAACCAGTCGCCCGCACACCGCGCGAATCAGCGTCGTTTTCCCAGCCCCGTTGGGGCCCAGGAGCGCCAGCATGCTACCGGTCGGTAGACTCAGGTCGACGTCGTCGAGCGCCGTCCTGGAGCCGAAGCTCTTGCGTAGGCCGCGTACCTGGAGGATGTCTTCAACGGCGGGCATAAACCGCGACGATTCTCGCAGAAATCCTCGGCCGGGGGTAGCGCGGCCGGGGTCAAACCGCGTCGAGAACGGACCGATAGCCCTCGCGGAAGCTCGCGTACACCATCCGATACCCGCTTTCGATCAGACGGTCGTTGCGGCAGCGCTTGCTGCCGGCCCGTCGTGGCGGCTGAGTTTCGGCCATCGGCGGCTCGGGGAGCCCCAGCTCCGCGGCGAGGAAGCGCAGCACGTCGTTGCTCGCTGCGGGTTCGTGATCGACACCCAGATAGATCGGCTCGACCTCCGGCAAGAGCAGAAGGTGCTGTGTAGAGCGGGCCGCATCTTCGAGATGGATACGGTTCGTGTAGTGCGGCTCGCCGGGGGAGAGGCGAGCCCTTCCCGCACGGACCGAATCGATCTGCCACGTTCGCCCGGGGCCGTAGATACCTCCCAACCTCAGCACGCAACCCGGCAGCGGCCCGTCGTGCACCAGCGTCTCGGCCTCGAGCAGCAGCTGTCCGTTGAAGCGCTTCGGGCGTGTCTCCGAGCTCTCGTCGACCCACTCGCCGTTCGACTGGCCGTAGACCGCCGTGCTGGACGTGAAGATCAGGCGCGGCGGCCGCGGGGCGCCGGCGAGCGACTCGATCAGGTTGCCCAGGCCGTCCACGAAGATGCGGCGGTAGCCCGGCTCGTCCGGCGAGGAGGGAGCGGCGCAAAAGACGACCCCGTCGAGCGATCGGGGCAGCGAAGTCAGGCTTTCCGGGTCGCCCAGATCCGCGCGCACGGCCTCGACGCCGGGGAGCGGGGTGCCGGAGCCCCGGCGCAGCGCGAAGACCTCGTCTCCCGAT
>WVWW01000280.1:0-5526 GCA_011773795.1 Acidobacteriota bacterium
CAGGCGGCTTCCTTCTTCGCCGACCGACAACGGGATGTCCGTGTCGGTGAGGTGCCGCGTACCGTGGCGTTGCTGGGCGCCGTGCACGTGGGTGGTGCCTCGGGCCTTGCCGATGACGGCCGTCCAGGTTGCCGCGTCGGGGTCCGTGGCCAGGTCCAGATCGAAGGCGAAGCTGCGGCTGGCCTTCATCGGCTCGGCCATGCGGAGCTCGATGTCGTGGTCCACGGTCAGCCTCAGCCGGCCGGAGGGGTCCTGGTAGCGGATGGGGATGCTCTGATCGGCCGGCGCCAGGCTGACGGCCAGGATCAGGGCTGCGGTCGAGACGAGTTGTGATTGCTTCATGGGTAGAAGCGTAGGGGGTGCGGGTCAACCGGGGTTGTCGCGGCGGTCACAAAGTGTAACGGCCGGACGATGGGCGTTTTGCATGCCGGCCGAGGGCTTCAGAGCTTCGATCCGCCGGGGGTGCGAAGCGAGGGAATCAGATCGCTTCACCGAGGCAACAGGCCGATGCCGGTGCGTAGGATTCGCGTAGAGTTCACGAACCGTCGGGATGGATCAGGTAGATGTCACCGTCGTCGGTGTCCTGGGTGTAAACGATCTTGCGCGCATCCGGCGACCAACCCCCGTTGTGAACGTGCCAGCGGCCCTGTCCCCCGGTCAAGCGTTCCAACTCGCCGGCGGCTCCTGGGAGTCCTTCCGCGGTAAGAGGCCTCTCGAGCTGCAGCAAGAACAGCTGTTGATCGAAATGGCTGGTCGACTTGACCAGCGCGACCGCTGCCCCGTCGGGAGCCACGATCATCTCGGTGTGGGCCCCCTTGTACAGCAGCCGGTCCTCGCCCGTCGTCAGGTTCGCGGCGCGAAGCTCGAGCTCGCCTTCATGCAGCCTCGTGTAGACGATGCGGTTCCGGTCGAGATACCAGTCGAACCGGAGAACGCCCGCTCGCAGCTGCTCCACGGCGCCGCTGTTCCGATCGATCCGCCACAGGGACGCCCCGCCCGCGCTGGGCCGGACATACCCGATCGCCTCACCGTCGGGCGTCCAGCGGACGCTCAGGCTGACGCCCCATACAGCGGATGGGGTCGGAATCTCCTGCTCGGAGAGTCGCTCCGGCTTGCCGCTTCCGTCGGCCCGTGCGACCCAGAGACTCATCGTCCCTTCACGGTTGGAAAGGAACGCGATCTCCTTGCCATCGGGGGACCAGTCCGGCAGCAGGTCCTCCGCCGGATCGGCGGACAGATTGACCTCGTGCCCGCTCTCCAGGTCGACGATCCAGATCTCCGGGTTCCCGGTCCGTGTCGAGTGGTACGCGATCTTGCGACCGTCCGGCGAGAACCGCCCGACGAAGTTGTCGAGCGTGTATGCGGTCAGACGCTGGGACTCCCCCGAGTCCAGAGACAAGACGTACAGATCGGTCTGGTGACCGAACTGCGAGTAGACGATCCGGCCGTCGGCGGACACGCTGGGGTGCTGGTCCGACCCGCCCCCGAAGGTCATCGCGCTCAAACGGCCGGACTCGATGTGGATGGCCCACATGTTGAAGGGGCCCGAGCGGTTCGAGCTGAACACGATGAACTTGTCCCCGGGAAGGAACGACGGTTCGCCATGGTTGAACTCGTCGACGAGCAGCGGCCTCTCGTCGCCTCCCGACGCCGGAACGAGCCACAGGCCTGAAACGCCTTTTTGCGTCCTCGTGAATACGATCCACCGACCGTCGAAGGAATAGCTCGCGCTGAGGTCGTAAGCTTCGGCGGGCGGCGTCGTCATCTGCCGTTCCTCCCGAGACTCGAGATCGACTTCGAAGAGCGCTACCTCGCCCGATGGGAGCGTCCGTGAGAACACCAAGTGCTCGTCGTCGGGTGACCACGGCAACGAACCCAGCGAGTTCATCGCGTGCCAGAAGGACTGCAGGAACGGAATGTTCGTCTCGACGAGCTTGACCGACGCTCCCCCGGTCGGCGGGATGCGATGGATGTCGCACGCGGTGCCGTTGCCCTGGACGTACGCGATCTCGCTACCGTCGCGCGACCAGCGAGGCAGCAGCTCATCGCCGGGAGCATCCGTCAGACGCAGCGTTTGCCCCCCATCGCGGGGGCGCATGTGGAGGTCCATCGTCCCGTGCTCGGTGTGGGAGTAGGCGACGAACCTGGAGTCGGGAGAGAGGCTGCCCGAGTACTCGGGGCCCGCCGAGAACGTCAGACGTGTCGCNNGAGAGCACGCCCCAGGCCACGAGAGCAGCGATGAGAACGACGCCCGCCCCGAACAAGCCGCGCCGCGCAGAACCGCTCCGGGCTGACGCGGGCCGCAACGCGACGGATGCCGAATCACGTTTCAGCGCCTCGAGATCCGCCAACAACCCGGCCGCGCTCGGGTAGCGCAAGTCGGGATCCTTCTCGAGCGCCTTGTTGACGATGCGCTGCAGTTCGGGGGGAACCTTGCGGTTGAGCTCGACCGGCGCGGTGGGCGCCCGGTTGAGGATCGCATCGAACACGGCGGCCGAGGTCGTGCCCTCGAACGCGCGACGACCGGTCAGGGCCTCATAGAGAACGACACCCAGGGAGAATACGTCGGTGCGCTGGTCGAGCTCTTTCCCGAGCGCTTGCTCGGGTGACATGTAGGACATCGTACCCAGCACGGTCCCGGGCCGGGTCATGTCGCGGGCCGTCCGGGTCTCGTCCTGCGATTCCAACTCGATGCCCGCGCCGAGCTTCGCCAGCCCGAAGTCGAGGACCTTGGCCTGGCCGCGGTCCGTGACGAAGATGTTGGCCGTCTTGATGTCCCGGTGGATGATCCCCTTGCCGTGAGCGGCATCGAGCGCGTCGGCGACCTGCACCGAGATATCGATCGCCGTCTCGACCTCCATCGGCTTTCCGCCGATACGCTCTTGTAGGGACTGCCCTTCGAGCAGTTCCATCACGATGAACTGTTGCCCTTCCCACTCGCCGATGTCGTAGATCGAGCAGATGTTCGGGTGGTTGAGGGCCGAGGCCGCACGCGCCTCGCGCAGGTGGCGATCCACCGCCCGATTGGCCTGCGCCTTCTCCTCGGGCACGAACTTCAGCGCGACCTGCCGATGCAGCCGCGTGTCCTCCGCCTTCCAGACCACGCCCATCCCGCCCTCGCCGATCTTCTCGATCAGGCGGTAGTGGAGCAGCTGCTGTCCGGGTTCGATGGGCACGTGGTCGTGGTCCTCGAGGATTCGACGACTGAGTTTACAACGGGCCCCGCAACAACTTGAAATGGTGGGCCCACCTGGACTCGCCGTCGAGCGGCGAAGCCGTGAGACACACCGGCGCACTCCGTATGGAGTGTGCCGGTCACCAGCGACCAGCGGATTATGAGTCCGATCCCTGAGTTCTCGTTTGGCGGACTTTAGCGACCTTCAGATCTTTTTGGTGTCCGTGGTGTCCGTCCGGGTCCGGGTTTTCCGTCCCCAATGTCACTTTTTGGACACCTTCAGTAGAACCTGCGTCGACCCTACTGCTCCGCGAGCCGGGCGGCGACTTCGCGTTGCCAGTTCAGGACGACCTGCAGCTGCGGGTGCTCGGGTTCCGCTTCGAGGAGGGTGACCACGAAGCTGCGTCGGCCGAGAACGGCGAGTGGGGTCCCGCTGATGTTCTGCGCCAGCAAGGGGGACTCGAAGAGGACTTCCTCCGTGCCCGGCTGGAAGCGACCCTGTGCCGCCGTGTACGAGATGGCGACGATGGAATCGTTGCGCTGGTAATACAGCTCGCTGCCGTCCGGCGACCAGGCGGGGCGTCTACCGCCCTTGAGCGAAACTCGCACCTCTCCACCCGGCCCGGGGTACGGTCTCACGTAGGTGTTGTTCACGCCGTCCCTTTGCGCGTCGTAGGCGAGCCACTTACCGTCCGGTGAGACCGCCGCGACCTGGGAGACGTGTTCCCCGATCAACTTCGGCTCGTCGCCCGTGCCGTCCACGGGCACGGGCACGGCCTTGAGCAAAGCCTCGGCGTCGCCCGACGTTTCCCGGACGAACAAATGCGATCCGTCGATGGACCACCCCAGGGGCTGTTCGTCGGTCGGGGTGACCCACACCGGTCGTTCGGGGCCGCCGCTCCGTACGTCCTTGAAGTAGATGTCGAAATCGCCCTTGCGCATGCTCAAGAATGCGAAGCCACTGCCGTCGGGCTTCCAGAACGGATCCCAGTTGCTCCCGCTGAGATCGACGCGCTCGTCCGTTCCGCTTTCGGCATCCAGCAGGCGGATGACGAACACACCCGACTCGAGGCTGCTGACGGCGAGGGTCCGGCCGTCGGGGGAAATGCCGATGCCCGTGATCGCGCGCGCCGGAAACGGCAGCAATCGCGGTTCGGCGCCCTCCTCCACCACCGCGAGTCGCACCGGGGGATGGATCTGTCGCGTGTTGTAGAACAGGGTGCCTCGAGCCGATATCGCGAGGGACATACGGTTGCTCCCCTGCGGCTCCGGGTCGGCCGCGTCCTCGAGCACCGGGACGGGATCACCCACGACCTCCAGGGCGTCGGGATCGAAACGGATCGCGTGGTAGCTGCCCGCGCGGTAGAAAACGATCTGTCCCGGAGGCAAGAACCAGGCGTCGGCGCCACGGACGAGCTTGCGATATTCGCCCGTCTCGACATCGAGCACGGCAACGTCGGCGTCGATCAACCCTGCGCCGGCGTTCCAGATCGTGAACAGCGCGTGCCGCCCGTCCGGTAGGAACCGCGGCCACCAGTGACCTTTCTCGCCGGCGTCGGCGTCAACCTTCGTCAGCGCAACGGGTTCCCCCCCATCGTCAGAAACACTCCACAGCCCNNAACACTCCACAGCCCCTGCAACCAGCCCCGCGCAAACAGAATCGTCCCGTCCGGTCCCCAGCTGGCGCCCGGAAAGCCCCAGGGCACGTCGCAGATCTTCACCGCATCGCCGCCGGCCAGGCGCTGCTTGATCAGGTCGCCGTCCCGTCGAAAGCCGACCCAGCGCCCATCCGGCGACAAGAACGGGATAACTCCGCCTTCCGTCCCCTCGAGCAAGCGGGCGTTGCCCGACTCGAAATCGTGCAGGTACAGGCTGGACACCCCGGCCTGGAGCCCTTCATACACCACGTATCGGTCATCGGAGGCCGCGACAAGATTGCGGACTTGTTCGTTGCTCCGTGGCGCGTGGATGGCAAAGCGCATGATCTCGCCGCTGTCCGCGACAACCTGCGGCGAGCGAAGCGAGCCGACGATCCACCCCGCGGCGAGACCGAGAAGAACGCCGATGCCCAGCCACGGCAATGCGCGTCGGCTCCAGTTCGAAGACGACCCGATCCTGTCGGCTTCCAGGACGTCCATGTCCCCGGCGAGCATCTCCTGCAACGCGATCCGTGCGTCACCGATGTCCTGGAGCCGGTTCCTCGGATCGCGGGTGAGGCATCGCTGCAACAGCCGACGCGCCTTGGCCGGTGTGTTGGCGGGTAGCGCGCTCCAATCCAAATCCTTCATGAGCACGGCGGCCAGCGTCTCCGAGACCGACTCGCCGTCGAACAGCCGACGCCCCGACAGGAG
>WVWW01000280.1:5558-6326 GCA_011773795.1 Acidobacteriota bacterium
CCCTTGGCCTGCTCCGGGCTCATGTACGAGGCCGTACCGAGGATCATGCCTGCGACGGTTCCGACCGAGGTCAGCGTCGGGGACATCGACGGGGAGGCCGAAGCGGGATCGACGTCGGGCGTCATCGCCTTGGCCAGGCCGAAGTCGAGCACCTTGACCCCGCCGTCCTGTGTGAGCTTGACGTTGGCCGGTTTGAGGTCGCGATGGATGATTCCCTGGCCGTGCGCTGCTTCGAAGCCCTGAGCGATCTCGAGAGCGATGCGCAACGCTTCATCGAGCGGCAGCGCGCCGCGCGTCATGCGCTGCTGCAGATCCTCGCCATCGATCAGCTCCATGGCCAGGAAATGGGCCCCACCCGCGCCTGCGGCAGTCTCGGCCCCGGGCACTTCATGGAAGCCGTAGATCGATGCGACGTTCGGATGATTCAGCGATGCCAGCAGCTTGGCCTCGCGCGTGAAACGGGCCAGCCGCTCCGGATCCGCGGCGAAGCCCTCGGGGAGGATCTTGATCGCCACCTCGCGGTCGAGCGTCGTATCGACCGCTTTCCACACCACGCCCATGCCGCCCTCGCCGATCTTCTCGGCGAGGCGGTAATGGAGCAACTGTTGTCCGGGGCCTATTGAGATTTGCCACTCCGCTGTTTCGAACGAGAAGCAGAGTCTAACCTTATTAACTCCGAGGCGTGTGGTGGGCCCACCAGGACTCGAACCTGGGACCAGCGGATTATGAGTCCGCCGCTCTAACCGACTGAGCTATGGGCCCGAGAGC
>WVWW01000280.1:6357-42454 GCA_011773795.1 Acidobacteriota bacterium
CAAGATGATGCCTCGATCGACCCGGCGGCGGCGACTGCGAGCGACCCTGTCGGGCCTCTGCGTGATCCTGGCGGCCGCTTCCGTTCCGGCCGACGAAGCCGGGCCGGCGACCGAACGACTGTTGACGATCGAGCCGTCGGCGACCTGGGCCGGGGTAGCCCGGGTTCATCTCGAGATCGAGGACGTGCGGCAGATCGGAGACGTGCTCGAGGGGACCTACCGGATCCGGGTCCCGCTTTCGCCCGGCAGGAACGACACCGGGCGTCTCGTCCTTCACACCTCGGCGTCCCTCGACAAGCTCGGCACCACGCTCGCCACCGTGAGCGGAGATGCGGTCAGCTCGACCGGCGAGGTGCACGAGGTCGACGCGCGGATGCAACCCGACGGCGTCGTGCGGATCCGCGTTGTCACTCCGTGGCGGACGCTGCGGTTCAAGTCCAGGTACGGGCTGCACTGATCGCGTGATGCGCGAATCGGCCTTGTTCCGGCCTATTCGCGCTAGCCCCGGGGCCGGGCGCGATCACTCCGCGACCGTGTAGCCGGTTTCGGTGGTCAGGGCAACACCGCGTGCGTAAAGTGGTCGTATGGCACGAACCAAGGCAGCACTGGGCTTGCTGTGCTTGTTGGCGGTGGCCCTACCCCTCGCCTCGGCCGAAGAGCCGCAGAAGCTCACCGGCCTCTACCGCTGGGATGATCAGGATCTGAGTGGCAACCTCGAGGCCGTGTTCACCCCAAGCGGTGAGTCGACCTGGGACGTTTCGTTCCACTTCACGTTTCAGGGGCCGCACACGTTCGTCGGGACGGCCACGGGCAGCCTGAGGAGCGGCAAGCTCGAAGGCAAGGTGGTCAACGAGAACGAGACGCGCACGTTCGAGTTCCAGGGAACGGTCAAGAAGGGTAAATTCCGGGGCACCCACTTCGAGGCGACCGGCGGCCTGCGCAGGAAGACCGGAACGCTCACGATGAAGCCTGCTCGCTGACCGGTCAACCCTCGCCGATCACGGAGTCGCGGAACAGCTTCCGCCCCGCCAGCGAGATGGAGAACGCCCACAGCTCGTCCGCGGAATAGCGGAACCAGAACTCGGCACCGGGTGGGCGAGCTGTCGTTTCTCTCTACCCAATCCAGGTACTCCGAGTTTGTCAGGAAGCCGCGCCGGCGGTGGGGGCCCGGCTCGTCGACGCCGAGCTCGTCCAGAAGCCGCAGCGCCTCACCAGCCCCAGCGAGTAGATGTCGCTGCGCTGCGTCACCCTTCGCCCATCCCCCCGCGACCGAGCAGACCGACGATGCGATAGCGCCGGAAAGCAGGGCGCCGGGAAGAAAACGTTCCTGCTCGAGGGAATCGCCGGAGCTGAGACCTTCCGTCGAGGTCTCGGTCGGGGCCTGCGTCTGCTCCGTTCCGCAACGCGAGCAAAAACGGCTGTCCGCCGTCAGCTCGGTCGAGCACTGGGGACAACGCGTCATCGGCAAGGCTACTTTGCAACAGCGGCATCGAAAAGCGGTACGATGACGAGCCGACAACCCTGTTGGACTGGAGAGCTCGAATGAATTCGTGGTGTCGATCGTTGATTTGCCTTGCCCTCGTGACGCTTGTCCTGGGCGTCCCGGCATCCGCCGAGACGGTGGTGCTGTTCAAAGACGTGCGCGTGTTCGACGGCGTCGATCCGAAATTGTTGAAAGCCAACGTGCTCGTCGAGGGCCGGAAGATCTCCAAGATCTCCTCGCGGGCGATCGACGCGCCGGACGGGGCGGTCGTCATCGAGGGGAACAACCGGGTTTTGTCGCCGGGGTTCATCGACCTGCACGCGCACCTCACCTTCCAGGCGCCGAAGGACGCAATGAGCCTGCACCCCTGGGCGGTCGGCGCCATCGCCGGCAAGGCGGCGGAACACTATCTGATGAGCGGCTTCACCTCGATCCGGGATGCCGGAGGAACGCACCCGGACATCGCGCGGATCATCGAGAGCGGAACGATCGAGGGGCCGCGCGTCTTCCCCTCCGGCGCGGTGATCACCCAGACGAGCGGCCACGGTGACTTTCGTGGGCCCGCGGATGCCCACCCGATGCTGAGCGGCGATTGCGTCTCGCACTACCTGGGTAACGGGCACTCCGTGATCGCCGACGGCGTTCCGGAGTGGCTCGCCGGGGTGCGCGAGAACCTCAAGCACGGGGCAACGCAGATCAAGATCATGGGCGGCGGCGGTGTCGCCTCGGACTACGATCCGATCCACACGCTGCAACCCTCACCGGAGGAGATCCGCGCCGCGGTCCAGGCGGCAAGCGACTGGGACACCTACGTCCTGGCGCACTCCTACACGTCGGAAGCCGTCACACGATTGGTCGAGAACGGCGTCAAGGTCATCGAGCACGGCCTGCTGATCGACGACGAGACCGCGCGGCTGGTCGCCGAGAACGACGTCGTCATCAGCACGCAGGTGAAGATCTTCCGCATGGGCGCGGACCTGCCGGGGATGAGCGACGAGAACAGACGCAAGATGCTGGAGGTTCAAGCGGGCCAGGACAACCTGATCTCGTTAGTCAAGAAGTACGACATCAAGACCGGTTTCGGGACGGACTTCGTGTTCGGGATGTACAACCGCATCGGCGAGGAGTTCACCGCGCGTGCCGAATACTTCACGCCCGCGGAAATCATGCGCCAGGCGACCTCGGAGTCGGCCGAGGTCATCCGGATGGCCGGCAAGCTGAACCGCTACGACAACTTCGGCGAGATCCGCGAGGGCTGGCTGGCCGACCTCGTGCTGATCGAGGGCAACCCGATGGAGGACATCTCGATCCTCGAGAACCAGGACAACCTCGCGGTCATCATGAAGGCCGGCCGCATCGTCAAGCGGCCCTAGTTTGACCTAGCGGGTCGGAGGCGTCAGGTTTCGGGTGAGGTTACCCATGAGAAACCCGAGATACGGCTTCACGACGATTCTCGTTCTCCTAATCGCCGCGCTCGTGCCCGTCGCCGGCGCGGCCGAGGAGGACTTGCCGAACGTCGTCCTGATCACCCTGGACACGACGCGGGCCGACCGCCTCGGGTGTTACGGCGGCGACGGCGTGTCGACACCGGCGATCGATGCGCTCGCTCGTGAAGGGGTCCGCTTCGACCAGGCGCAGTCCCCCGCTCCTCTGACGGTGCCGGCTCATGCCAGCCTGATGTCGGGCCTGGTGCCGCGGCGGCACGGCGCCCGGGACAACGCTCGTTATCCGGTGGGACGCCAGGTCGCCCTGCTTCCGGAGTATTTCAAGGCTCGGGGTTACCGGACGGCCGCTTTCGTCTCGTCGGCCCTGCTCGACCGGCGAGCCGGTTTCAACCAGAAGTTCGACCTGTACGACGACACGGTGCGGATCGGACCCGGCGAGGCGTCCAACGACGAGGAACGTGCCGCGACTCAGACGAACGAGGCGGTGCTCGCATGGCTGCCCGGGACCGAAGCACCTTTCTTTCTCTGGGTGCACTACTTCGACCCGCATCTCCCCTACGTTCCACCGGATCCGTTTGCGGAGCGCTTCGAGGACCGTCCCTACGACGGAGAGATCGCCTTCATGGACGAGGCTCTCGGCGAGCTCGTGAACCGGATACGCAGCCGGTTTCCCGAGACGCTGATCGTCGTTGCCGGCGACCACGGCGAAAGCCTCGGAGAGCACGGCGAACAGACGCACGGTGTTTTCCTGTACCAGGTCACGCAGCGTGTTCCGCTGATCTTCTTCGGTCCGGGAATTCCGCGGGGCCGCGTCGTGAGCGAGCGGGTCGGGCTCGTCGATGTCATGCCCACGCTGCTCGACCTGACACGTTTCGAGCTCCCCACCGATCTCGACGGTCGATCGCTCGTCCCGTTGCTTCGCGGGAAGACGAAGAAGTGGAAACGGCGGGCCTACGAGATGGAGAGCCTGTTCCCGCAGTCGGCCTACGACTGGGCTCCTCTGCGCGGCTGGGTGCTCGGCGATCTCGTGGCGATCGACGCACCGCGGCCGGAGCTCTACGACCTCGCGACGGACCCGAAGCAACAGAACAACCTCGGTGCGGACCATGCCAAGGCCGAGCCGCTGCTCGGGGAGGGCTATGCGCGGAATCCGGTTTCCGGGATCGACCCGAAGGACGGCATCCACTGGCTCGGTCAGATCGGCGACGCCCGTACCGCGGTTCAGCTCGGCCGTGCCGCGGACGCGATCGAGCCGCTGAAACGTCTGCTCGAGAGGAACCCGGGCAACGTCCCGGCACGGCTAACCCTGGCGTCGGCGCAGCTGGCGACCGGCGACCCGACCGCCGCCGTCGCATCGGCGCGCACGGCCCTCGACCGCAACCCGGACGACGATCTCATTCGGTTCAGCCTGGCCAACGCACTTTGGGCCGAATCGCCGCAGCGGCCGAGCGCTCGTCGAGAGGCCCGGGAACAGTACGAAGCGGTATTGCGCATCAATCCACGGCGCGCCGAGGCGTACCTCAACTACGCTTCTCTACTCGTCGACGCGGGTGAGGTCTACGGTGCGAGAGCCTTGCTGGCTCGGGCCGAGGAATCGGGCATCGACGGACCCGACCTGGCGAGCCGACGGGCCTCCGTCGAGCTTCTTCTCGGTCAACGCGACGCGGCGATTCGTTACTTCGAGCACGCGCTCGAGCTGGACCCCGAATCGGAGACTGCCGCCGAAGCTTTGAAGGAGCTGCGAGATCCCGGCGACTTCTAACGGAGAGCTATTCGCGGATCAGGGACCCTCTCCGCCGCAGGCGTCCACGCCGACGACGCGGTAGAACCAGAGCTGGCCGTCGACGAGTACGTCGAGGTCGTCGAAAAGCTCGCCCGACGTCTCGGATTGCAGCGTGAAGTTGACGTCGGGCTGTCCGGACCGATAGACGCGGTAGGCTTCCGCGCCGAGGGTAGCGGGCCAGGTCAACCGCGCGTGCGCCCCGTTGACGGTATCCACCACTAACGGAGTCACCTCGTCCGGCCTGACGGCGCGTACCGTGTCGTCGCGCCCCGTCAGGTAGACGGTGTTGCCGTCGAGGACTCCACCGTTGGCCGGCCCGTCGGAGCAGTTTTCGTCGTTCTCGGCGAAGACGATGTAGTAGAGATCCGTGTCGTCGGGCGCCAGCGTGTCGGTCCACTGGGTCGTGGAGACGCCGGAAGCAATGAGGTTGCTTGGACGCGGCGTGAAACCCGGCACCGTATCCCGGTAGATCGCGTAGGTACCGACACCTCCGGTGCCCCAGCTCGCGGCCGGCTGCCAGCTCAGTGTGACACCCGAGTCGGCGCAAGGGTCGTCGTCCACCGCGGAAACCAGGCCCGCAAAGGTCGGTGTGCCCGCGCAGTTGCCGCAGTCCTCGAGCAGTGGCAGCGAACCGTCACGTAGCGTCAGGTCGTCGATGTTCCAGCCCGCGGCGAACGATCCGGGGATGAACGAAGCCTCGCGGAAGCGAATCTGGAGGTTCGGGTTGTTGTCCGCGAGCGCGGAGATGTCGAGCACCGTGTCGGTCCAGTCTGCGTCCGCCTGGCCCGAGACGAGCGTCTGGTACACCGGGTTCCACGAGCCACTCGAGTCCTTGACGTCGATGTAGGCGAAGCTCCCGTTGGTGACGTTGAGCTTTTTCCTGAACTTGATCTCGGTGTTAGCGAACGAGGTCCCGTCGATCATCGGGCTGATCGCCGACTCGTCCGAGAGCGGCTCGAAGTCGCCCGGCCAGACACCCTGCCCGCTGAGATCGTGGCCCAGGATCCGGGTCCCCGACACGGCCTCGTCGGGATCGCCCGCCCCGCTTCCGAGGCCCATCGGCGGACCGATCTCCCACTCGCCCGACAACGCCCACCCCGTGTCGGTCTCGAAGTCGTCGACGTGCAGGACGCCCGGCACGTTCAACGCGTTGAACTCGAACGGCGTACCACCTACATCGGCGGTCGAGACGTTGCCGTACGCGTCCGTCGCGACGACCCGAAAGTACACCCGATCGCAGGCCGTGAAGCCGTCGGCCGTGACGCTGTGATCGGTGTCGAAGCCGAGGCTCGTGTCGATCGAGCCGAGTGCCGGGGTCGAACCCCATTCCAGATCGCTCGTCGCATCCTCGGATGTCAACCAGGAGACGGTGGCGCTCCAGTCCGTCCGGTTCGAAACGGCGATCGACGAGACCACCGGACCGGCACAGTCGACGTCGACGGTGTCGACGCTCAGCTTCGACCCGCCCGCGCCGTTGTCCTCGTCGAAGTAAGTTCCCGTGACCCAGTCGCCGTCGGAGGTCTGCAGCACGCCGTCTGCCACTGCGGCGCCGGTTCCGGTCGGAAGCAGGCCGGTGAAGATGCCCGTGTTCAGCCCGGATTCGGTCAGCGTCACGGGCTCCGGCGTGAGCTCGGTGGTGGAGCTGAGGTAGACCTCGGCCGTCTCGGCGACACCGGGATCGAGGTTGAGCCCGGCATCGCCGAGGCTGATCGGCACGCCCGAGGTACAGCCGACGGTGTCCGCCTCGAGGATGAGCGTGCCTTCGCCGCAGTCGTGGAGTTGCCCGCCGGCGTTCGTCAGAGTGGTGAAGGCGTGGTACGCACCTCCGTTGTCGTCGGTGGCAAGATTGCCGAGAGGATCCTCGCTGCCGACCGAATAGAAGTATGAGGNNTATGAGGTGCACTCGGTCAAGCCCTTCAGCCGCAGGTGGTGCACGGTCGCGTGCGCCGCGCGCGTGTCGCTCAGGTCGGGTGGGATGACGGTGCCCCAGCCGGCTGCGGAATTGGACGGCTCGTCGGTCGTCCAGGAAACGGTCGCCTCGGTGTCGGTCAGATCGGAGATCCGCACGTTGGAGATCTGCGGCGCGGCGCAGTCCACCGACACAGTTCTTTGCAGCAGGATATCGCTCCCGCCGGAGCCGTCGTCCGCGTCGATGTACTCGACGGTGACGGTGTCGCCATCCGCAACCGAGACCGCGCCATCGACGCCGGGAGCAGTCGAGACGACGGCGACCTGCCCGGTATAGATCCCGGAACCCGAGCCGGTCTGCGGCAGCGAGATTGTCTCCGGGGGCGCCTCGCTGTCGGAGAAGACGGTGACGTCGATCGACGCCCCGACGTTGCCGTCGCGCACGGTCAGCTCGATCGTGTCGGTGCAGGCCACCGCGTCCGGGCGCGAATCGAGCTGCGCCTGCCCCGAGGTGTAAACCTCACGGCCGCCGGTGACGACGAGCGCGTAGGCCAGGTCGTCCTCGACCGTTGCGAGGTGGGCGTCCTGGTTGACCTCGGCCGCCTCGATCTCGACCGTCCACTGACCGGCCTGTGGGTTGGCGATGAAGACGTTCTCCACCGTGTTCAGCGTGTCCGGCGCGCCACCGGTCGTCGATTCCGTGCCGTCCTCGAGACCCGCGTTGCCGTGGTACAGCGTCATCGAGGGTGACGTCACGCGCAGGTCGACGTCGTTGATCCGGTGCAGCGACGCCGAGGTCGTCCCCGGAGGATCCGGGTAGACCATCGTGATCTTGAGCTCGGTCTCGCCCGGCTCGACGTCGATGAGGTAGGTGGTGATGTCGTTCAGCTGGAGCAAGTCGCTCTCGTCGACGATGAAGCTCTTCGCCGCGCGCTCGTAAGCCGAGCGTGCGTTGGGGCGACCCCAGCCCTGCTTGAAACGGCCGAGATCCGATCCCGCCCCGGAGAACGCGTACTGCTGTGCGCTGTTGATCAGTAACGCCTTGAGGGTGGAGAAGTGAGGTTGCTTCTCGAACGGCGTCGTCCCCGCCGGGTTCGTGGCCCAGACATTGTCCGCCCACATCTCGACGATCAGGCCGAGCACGCCCGCGGACCCGGGCGTTGCCGCGGACGTACCTCCGAAACTCGACGTGTAGCCACTGTCCGACGTCGTCGTGTAAATCGCGTCGTACCAGTAGCTCACGTCGGGCTTGATCCGGCCGTCGGCGGCGGGCCCGATCGAGGCGCCGCCCGCCCATGCGTCGTCCGACGTGTCCAGCGTGTCGTAGTGACGGATGCCGCCGACGCCGATCACGTTCTTGGCCCAGGCTTCGGGCCTGCTCGTCTGGTTGCCGTTGTTTGACTGCGAGTTGAGGATCGCGATGTCCAAGCGCCAGACGATGTCGTCCATTTCCTGCGAGGCCGTCGTGTAGTCCTGGGTCAGGCTGCTGCCCCACGAGTTCGTCTGGAACGAGGCGAAGTAAGGCGCCTGCTTGAGCTCCTCGGTGTGTGCGAACCGATCGGTAAATTCACCGGCATTGGCGAAGATCCCCTGGCTGCACGGTAAGTGACCGAGCGCCTTGCCGTCGCCGTCGCCGTCGAGGTCCCCATTGCCGAAGACGATCCCGTACGTCGAGGTGCCGTGGCTGCCGACATCCGTGGGCCCGTGAAGGACGATGCCGTCGAAGTCGGGGTGGTCGTCCTGGACACCGTTGTCCATGACCTCCCCGGCCACGCCCTGGCCACAGTAACCGAAGTTGTCGTGGACCCAGTTCGTGCCGGCGTCTTCGCGGACGTTGTCCATGTCGAAGCCCGGTTCCGTCCAGCGCTCGATCCACATCACGTCGTCGTGGGCCGCGAGAACGCGGATTGCCTCCGCGCCGGCCCACAGTTCGAGCACGTGCCCGCTGGGCCAGTTGCTCGCAACTCGCGCGCCGAGCGCGATCGCCGCGGAAAGAACGCGCTGCTTGGCGGCGACACCCCATTCGAACACGGCGACACGGATGCGCTCCTCGACCGGGAACCCGTTTTCTTTGGTGAGGTCGCTCCGAAGGTTCGCCTCGACGCGGTACGAAGCGTGATACGGCTCGACGCGTTCGACGAAATCCAGGCCGGCAACGGTTTGCACCAGCGAGGGATCGGTGCGGACGATGTGGGCGTTGTGCGGGACGTGCGCCAGGATCTCGATCCCGAAGTCTTTCAGCGCAGCGCGCCACTCGGGCAGGCTGACGGTGCGGAACTGAACGATCCGAAGCCGCGAGTCGGGCGACGCACTCAGCCCGACGACCGCAGGCGGCATCGGATCGCCCGGCCGGACCAGCGCGTCGCGCAGGCCCAGCCCGTTCTTGATCGGACGCGAGCGCGACCAGGTGACGCCGCCGTCGCGGCTGACGGCACCCCAGCGGATGGACCCCTCGTTCCAGATGGTGAACGCGGCGGTCGCCTTCGGATCGGTGCCGCTTCGCAGCCCGGTTACGCGGGCAGAGGTTCGCCGGAGCTCGACCGGTCGCGGCCCGGAAGTCACCCGGACGACGGTCTCGACACCATCTCGAGCCGCCTCCACGGAAACCGTCGCCGGAAGCCCCGATACCGGCACGGCAACGGCGACCAGAAGAGAAAAGCTTGAGAGTATTCGAATCCTCCGGTCGCCCATCTGTCGTGGCACCCCTGTGTGGAAGCTTGACTATTTTGTACGCGAAAGGACCCTCTCCGCGCGTCAGGAAATCTCTGTTTTGCGGAGAATCCATCGATCGGTCCTGGAATTGGGAATGTTCGAATGGAAAAAGGCGCCCGAACGCCGTACCTGGAGAGGGCGCGAGGTCTGAAAGAAGTGAAGCCGGGGGGAACCCATGAAACGCTACCGGATTCTTCTGGCGGCTGCGGTGCTTCTGCTGGTGGGCGCCGTGGGCCATGCCGCACCCAAGGTCAAGAACAAGAGCAAGACGGAGTCCGGCGGACCGCCGCCACACACGGTCGCCAGGCAGTGGAACGACGTGTTGCTCGATGCGATCCGCATCGACATCCCCAAGCCGACCGTGCATGCGCGCAACCTGTTCCACATGTCGGTCGCGATGTGGGATGCCTGGGCGGCCTACGAGCCTTCGGCGAACGGGTACCTGGTCAAGGAGAAGCTGTTCACCGCCGACGTCGCGGCCGCTCGCGACGAGGCGATCAGCTTCGCCGCCTACCGCGTGCTCAAGCACCGCTACCGCTACGGGCCCGGCGAGATCCCCTCGCAGCAGTCGTTCGACGATCTGATGGATGCGCTCGGCTACGATCGCACGTTCACCTCGACGGACGGCGACTCGCCGGCCGCGCTGGGCAACCGCATCGGCCAGGCGGTGATCGACTACGGCCTGAGCGACGGCGCCAACGAAGGGCCGCTGCTCGACTACGCCGACGACACCGGCTACGCCACGGTGAACCCGGAGCTGGTCTTCGATCTACCGGGGACCTTCATGTTCGACCCGAATCGCTGGCAACCGCTGGCGTTCGATTACCTGATCCTGCAGAACGGGATCGTCATCGGCGCGGCGATCCAGGAGTTCCTCAGCCCGAACTGGGGCAAGGTCGCACCTTTCGCGCTGAAATCGGAAGATCAGGACTACGATTGGGTTTACATGGACCCGGGCCCGCCCGTCGAGCTGGGCGGCGCGACGGACGCCGAGTTCAAGGCCAACGCGGTTCAGCTGATCGAGCTCTCGAGCCAGGTCGACCCGTCGGACGGTGCCACGATGGACATCTCCCCGGGAGCGATCCACAACAACCCCCTGGGCACCCACGACGGGACGGGACGCCCGCTCAACCCGCACACGGGGCTCCCGTACGAACCGAATGTAGTCCTGCGCGCCGACTACGGCCGTGTGATCGCCGAGTTCTGGGCCGACGGTCCGGATTCCGAGACCCCGCCCGGACACTGGAACACGCTGGCCAACTACGTCGTCGATCATCCGCTGTTCGAGCGGCGTCTGTACGGCGAAGGCCGGGTCCTCGATGCGCTCGAATGGGACGTGAAGATGTACCTCGCCCTCAACGGCGCGACCCACGACGCTGCGATCGGCGCGTGGGGCTGTAAGGGCCACTACGACTACTCGCGACCGATCTCGCACATCCGCTACATGGGCGGGCTGGGGCAGTCATCGGATCCGCTGGGACCCTCGTACAATCCGGACGGTCTGCCGCTGGTGCCGGATCTCATCGAGGTCATCACCGAGGCGTCGACCCAGGCAGGCCAGCGGCACCAGCACCTGGCGTCCCACGTGGGCGAGATCGCCATCCGCGCCTGGCAGGGCGACCCGGCCGATCCGCACAACGAGATCGGCGGTGTCGGTTGGATCCGGGCCATCGAGTGGATGCCCTACCAGCGCGACACGTTCGTAACGCCACCGTTCGCGGGCTACACCTCGGGGCACAGCACCTTCAGCCGCGCGGCCGCCGAGGTGATGACCTGCCTGACCGGGGATCCTTTCTTCCCCGGCGGCATGGGCACGTTCACGGCGTACGCCTACGACTATCTCGAGTTCGAGAACGGCCCGACGACCGACGTGGAACTGCAGTGGGCGACCTACTACGACGCGGCGGACGAGGCCGGGATCTCGCGCCTTTGGGGCGGCATCCATCCGGCCGTCGACGACTTCCCGGGCCGCGTCATGGGCTCCGAGATCGGCATCGCCGCGTGCGAGAAAGCCGGGCAATTCTACGGCGACGGCAAGGTGACGCTGTGTCACGTCCCGCCGGGCAACCCCGGCAACGCGCACACCATCTCGGTCTCCCCGAACGCGATGCGTGCGCACCTCGCCCACGGTGATTCGACCGGCGCCTGTGAGGGCGACGACGTTTCGGGGGGCTACGTGGAGGAGTCGTTCCCGCGTGACCGTACGCGTCGTGGCTTCGGTTCGCGCTTCGGTGCGGCGGCCCAGTCCACCGCAGGTGCTCGCGACGGCTTCGGCCAGAACGGCGGCGGGCCAGGGACGTTCGGTGCCCACGGCGGCTCGTCCGGCGAACAGGACCCACCGGTGTCGTTCGGCGTGCTGGATCAGTCGACCGACCTGCACACGCGTTACGGCGCCGTGGTGAGCCTCGTCGATCAGGTCGATCCCGCCCTCGCCGGCGTGTTGATCGAACATCTGGAAGACATCGCCGACAAGGCGAAAGCCGCGGGGATGAAGCTCCTCGCGGAACGTAGTGAACGTTTGAAGGAGCGTTTGGAGTCCCGTTGACCTTTTACTGCAGTGGCACCCAGGAGGCGAAGACGCCCATGCCGTTGCCATCCTCGGCCTCGTAGAGGATCAGGTAGCTCGAGCCGTCCCCGGCAAGCGAGGCGACCGGGTTGTCCGCCTTGTTTACCGCCGGATCGCTGACCAGGAACTCGGCGCCGACCGGCGTTGCCGTCGTGTCGAAGTGCTGCGCACGGATCTCGTGGTTGCTGTGGTCGTGCCAGACGATCAGAACACGCCCATCGTCGGCCATCGCGACGTCGGGCCGATCCTGCACGCCGTTGGTGTAGCTGTTGACCGGAACCTCGGCGGGGGTATACGGGAGCCCGGCGGGATCGTAAGACCGGGCCAAGATGCCTAGGCTGCCTCCGTCGTGGCCTTGCCAGACGAGCGTGAACGACCCGACATCGGCCATATCGACTCGCGGGATGCCTTCCTGACCGTTCAGACCCAGGTGCACGTCGATGGTCAGTCCGAACGGGGCACCGGCCGCCGTGTAGAGCTGCGCGAAGATGCCCTGGTTGCCGCCCGAGGTGGACTGCCAGGTGACCACGAAACGGCCGTCTCCGGTCATCGCCGCCTGCGGGTCCTGCTGATCGCCGGACTCGTCGGTGTTGACCAGGAATTCGCTGCTGATCGCCTGGCCGAAGGCGTCGAACATGCGCAGATGAATGCCGTCGCCGTCGGAATCGGCGCCGCGCCAGACGACGACGTAGCTTCCGTCGTCAGCCATGACCACATCGGGATCGACCTGGTTGTTGTGCTCGACAACGTTGACGAGCGTCTCGCCACCTACCGGGTCTCCGTGCGCATCATAGAGCTGCGAGTAAACGCCGGAGCCGTCGGCATCGCCGCTCTCCCAGACCACGACGAAGCTGCGGTCCGCCCCGACGGCGACCTCGGGATCCTGTTGGCTACCGGTGGTCGTGCTGTTGACCACGAACTCGCCACCGACCGGATTGCCGTCGGGATCGAAGATGCGGCCGAGGATTCCGTCGCCATCGCCGTCGTCCCCGACGAAGATCATCACGGATCCGCCGTTGGTCGCCTGACCGACACTCGGATGCGTCTGATCCCCCAGACCCACCACGTTGACGAGGAACTCGTCGGCGAAGGCGCTCTGGAAGGTCAGGACGGGGCGGTCGTCGAGGACGACGCCGTTCACGTCGACGACGACCTCGCCGCTGCCGATCTGCGAGGCGACGATCGAGACGACGTACGTCCCGTCGCCCATGTCCTGGATCGGTCCGGCGAGCTCGCCCGGAGCCAAAGAAAGCAGATCGACGTCGAGCTGAAGTCCGGGGCCGAGTAGCTGGCCATCGGCATCGCGCGGTGTGATGGTGATCATCGCCACGGAGACACCGTCGGCCGGCACCGAGGACGGCACCGCGCTGACGCTCGACAACGACGGGTCGGCGTCCGGAACCGGAACGGTGTCATCGAACATCACCATCACGCGGTTGTTCGTACGATCCTTGTCGACCTCGATGTCCACGAAGGCGCCGGAACCGTCGCGCACGACGTAGTAATGATCCAGTCCGTCGGTCAGTGAACCGGTGACATCGATGTACGGGTTCGCGAGCGAGCTGTCGTAAGGTGTCGTTGATTTCACCGTGGCGGCATCGCTGCTCCGGAGCACCTCAAAAGGCCCGGCAGCGGCAATCACGGGAACCCCCATCCCCAAAATCAATATGAGGATTGATAATATTAGATATTTCATTTTCAGTTTTTACCTATGCCATTTAAATCTAATATGACCAATGACTTAACGGCAGTCAACGCCCGACAACCGCGGATACCCTCCATTCGCGGAAAGATGCAATCTCTTAAAGCGAACGTCATCCGCCAGGCGAAGAAAAGGCTCCGTAGGGTGGGCTTATCGGGGCCGCGGGGTCAGTCGCAGACGGCCGAAAGATCCTGCGCCAGGTCGCATTCCGGGGTGGCCAGGTGCTCCGGACGTTCGAAGGCGGCGCCGTCCCGCCCGTACGATCCCTCGACCACGCCGGTGTTCCCGACGATCAGGAAGAACGCGTCCCCCGAACCCGGGTCGAACGATGTCGTGCCGTCGTTGCCGCGCCAGCAGGCAGCCCCGCTGTAGCCGTAAGCCGCGACATCGGCCAGGGCGCCGTAGTAGATCGTGTGGTTGGTCGCGTTGCACGCCGGTGTGAACGTCACCTCGATCCGGTCGGTCAGATCGTCGTAGGTCGCGAGCATCGGACTCGACGCGCCGGACGCCTCACCGGGAGCGCCCTCGATCGAGGGGCCCAGCGTGAGGATCCGGTTCGTGGCGAGACCGGGGATCGCGGTCATCGAGCCGTCGGGCCACGTCACGGCAAGGTCCACGGTGGCGGCATCGAGCAACCCGAAGTGCGCGACGGGCTGGCTGCGCCCGAGATACGTGGCTCCACCGTTGATCCAGAAGTACTGCGTCGCGTCGGTCGTCGTCGCGGTGACCTTGGCGCCATACCCATCGGGAGCGAACTTCACGCCCGTGTCGAGTCGAACCTGGATCCAGTTGATGTCGGGTCCCGTGAGGTCGTTACGAAAGAGCTTGACCGGCTCGTCGAACGAGGTGATCACGACGTCCATGTCGCCGTCTCGATCGTAGTCCAGCGTCATCAGCGAGCGACCTTGCCCGTCGTGATCGAAGCCCGTACCCGATTGCACTGCGGAGAACGTCAGGTCGCCGTTGTTGCGAAACAGGTAGGAGGGAAGATACTCCCACTGGTTGCTCCAGCCGTTGGTCTCGATCAGGTCGATGAAGCCGTCGTGATCGAAGTCGACCGCTTCGGTGCCCCAACCCCAGCCGCCGTCCTTGGCGCCGGCCGATTCGGGGAGGTCGACGAACAGGTCGTTGCCCTGGTTGATATAGACGTAGTTGCCCAACCTGTCCGGGGGTCCGTAGATCGAGGTGACGTACCAGTCGGGTAGCCCGTCGCGGTTGAAGTCGGCCACGGTCGTCCCCATCCCGTTGTCGTCGAGGCCGGTGCCCGACGCCGCCGTCGCGTCGGTGAAGGTGCCGTCCCGGTCGTTGACGAAGTAGCGGCTCGTCCCGAAGTCGGCCGCGACGAGCAGCTCGGGGTAGCGATCCCCGTTCATGTCCACGAAGCGCGGCGAGAAGCCGAGGAATTGCTGATCGATCCCGGCAGCTGTCGTGACATCGGCAAACGTCTCGTTGCCGTCGTTGCGGAACAGGCGGTTCCCGTCCATGCCCTCCCACGTGCACACGAACAGATCCAGGTCGCCGTCGAGGTCGTAATCCCCGAACGCGGCGCCGGTGGCGACCGTGCTCGTCGGCGAGGCTTGATTCACCCCCGCGGTCGCGGCGATGTCGGTGAACGTCCCGTTCCCGTTGTTGCGGTAGAGCCGGTGGGTTCCGACGCTCGCGGTTACGGATACCGGCCCCGCGCTCGTGACGAACAGATCGGGCCAGCCGTCCGCGTTGAAGTCGCCCGCGGTCGATCCCAGTCCACGGTGCATGACGTCGAGGCCCCACGCGGCCGTCTGTTCGATGAACGTGCCGTCCCGGTTGTTGATGAACAGCGCGTCCGCCGTGTTCCCGCCGCCGAGCAGGAACAGATCGGGCCAGCCGTCGCGATTGAAGTCCGCGACCGAGCCACCCGCGAACATCCGTTCCGTGGGGCTCAGGTCGAAGTACATGCCCGGATGATGCGTGAGGCCGGAAGCCGTCGATTGATCGCTGAACGCGATCGTCCCTCCGTACACATGCGCGGCGGTGGCGATCGCCAGGCAAACGAGAGCCGCCGGCTGAGCCTTGTCATGCATGCACGGAATATACGTGAAAANNGGCATCCCCATCGTGCGCTGGAGGCGTTGAAGACGGAGGCGATCGAGCTCCTGCCGCAGCCGCCGGATCCGGTGCGGGTGAGGCGACCGGACTAGCCGATGGGGTGGCGCCACCGAAGCCCAGGAAACCGGCTGTAGTCACGATCGGTGGAGATCCACTCGCAACCGGCTTCGATGGCGAGAGCCGCGAGGTAGGCATCCGGGACAAGATTCCCCCGGACATCGGTCTCGTTGCACAGGCGACTGAAGATCTCCCAGTGGCGCGGGCCCGGTGCGATGGGGACACAGTTGGGACGTGCACGGATCGAGGAAGCGAACTCGAGGGCGACCGGAATCGGCGTCGGGCGGTTGAAGACTCGAGGGTGCGTCACGACACGAACAAAGCCACTCAAGACGAGATCGCTCATCGCGAACGCAGCGTCCGAATCGAGCCATCTTCCGAACCACTCGCGGTACCGCCCGTGATCCGGGGCATCTTCGCGGTGGGCGTAAACAAGAACGTTGACGTCAACCAGTTGCACCCGGGCCTTCCATCAGGTCGAGTAGATCGGCGGTGTTGTCCAGATCGACACCCGGTTGAACACCGCCTTCGCCGTACGTGATCAACGGCTGCGGGCGGCGTTCCCGGCCGCGATTCTCGACCGCCATCAAGGCGCGCAGAGCGTCTTCCAGCAGGGCCGTCAGGGTCCGCCCCGTCCTGGCGGCGTGCGCCTTCGCGCTGCGAAAGAGTTGATCATCCAACCGCACCGTCGTTCTCATATGTCTTGAACATACTTGATTGACATAAATATGTCAATTCTTCGTCAAACGGACGCGCAAAGGTTTTTTTCTCGACTTTTTCGCGGTAGCGGAGCCTCGCGCCGATCGGCCCGAGCCAGCCGAGCACCGCGTCCGAGCGGAGCCAGTGCGGAGCCTCCAGGCGATCGAGGTACCCGCGATAGCTCGACCAGGGCCAGTCTTCCGCTGCCAGGACCACTTGAGCCGCAACGGGATTCAGGTGGATGTAGGTGGTGACGTTGACCAGGTGGCGGCCGAACGCCAGCCGGCACAACCGCGGCCGGGGCAGGCGGGCTGCCGCGTCCGGCCGGAGCGTCGCCAGCGCTTCGCTGAGCTCGGCCTCCTCCGCGCGAGCGAGAACGTGATAGTGGCTGCTCATCACGCAGTAGGCGTGTATCTCTACGGCAAATCGGTGCGCGGCTTCCGCGAGTGCATCCACGAAAGCTGCCATTTCCGGTGTCGTTTGAAAGAGGTTGAACCGATCCGTGGCTCGGTTGGTTGCATGAAACCAGCCGTCCGCCCGGACCTTCGGCAATGGGCAACTCAAAAGTGGACTCTCGAGTCGTGGGACCGGTTCCAGCCTAAGCGCAGGAAGGCCCAAAAAAAAGAGCCATGAACGCGGCTGTGTTTCCGAACGGGAACCCGGTTCCGGCCTTCTTTAGAAAACTACAGGCGGATGACGCAATGGGAGACCTGACCCCGCTAGATCCGGAACATCGCGGCGAGGGAATCCGCGACGGCGAGGCCGTCGAGCGTCGGGATCAATCGCGATCCGTGATGCAGGATCAGGCCGTTGACGTGGAGCCGTTCGACGAGCTCCCGGTTGGCGGCGAGCAGGTCGGTGTCGAAGCGTCGCTCGATGTCGGCCGTGTCGATCCCGCGATAGGTGCGCAGGCCGATCATCAACGCTTCGAGGAGCAGCTCGCGCCGGGACAGCGTCTCCTCGCTGTCGATCGGCTTTACTCCTCGCTCGATCTCGCGCTGCCACGGGTCCATCTTGCGGTGATTCCACCAGCGCTTCTCGCCGTCGAACGAGTGCGCGGACGGGCCGAGGCCGAGGTACGGCGTGTGGTTCCAGTACTTCATGTTGTGGCTGGAGCGGTGCTCGGGATCGATGGCGAACGCGGCGACCTCGTAGCCGGCGTAGCCCGCGGCGTTGAGGTGCTCGTGCGTCGCGCGGAACACCGCGGCTTGCCCCTCGTCGGGCATCTGCGTCAGCTCGCCTCGCTTCTCGAGGAGTGCAAAACGGGTGCGCTCGTGGATTGTCAGCTGGTAGCAGGCCAGGTGGTCGGGCTCGGTCTCGATCGCCGCGTCGAGACGCCGATGCCAGGCATCGGTCGTCTGCCCGGGTAGACCGTAGATCAGATCGATCGAGACGGTATGGAAGCCCGTCTCGCGGCAGATCCCGATCGCGTCGCGCGCGCGGTCGGCGGAATGGGTCCGCCCGAGAAACGCGAGCTCCTCGGCGTCGAATGACTGGACGCCGAGGCTCACCGTGCGCACGCCGGTGCGCTTCCAGGCCGCGGCGGCCTCCGGCGTGACGTCCTCGGGATTCGCCTCGAGGAAGACCCACGGATCGTCCGTGGTGGCAAGGCGCTCGCCGATGCGCGCGACGATGCGATCCAGGTCCCCCGGCTCCAGGCGGGACGGCGTGCCGCCGCCGAAGTAGATCGTGTCGAAGGTCGGCGACTCGCCGGCATGAAGCTCGATCTCGGCGAGCAAGGACTCGACGTAGGAGTGCCGCTTGGCGGCGTTGCCGGTACGGACGGCGAAGTCGCAGTAGGGGCAGACCCGGGCGCAGAAGGGAACGTGGAGGTACAGCCCGGCGTACGGGTCGCTCAAGAATCGGTGTCCGTCTTCAGCACGGCGACGAAGGCCTCCTGCGGGATGTCGACCGCGCCGACGGTCTTCATCCGCTTCTTGCCTTCTTTCTGCTTCTCCAGCAGCTTGCGCTTGCGCGTGATGTCGCCGCCGTAGCACTTCGCGGTGACGTCCTTGCGCAACGCCTGGATGTTCGTGCGGGCGATGATCTTGCCGCCGATCGCTCCCTGAATGGCGATCTTGAACTGGTGCTTCGGGATGTTGTCCGCCAGACGATCGCAATAATGCAGCGCGCGTAGGCGGGCCCGATCGCGGTGTGCCAGCTGCGCCAGCGCATCGACCGGCTCGCCGTTGACCAGGATGTCGATCTTGACCAGATCCGTCGGGCGGTAGTCGAGCATCTCGTAGTCGAACGAGCCGTAGCCCTGCGTGATGGACTTGAGCCGGTCGTAGAAATCGAACAGCACCTCGGCGAGCGGGAGCTCCGAGGTCAACTCGACACGACCCTGCGCCAGGTAGTTGAACTGGATGTTCTCGCCGCGGCGCTCGCGGCACAGCTCCATCACGGTGCCGATGTAGCGCTCGGGGATCATGACCGACCCCTTGATGAACGGCTCCTCGGAGCTGGCGATCAGCGATGGATCGGGGTAGTAGCTGGGGTTGTCGACCGAGACGGTCTCGCCGTTTTCCAGCACCACGTGGTAGCGCACCGAGGGCGCGGAGAGCAGCAGGGAAAGCCCGTACTCCCGTTGCAGTCGCTCCTGGACGACTTCGAGATGGAGCAGGCCGAGGAAGCCGCAGCGGAAGCCGTAGCCGAGCGCCGCCGAGGAGTCCTTCTCGAAGGTCAGCGCGGCGTCGTTGAGCACCAGCTTGTCCAGCGCCTTGACCAGCTCGGGGTAGTCGTCGGTGGCCATCGGGTAGATCGAGGAGAAGACGACCGGTTTGGCTTCCTTGTAACCGGGGAGCGGCTCGGGCGCCGGATTGGCGGCGTCGGTCAAGGTATCCCCGATGGCCACGTCACGCACCGTCTTGATCCCCGCCAGCAGGTAGCCCACCTCGCCGGCCTCGAGTGCTTTTCGGGGCTGTCGCTCCAGGCGCAGCCAACCGACTTCCTCGAGCGTGTGCTCCTTGTTGGAGTTCATGAAGCGGATCGTCTGCCCGGGCCGGAGAGTCCCCTCCTTGACGCGGCAGTACAGAACCACGCCGCGGTAGGCGTCGTATTGGGCGTCGAAGACGAGCGCCCGCGTCGGCGCGTCGTTGTCCCGTTGCGGTCCGGGTAGCTTGGTCACGATCGCCTCGAGGACATCCTCGATTCCCTGGCCCTGCTTGGCCGAACAACAGACGGCGTCTTCGGGATCCAGCCCCAGGTCGTTTTCGATCTCGTCCTTGACGCGATCGATGTCCGCGGCGGGCAGATCGATCTTGTTGATCACCGGCACGAGCTCGAGGTCGTACTCGAGGGCGAGGTAGAGGTTGGCGACGGTCTGCGCCTCGACGCCCTGCGAGGCGTCGACGAGCAGCAGCGCGCCCTCGCAGGACATCAGCGAGCGCCGGACCTCGTGGGAAAAATCGACGTGCCCCGGGGTGTCGATCAGGTTCAGCTCGTACTGCTGGCCGTCCTTGGCGGTGTAGTCGAGCGTGATCGTGTTGCTCTTGATCGTGATCCCGCGCTCGCGCTCGATGTCCATCGAGTCCAGGATCTGGTCGCGGAACTTGCGCTCGTCGACCGCGCCGCAGCGCTGGATCAGGCGGTCGGCCAGCGTCGACTTGCCGTGGTCGATGTGCGCGATGATGCAGAAATTGCGGATGTTGTTCATGGGAAGCGGTTAATTTCGCATAAACTGCATGCCCGCCCCACCGCACGGCCCGTCCAACCGAGCCTCGGCCCCTAACCCCCTGCGAATAAAGATCTTACAGCACCAACGCTGACGCGGCGGCCGGTTCCGGCCCGGGAATCCACGAAAAAGCGCGTGGTAAAAAAGGCGGTCGACGAACGGCTGGGCAAGAAACGGGAGGATCGCTGACTTGGATCGTATCGACTTCCGCTCCGATACCGTCGGGTGGCCCACGCCGGAGATGCGCGAGGCGATGGCCACGGCGCGCGTCGGCGACGACGTCTACGGCGAGGACCCGACGGTCAACGAGCTCGAGGCGCTCGCGGCGGAGATGCTCGGCAAGGAAGCCGGACTCTTCGTGACCAGCGGCACGCAGGGCAACCTGGTCGCGCTCCTCGGACACGCGCGGCGCGGCGACGAGGCGATCCTCGGCTACGAGTCGCACATCTTCCAGTGGGAAGTCGGCGGGATGGCGTCGATCGGCGGGATCCTGCCGCACACGCTGCCGACCGATGCGATGGGACGGATGGATCCCGCGGCGGTGGACGCCGCCGTCCGCGATACCACCGACCATCACTACGGGCATTCGCGCCTGCTGCTCGTGGAGAACACCTTCGGCGGCCGCGGCGGCGTCCCGTTGCCGGCGGAGTACTTCAGCGCACTACGCCGGATCGCGGACAAACATTCGCTGGCGATGCACATGGACGGCGCGCGGTTGTTCAACGCCGCCGTCGCGCTGGGTGTCGAGGCCCGCGAGCTGGTCGCCGACGTCGACACGGTCACGTTCTGCCTGAGCAAGGGGCTGTGCGCCCCCGTCGGCTCGATCCTCTGCGGTCCGACCGAGTTCATCGAGGAAGCCCGGCGTACTCGCAAGAGTCTCGGTGGAGGGATGCGGCAGGCGGGGATCCTCGCGGCTGCCGGGTTGGTCGCGATGAACTCGATGATCGACCGGTTGGCGGACGATCATGCTCACGCGCGGCTGCTCGCGCAGCAGCTGGCCGAGATTGACGGTGTAAACGTGAAGCCGAAAACCGTGCAGACCAACATCGTGTTCTTCGAGCTCGAAGGATCCAAGGGGATTTCGCGCGAGCGGCTCTGCGCGCGGCTCGACAAGGAATACGAGATCGGGCTCGATACCTACCCGCCGAATTTCCTTCGGGCCGTGACGCACTACTGGGTCGGCGAAAAAGAGGTCGGCGCCCTGGTCGAGGCCGTCGCCGAGATCATCAGAACTGGCGGCGGCGAGTGAGATTCGGCAGGAGGTCGTCGGTGCGTTTCAGGATGCTGCTCCGCGACCTGGTGGCTCTGCTGCTCTTGGTCCTGCTGGGCGGCGCGGCGTGCCGCGACGCGACCGAGCTGCCTGCAATCAACCTCGAGTCCGTCTACGAGCGCACCGACCGCGATTTCGAGAGCGCCGTGATGTTCCGTCCCGATGACGCGACGGCCGAGGATCCCGCGCACGTTCTTGCCCCCCTGATCGTCGTCGAGAACGGAGCGGCCGGGAGCACGCCCCCCGAAGTCACCTTCGCGAAGACCGAAGACGGCTGGGTGTATCGGTGGACCGATCCCGCTTCCGGGATCGAGCAAGGTATCCGCGTCACGCTGGGGGCCGACGGTTTCCCTGCCATCTTCGAGGTGCTCCACGACTCGTCCGGCGCGCGCTTGTTGTTCGTCGAGATGTCGCTCGAGCAACAGGCCGCCGACGCGTTCGGACCTCCGCTTCCCGGGCGGCGCTTCTCGATCGAGCGCGGCATCGAGGAGACCCCCGACGTCGTGGTCGGCGCGACGTTCGAGCCCGGCACGACGCCGCTCGGTCCGTTCGTCTACCTGTGGAGCGAGGGCTACGACGTCAATGTCGTCCTGTGCCGTTGCATGGCACCGCGCGTCTTCGACATCGTCGACAGCATCGCGTACACGCTGACGCCCGGCGACCCGGCAGACATGCGCCCGTCGGACCCGGCCGGTGCGCTGAGGCTCTAGTCGGAGCCACGCGCCGTGACCAGGTGACCCAGCCCGAGCTCTTCCAGCACGTTGTGCGCCTTGTCGATCTTGTCCATCACCCACAACGTGTAGCGGATGTCGACGTGGATCGAGCGGGTCGTGCTCGCGTTGAAGTCCCAGTCGGCGTTGATGCTGTCGTAGGTCCCGTCGAACAGCAACCCGACCAGCTCGCCGCGGCCGTTGAGGGTCGGTGAGCCCGAGTTGCCCCCGGTGGTGTCCACGTCGCTGAGGAAATTGACCGGGACCGAGCCCAGGCTGGCCAGGGCGAGACCGCCGTGGTCGCGGGCGGCGATCAATTCGAGCTGCGTCTTGGGCGAATCGAACGGCTCTTCTCCGGTGTCCTTTTCCGTGATGCCCTCGAGTTTCGTGAACGGCGTGTACACCATCCCGTCACGCGGCGAGTAGCCGCGGACGTTACCGTAGGTGACGCGCAGCGAGCTGTTCGCGTCCGGATAGACCGCCTTCCCCTGGCTGCCCAGGAACGCGAGCATCGTTTCCATGTAGCGCGAGCGTGCGGCCTGGAACTCGCCGGCCTCGGCTTCCGACTCGGCCTCGCGCTCGCGATCGCCGTCGTACATCGCCACGGCGAGCCGGATGAACGGGTCGTCGCTGGCCTCGAACGCCGCGCGGTCCTTTTCCATCCAGCCCAGGCGGGTTTCCGTGTCGTCGAGCTCCGTCTTCTCGTACATCTTGTCGAGGCGGCCCTGCAGCTTCGATGGTTTGTCCAGGCCAACGAAAGCGTCGAATTCCGCGACTCGCTGGTCGGCCGGAAGGTTGCGGTACTCTTCGAGGTAGTAGCTCCAAAGTGCCTTGTCGACGTCGGGATGGTAGCGACGGTCCATGCGCTGCAGCCGTTGCTTGAACGGCACCATGTCGCGTTCCTGATAGCCCGGCTCGCGATCGGCGTCGTCTTTTTCGCGTTCGCGGCTGAGGCGGTAAAGCCGGCGCGCGGTGCTGAGCATCGACGAGCGGCCCAGGTTGGCGAGCGCACTGTCGCGCTCCCTCGTCGCCTGGCTCTCGGCGATCAGCTCGTTCAACCGCGCGAGCGTCGACGCGTGCTCTTTCCTGCGCTCGTCGCTGGACCCGATCCATTCCCGCAGCGCTTCAATGGTCTTGTTCTTGCGCTCGAGCATGCCGCTCCCGGCGTAGCCGTCGAGCATCCCCTGGCGGTTCTTGTTGACGTTGTTGATCCCCGAAACCATCGAAGCGTACTTCAATTCGACATCGGGCCGGTCCGCCGACTGCTCGGCGATGATCTCGAGCATCCGGTCGAATTGCTCGCGCGACCTGGGGTAGGACCATTCGAAGGTGCTCTCGACCTCGGCCGGCAGGCGGTAGCGATTGGTGCGCCCCGGGTAACCGACGACCATGACGTAGTCGCCCGCATCGACGCCGGCGGGAGATACACGCAGGTAGTGTTCCGGCTCGTAGGGGACGTTCTCCTCGGCGTAGTCCGCGGGCTTGCCGTCCGGACCGACGTAGGCGCGCAGGAACGAGAAGTCCCCCGTGTGCCGCGGCCACATCCAGTTGTCGATGTCGCCGCCGTAGTCGCCGATCGATCCCGGCGGCGCGTAGACGAGGCGGACGTCGCGGATCTCGAGCTGCTTGACCAGGTTGTAACGCAGGCCGCCGTAGAAGCTCTGCACGCGGCAGCGGTGGCCCTCGTCTTCTTCGCAGGCGGCGATGAGTTTCTTCTGCCGCTCTTCGATGCGGTCGTAGCGTTCGGCGCCGCTCAGCGATGCCTCCAGCGCACCGGAAACCTTGTCGGTGACATCGGTCACCTCGACCGTCACGCGGACGCGGCTACCGGGGGCTGCGGGGACCTCGTCGGCCCACGTTTTCGCCAAAAAACCGTCCTTGCGCAGGTCGTTCTCCGGCGTCGAGGCGTACTGCAGCGTGCCCCAGGAGCAGTGGTGGTTCGTGATGACCAGCGCCTTCGGAGAAACGAACGAGGCGCTACAACCGGCGAGGTCGATGACCGCGTTCATCGGATGATCCGTGAGATCGGTCAACGTCGCGGGGTCGATCTCCAGCCCCGCGGCCTTCAACTCCTTCGCAAGCTCCGGAAGCTGCTTGGGTTCCCACATCCCCTCGGCCGCGCGGATCGTCCCGCCCAGCACCAGCGCAACCGTCACGGCCAGAATCGTCGAACGCTTCATCTCGTAGACTCCCCTGCTCGGACCCTGGGATACGCGGGGATTCTACGCGGGTTTCGGGGGGATCTGCCAGGCCGGCGAAATCGTCGCCGGATCCCGACCCGACCGGGATCAGCCAGGTCAGCATCGTGGCGAGGACGGCCAGCACGATGGCGTAGCGTTGCATCGTCTTCTCGTATACGGCGAAAAGCGTTTTTCGTGAAGGCGGGCGCTCCGGATCAGTCGGATCCCTTTCCGAACGCCCGATCCGCCTCCGCGAAACTCAGCGGCTGCTGGCTCTCCGTCACCCGCAGGACCACGTCCTCGAACACCAGGTGGTACTGGAAGGCGAACATCGCGGGGTTGTTGCCCATCACCATGGGAAAGCGCTCGTCCATGAACTCGACGTGCAGCTCCAGGTCCTGCGGGTCGACCGCGCCGACGGCCTTGTGCCGCTTCGGATCGTAGATCTCGCCACCGAGCGCTCGCACGGTGCCGTCGTCGTTGCGGACGCCCTCGGTCAGCATCAGGTGCGAGACCCAGCGCTCCGGCCCGGGTAGCCCGTACTTGTTGAGGAAGGGCTCGCCGTCCAGCGTGACGTGGGTGAAGCCCCAGGCGGCCAGGTAGGTGAAGACCGTCGGGAAGATCGGCGTACCGCCGCCGGTGTCGCCGTGCAGGTAGACGTTCTGGGCGATGGCGATGTTGATCAGGGTGTCCGTCTCCTCCCGCGAGGAACCGATGCGCACGCCGGACGAATGCTCGGGGTGCTTGAAGTAGTCCTGGAACATCTCCCACGACCCGTTGCGGTCCGTCCAGCGGGCGCGCAGCAGCCCCTTTTGCCTGACCGGATCGACCTCGAGGATCGCGATCGCGCCGTCGATCGGTGTGCTGCCGACTCCGTCGTACACCAGGGAGTCGACGGGGCTCGCGGGGACGCCGCGGATGGAGTCGGTCACCTCGCCCGTCACACGGCGGTTCAATCGCGCGCCGCGCGCGACGACCTGGTAGCGGATGTTGTTCTTCTGGACGACGGGTGCCTGCGGTGAAGACGGCTCGTCGACTGCTCCGCCACTAAAGGCCCAGGCCAGCATCACTAGAACCAGCGCGGTCATCGCGTCACGGACACTGCTGGTTCAGGACGCGCGACGTGCCGTCCGACTCGTGACCCCAGCCACGTTCGGACCCGGACACGACCGCCGTCACGAGGTAGGCGCGGGCGCTTCCCATCTCGGGCAGCTGGCTGTCGACGTACGAGGTCGTCGCGAGTCCCGCGGCCCGGCAGTCGCCGTACTGGATGAGTAACGACGACCCTCCCAGCTCGGCGCGGTAGAGGTTGTAGCTCGTCGCGCCGGACTCGGCTTGCCAGGTGATCCGGTCGCCGCTCATGCGCACGCCGTGGACCAAACCGTCGTCGGCATCGCAGGCATCCCCCTGCTGGTCGGCATCGAAGTCGTCTTGTGCGAGGTCGGGAACGTCAGGGCAGATGTCGATGGCGTCGGGGACCGTGTCGTTGTCGTTGTCGTTGTCGAGCGCGTTCTCGATACCGTCGCCGTCGCGGTCGAGATCGCAGGCGTCGCCCTGGCCGTCCAGGTCGAGGTCGATCTGGTCCGGGTTGGCCGTCCCGGAGCAGTTGTCGCCGACGTCGCCGATGCCGTCGCCGTCGCCGTCGGCCTGGTCCGGGTTGGCGTCGAACGGCGCAGTTGTCCGCGTCGGCGCAGAGCCCGTCGCCGTCGATGTCGTCCACGGGATCGAACGGGCAGGGGTCGCACGGATCGAGCCAACCGTCGTAGTCCGAATCGATCCCGCCGGGAACGACGCGCGCGCGGCACTCCTGCGTGATCTCGATGTCGTCGATGGCGCACTCGAGCAGCCGCTGCTGGTCCATCTCGGGGATCGCCTCGCAGGCGAAGCGCGCCTGGAACTGGTCGTTGAGCGTGACGTAGTCCGCCAGGGCGAACGAGACCGGCGTCCAGGAATTGGCGTCCGTGTTGAGCAGCTCGACCGTCGTCCACGACGATCCGCCGTCGTCGGACAGCTCGACCCGCATCGTCCCGCCGTCCATCAAACCGACGTTCGTCGAGAACCAGCGGTGGTACGTGAGCGTCGGGTTGCCCAGGGCCGAGAGATCGAGGATCGGGCTGAGCAGCGCGGTGGTGCCGCCGTCCACGTCCGCCATCTCGGGATCGGCGCGCTCGTCGTTGGGACCCTGGCCGGTGAAGAAGGCGTAGATTCCCGGCGCGGGGGTGTGGTCGTTCTCCGGCTGGATCGAGCCGGCGGCGGTGCCGATCGGATCCTGACGAACCCAGTTCCCGGTGCTCGCGGTGGACGCCGGGTCCAGGGTCCAACCGGAGTTGATCTCCAGGTTGTCGACGAGGGCCGGCTCGAGCAACTGGAAGTCGACGACCTCCACGACACCGTCCTTCAACAGGACGGTGGCCTGGTCGCCGGAGTAACCCATGCGGTCGACCGAGACGAGACGCTGGCCGATCGCGACGTTGCCGATCGTGAACGACCCTGCCGCGTCGGTCGACGCGTTCTGCCCGGTCTCGATCACCGTCACGACCGCCCCCTGGACGGGGGCCTGGTCGGCGGCGCGCACGACCGTGCCCGTGACCGCCGTCGTGGGCAGCGGCAACAGGTCCACTTCGATGTCGACTCCGGTCCCCAGCAGGATCTCACCCGCGGCGACGATGTTGCTCTGGTAACCCGGCGCCGAGAAGCGAGCCACCATCTCCCCGGGGTCGGCGTAGTAACCGAACTCGCCCTGGGCGTTCGCCGTGATCAACGCCGAGCCCCCGAGCGGCAACACGGTCGCTCCCGCGATGCCGGCCCCGGTGGAGGCGTCGCGCACCTTGCCGGTGAACGGGCCGCCGGTCGTCAGCAGCTCGAGGACGAACAGCCCCGACTGAATATCCGTGGCGTAGATGTAACCCCGGGGGTCGTAGGGGTAGACACCCCAGCACCCGGCGTATCCGCTGTCCCCCGAAGGCCGCGTGTCATAAGCGCCCATTTCGACCGGCACGCTCGGCCGCTGCAGGTCGATGTAGCGCACCCCGAGACCGTAGTGCGACATGACCGCTCGATCCGCGCCCGGCACGTCGTCGAAGAAGACGTTGTGAACGACGGCGGACGGGTCGGGCTCGTACTCGGCCAGCTTGGGCGGTGTGGACGTTTTGTCGGTGATGTCGTAGACGGTGACGTGGCCGCCCGGGCTGTCCTCGTCCGTCGTCACCAAGAGCGTGAAGTCGGAGTTCGGCCAGGAATTGTGCGTCGCGCCCGTCGGCGTGGCCCAGGTCGAGAGGATCTGCAAGCTTGCCGGGTTCGTGGCGTCGACGATCTCGTGGATGCCGTTGGCGATCTCGGCGAAGTAGGCGATCTCGTTCTTGACGTAGATGTCGTGAACATAGCGGATCACCCAGCTGCCGATCTCGACTGGATTCTCCGGATCCGCCAGATCCAGGATGCGCGTCCCGTTGTCGGTTCCGACGAGCCAGGCGTGCCCGCGGTCTGCATCGATCCAGATGTTGTGGGTCGTCGTGAAGTTCGTGGAATAGGTGTTGACCAGCGTCGGGTTGAACGGGTCGCTCAGATCGACGATCTGCATGCCGGCCAGCGGCCCGGCGCCCTCGGTGACGATGTAGGCGTAGTGCTGGTAGGTCTTGATGTCGCGCCAGTCGGAGTAGGGTCCATCGATGTAGCCGACCTCGACCGGGCTGTACGGGTCGGTGACATCGACGAAGAGCGTGCCGTTCAGGCTGCCCTGGATGGCGAGGAACGTGGTGCCGTTGTTGTAGCCCCAGATATCACTTGTCGAATCGCTCGGCCGGAGGTCGACGTTGCTCAACAGGACCATGTGGTGGTTGTCGCTGGGGGAGCGGATCGCGGGATTCTGGCCCGCAGGCATGACCGAGTCTTCGATATCCGTGGCCGTGATGCTGAACCGCAGCTCGATGGTGTCGCATACCGACGCCGAATCGAGCNNTGGCGGTGTAGTCGGAGAGTACCGGGCGCAAGACCGTCACGTTCAGACCGAGCGCCGTGCCGCCGGTCGAGACCCGCTCGCTCAGCTCCCCTGTCACCGGGTCGAGGACGCCGTCGGTCCAGCTCCAGTTACCGCGAACGGTCAACGGCTGCGTACTGGGCCCCAGCTTCCCGGTCGTGGGGTCGTAGGAGCGCACCACCAGGTCGAGCCGGACCTCGAGCGTGTTCCAGTCGGCGGCACCCTCCGGTTGATGCGCCTCGAGGACCGCGCGGTAGGCACGCTCGCCCAGCCGTAGCGTTTCGCCCACGATCAGCGGTTCCGCCGGGGCCTCGGGGCAACGCTCGGGCTCCGCACGGACGGGCGCGGCCGGCGCGGCGAGAACCAAAAAGATGATTGCGACAGGACGGCGGATCCAGGCTTTCATGGTGCTCTTGTGATACTCGGAACCGAACCAAAGGTCAAACGCGCGGGGGAACAGCGCCGACGCATACCTGGAAGGACGATCCCGTCCCGAATCGTGGAAGTTTCAGGCGTCAGCGTGCCGCACCGATGATGCTTCCGATGTTGTCGGCCCGACGCGAGGTGAGGAACGCCCCGTGCCCGCAGTCATGCTGGAAGATGAACAACCGCGTGAGCAGCCCGTCTACCGGAAGCGCAGACTCAGAGATCGACCTCGGAGAACTGGACGTAGGCACTCTGCAGCTGGCTCAGGCAACTCGTCAGGTGCTTGATGCGCCGCTCGATCTCCTCGTCGGGTTGCTTGAGGGTTTCCTTTTCCCAGTACTGCAGCTTGTCGATCAGGTCGTAGGACATGTACTGGGCGATGCGGGACACCTGCTGGAACAGCTCCCGCGGGTTTTCGAGGCCTTTCTCGTAGCGTAGTTTCCACTCGTCGTAGGTCTGGCTGTGGTCTTCCTGCGGCCGATCGCCGCGGATCTCGTCCATCGAACTCTCCCCTTCCCCTTGAGACCGCTCTACGTTTCTTCTCCAAATATACGTTGAAACGGTCCCTTCGGGGCCTTCGGATTGGACCCCGTGGTAAAAAAGTTGCAACTCCGGCTCGGTTTCCCGGCCCCCTGATTTCGGCCGATTGACGCGCTTTTTACGCGGGCCTCCGGGGATCGACTTTCGCGTTCGGGTCCGGCAAGCTAGAGTGTTGCGAGGCCGATTAACCCGGAGGAACAGGAATGAAACAGCTTGCTGGAATGTTGATCCTCGCCTTTCTCGTGACCGGAGTGGCGGTCGCCGGCGAGGGCAAAGAAGTCACGCTCGAGGGCACGGTGCTGTGCGCCAAGTGCAAGCTCGGCGAAGATCTCGCCAAGTGTCAGAACGTTCTCGTCGTCAAGGGCGACGAAGAGCCGATGCACTACTACCTCTCCGCCAAGGCGAACGAGGAGTTCGGCGACGTCTGCATGAAGACCCCGGTGGTCAAGGTGACGGGCATGCTGTCCGAGGAGGACGGCAAGCAGTGGATCGCCGCGACCAAGATCGAGCCTGTCGAGGGCTGATCCAGCCGGCTACAGGCACTGCTTCAGGATCGCGACGTTCGCGTCGAAACTCTCGGCGTCCAGCGGTCCGAAGGAAAACCGGATGTACCGTGAGAGGGGGCCGTCGGCCCCCTTTCTTCTTTTCATGTCGCACAACGGGCCGGGCAAGATGCCGGCGTTGTGCTCGAACAGCCGCCGGTTGAACTGATCGGCCGTGAGTTCCCCGGGAAGCCGGCCCCAGTGGTAGAAGCCGCCGTCCCCGGTGTGCAGCTCGAAGCCCAGCTCGGCCAGCGCATGACCGTATCGCTGGCGCTGATCCGAGTAGAACGACCGAACCGCCTCACGCGCGTGACGGGCCCGCTCGAGCTCGAGTAGCTCGGTGACCAGCAACTGGGACGCTCGCGACACGCCACCCATCCCGAACGAGGAGTAGTTGCGGAAGATCTCGATGTGCTTCTTGGCCGCGACAACCCAGCCCACGCGCGCGCCGGGCACCTGCAGGCCCTTGGTCGCCGCGCCGACGACGAAGATGTCGGTGGCGTCGATGTCGTCGATGTGGCGCAGCGCGCTCTCGGGCTGCGGGTCGCAGTAGAACTCGTAGGCTTCGTCGATCAACGCCGCGCGGCCGGGTCGGGTCACCTGTTCGACGAGCCGTTTCAGCTCGTCGCCCCGCGTCGCCACGCCGGTCGGGTTGCAGGGATTGCTCTTCACCAGCATGACGCTCGCCGCGGAGCCGAGTGCCGTCTCGTAGTCGGCCTCCGACGGCCGGAATCGGTTGGTCTCGTTGCTCGGGATCAGCGAGTAATCGCGGCGGAGCCGCTCGAGGATGTCGTAGTACGGCGTGTACTCGGTCTCCTCGACGACGACCTTGGTGTCCGGCTGCAGGAACGCCAGCGTGGCGAAGATCCCGGGCCGCCCGCCGGCGAACACCGCGACGTGCTCCTCGTCGATCCCGGCGTCGTAGAACTCGTTGAAGTAGGCGGCCAGCGCGCGGCACAGCTCGACGTTGCCCGTGGCCTTCGGGTACTTCATGTCGTCCGCCGTGAACGTGATCGTCCTGGGAATCGGCGGCCCGCCGGGTAGCTGCGTCGTCAGCGGGAACCCCTGCGCCCACGGGTGGGTGCCCGGCTCTCCCATGTAGCTGTCGGTCGCGTCGGCGAACTTGAACAGCGTCTCGTAGACGCCCATCGGCGGGAAGCTTTGCAGGATCACGTTACGCTCCGGAAACTCGTTTTGGGCGGCGCAGTATAGCCCGTCGCATCGTTGTCTGGTCCCTTCAGCGGGATCATGATTCGTAAATTTACAAACGTTACCTCAGAAGGTAACGTTTAGTGACAAGGATCAGGCGAGAAGAGAGGGCTCGTTATGAAGATCCGGAGCGTTGTCCAGAACAATCGAAAGAAAGCGTTCGAGGTCAAGACCTCGACCGGAGTGCTCCCCTACCCGTTCGCCAAACTCGAGAAACCGCCACGGAGACACGACAAGATCGAGCGAGTCTATGTGGACAAAGAGCTTGCCAAAGAGGCTTTCACCTACGTCCTCGAATCGGGCGTCGAAGATTCCGTCCACATCGAGCAAGTCCTGGAGTACAACCAGGATCCGACCTACCTGCGAGAGCTCCTTCTGTACAAGTTGACGCTCGAAGCTCAACGGCGCGTGGAGAAGAGCGACCTGAGCAAGCGAGAGATCATTCGGCGCCTGGGCACTTCGGCAGCGCAGTTCTATCGACTGCTCGACCAGACGAACTACCGCAAGTCGGTCGATAGGCTTCTGGAGTTGCTCCACGTTCTCGACTGTGACGTCGATCTGGTCGTGCGAGAAAAGAGCGCGTAGTCGCGTAGCTGGCACCGCGCCCAAGAATCGCCGTCGAGCACGAGAGTGCGAGACACCGGATCCGTCTGGACAGCGTAGCTGGCCGGACGGAGCCGAACTCGGCACGGCAGGTTTTGGAGACCCGCCTGGTCCCAGACCGCGCGATGGATGGAACTCCCGGCAAGAATCGAACTTGCACCTCCGGGGTCGTAACCCGGCGTGATCATTCCGTTTCACCACGGGAGCTTGTGGGGTGAACGGTCGGAATCGAACCGACGTAGACGGGGCCACGACCCGCCGCCTGAGCCACTCGGCTACGTTCACCATGATTCAGGGTTGTCTGGAGCTCCGGCCAGGAATTGCACCCGGCTCCGCTGATTACGAAACAGCCGCATCGCTCGCAATGCTTCCGGAGCTGATTGGAGAGCCAGGTGGGACTCGAACCCACGAAGCGGGTTTCCCCGCGGCAGATTAAGAATCTGCTCCCTTTGCCACTCGGGTCACTGGCCCATGTGGTACCGGGTGACGGAATCGCACCGCCGTCTCCAGTTTGTAAGACTGGGGCCTTCCTATTAGACGAACCCGGCTTGATATTTGGTCGAGACCCTCGGAGTCGAACCGAGACCCCCGTGCGTCCGAAGCACGTGCTCTCGCCGTTAAGCTAGATCTCGAGAATGGAAGGGTGTGCCGGAATCGCCGTCGAGCGCGTATGCGCGAGACACCGGTTCCGAGCTGGACAGCACAGCTGGCCAGATCGGAACCGAACCGGCGCTTTCGGGGTGAGAACCCGGCTTCCTGCCATTAGAAGAACACCCCATGGTACCGAGGGTGAGAGTCGAACTCACTGCCTGTCGGTTATCAGCCGACGGCTCATCCAATGAGCTTCCCCGGCATTGGCTGCTCAGGTGGGAATCGCCGTCGAACACGAAGTGTGAGACACCGGCTCGCAGCTGGGCAGCTTGGCTGCCCAGGTGGGAGTCGAACCCACTGCCTTCCGGTTAACAGCCGGCTGCTCGCCATTGAGCTTCTGAGCATCGAATCTTGGTACCGAGGGTGGGAGTCGAACCCACGTATCGGGCTTATGAGACCCGCGCTGAAACCACCCCAGCTCCTCCTCGGAACATTGGCGGAGCCCGTTGGGATCGCACCAACTCCTCCGGCTTTTCAGACCGGCGCGCGGACTACCTACGCCAGAGCTCCATGGAGACCGCGGCGGGACTCGCACCCGCAGCACCGGGTTTGCAGCCCGGCGACGCCGCTCGGCTCGCGGTCAATGGTCACCCGGCGAGGATTCGAACCCCGATCTCGTGGTTCAGAGCCACGCGTCCTGCTCATTGAACGACCGGGCAACAAGACAAACTTCCGAATTGTCAAAGAACTGGAGCGGATGGCGAGAGTCAAACTCGCACCGTGGGTTTGGTAGACCCCCATGCTGTCGTTAACACCACATCCGCTTGTGGAGGAAGGTGAAGGACTCGAACCCTCATGCCCATCGACATGGCCCGGCTTTCGAAACCGGTTGCCGCCCAGTCGGCGCCACCTTCCGTGATTCTCGTTGTTCAGATCTTCTTCTCCTCATCCAATGGCAGAACCGACGGGAATCGAACCCGCATCACCGACGCGACAAGCCGGCATGTTGCCGTTACACCACGGCTCTGTGTGGTGGAGCGTCCTGGAATGGGACCAGGTGGGTCCTTAAGGACAACGGATCTACAATCCGTCCCCGCGCCGTACGGGTCTACCGCTCCGCTGGTGGAACCGCCGGGATTCGAACCCGGACCCCGTGGGTGCAAACCACGGACGCTCCTGTTACGCCACGGCCCCGACTCTCTCGAGAGTGAGCTCCGGCGCCAGGCATAAAAAAACCCGGCTCTGCCGGGTTTCCTAGTCCGTGGGGGAAAGAAAAAGACCCGACTACTGGAGCCACTCCGAGTTCATCACTTGATGTCGTTTCAGCATCTTCCCAATCANNCAACAAGTAGTACGCCGGTAAGTAACAAAAGGTTTCCAAAAAAATTTCACAAAGTGTTGACGCGATGAAATCAAACGCTACAATCCTGCGTTACTCTTTGCACGAGGGAAGTGCGATGTACACGTTGAACGCAAGAAGCCATCGACCGTCAGGAGTCGATTGCCCCGCCCAGGAGGCCTGCGCCCCCTAGGAATAGCTTCATCGCGTCAACGCGAAAGCCTTCCGGGGTCGCACCTCGGAAGGCTTTTTTGTTTTCTGATTCACCCGGACCGGCGGTGCCTGCGCCTCACGCTGTGATCGGTGGCATGCATTCCGTGTACGGGATCGAACAGGGTGGATCGGCAGTAGCTCAGTTGGGTAGAGCAACGGGCTGATAACCCGTGGGTCGCGGGTTCGAATCCCGCCTAGTCGCCTTGGGAAGGCTACGTTTCTGCCGAACGGGGGAGACGTCGATGGAAAACCGGTCGTGATTCGCTCGCAAGGGCGAAGCAACGACAGCGGATGAAGGCGCCCTGAGGCGTACGGATATCGACCGGGCCGAAAGGCCGCGCCTGCCGAGCGCGCGTGACTCGCCACCGCGGGGCGAGTCGCCCGCGTGACGCCGGACGGCCGATCAGGCCCGGTCTCAAGTGCGCCCCGCGCCGACGTCCGTGGCGGACCGTCCTCGTCTCCCCCGGGAGGCTTTTTTCGATCATTGGATCGGAACAGGAGGTGATTCCAATGATGCGTTACGTGAAGATTCGTCAGTACGAGCGCGGTCTGATGTACCGCGACAAGGAGTTCGAGCAGGTGCTCCGTCCGGGTCGTCACTGGATGTTCGACCCGCTGTTCCGCGTGCGCGTCGAGGTCGTGTCGGTGCGCGACGTCTGGCTGCTGACGCAGGACCTGGACGTGATCGTGCGTTCGGGCCAGCTGGCCGGCGAGATCGAGGTCCTGGACCTGAAGGACCACCAGCGTGGCCTGGTCTGGGTGGACGGCCGCTTCGAGGGCGTCTACGACGCGGGTCTGTACGCCCTGTGGACGGTGTTCCACGAGGTGAAGGTCGAGATCCTGGACGCGCGCGAGGGTCGTCTCGCACGCGCCGACCTGCCGGTGATCCTGGCCCACAACACGGCGGAGCGTCTGCTGGACGAGGTGCAGGTCGAGCAGAACCAGGTCGCCCTGCTGAAGGTCGACGGCCGGCAGGCGGAGATCCTGCGTCCGGGTCGTTACGCCTACTGGCGTGGTCTGGCGCGCTTCGAGACGCGGACGGTCGACCTGCGCGAGCAGGTGCTCGACGTCTCGGGTCAGGAGCTGATGACGGCGGACAAGGTGACGCTGCGGCTGAACGCGGTCGTGGCGTTCCGTGTCGTCGACGCCGTTCAGGCCCTGACGCAGGTCGAGGACTACGCGCAGGCGCTGTACCGCGAGTCGCAGCTGGCGCTGCGTACGGTGATCGGTGCGGCCGAGCTCGACGCGTTCCTGTCGGACAAGGAGCGCGTGGCGGACGAGCTGGCCGGCCTGATCCGCCGGCGTGCGCAGGCGTTCGGTCTGGAGATCGTGTCGTTCGGTATCCGCGACGTGATCCTGCCGGGCGACATGAAGGCGATCCTGAACCGGGTGACGGAGGCCAAGAAGGCCGCCGAGGCCGACCTGATCACGCGTCGCGAGGAGACGGCGGCCATGCGCTCGCAGGCCAACACGGCGCGCATCTTCGAGTCGAACCCGGCGCTGATGCGGCTGCGTGAGCTGGAGGTCCTGGAGAAGGTGGCCGACAAGGCCAACCTGAACGTGGTCCTGGGCGAGAAGGGCCTGGCGGACCGCATCATGAAGCTGCTGTGAGCTTCGCTAGGACACTCACCGGTAACGGTGAGTGTCCTTTTTTTTGTTCCACGGCTCGTGCGTATACTGGCCCCATGACGGGTAGGACATGGGCCGGGCTGATCCTCAGCGGTCTCGTCGCCGGCGTCGTCTACTTCCTGCTCACGATGCTCACGCTGACCTTCTTCGCGGGTGGGCTGCTCGAGACGCTCGAGGACCTTCCGGACTACCCCAAACGGAGCGGCGCCTGGTTCTTCGCAATCGACATCGGGATGGGCGTCTGGGTTCTTTGGCTCTACGTGGCGATCTCGAAACGCTACGGACGCGGTGCCCGGACGGCGGTAATCGCTGCGGCGGCCTGGTGGATCATGAAGAGCCTGCAGAGCGCCAACTGGATCGGGCTGGGGTTCGTGCCCTCCGACGTCACGCTGATACCGCTCGCGACCTCACTTGTTTCCACGCTGGGTGGCGTCCTGACCGGCGCGTTGCTCTTCGAGAAACTGGACCGCCGCTAGCGCCCGTCCTCCGCCAGGATCGCGTCCTTGAACACCGGCCGGCCGGCGGCGACCCGCTACTCTTTAGGCGTACAGATCACGCCCCAATAGAACCCCGTTTCAACCAGACTGGTCCCTTGGGGGTATTCAAAGGAACTGAGCGTGCCCATCCACCCCGTGGCGCCTTCGTAGTGACCCGTCCCTCCGGTAAAGACAACGAACTCGGCAAAGCTCCAAGGTTCATCGTAGTGGAAAATCAAGTTCTCTTCCCCGAACACCTCTCCCCTGTTGGTGTCGAAAA
>WVWW01000155.1:0-220 GCA_011773795.1 Acidobacteriota bacterium
ACGGTAGTAGAAATTGCGTGGCTCGATCGAGACCGCCTTGAGCCAGGCCGCCTCCTCCAGACGATCCTCGGGTGTCAAGGCCGAGAGGTCTCCGAACAGACGTGCGAGATCGGTGCCCCCATCGGCCTCGCGGCGCCGGCGCAGCGAGTCGGCGAGCGCTGCGACACGCGCAAAGGTCCAGGAGCTCGGGGGACCCGCATCGAGGGCCTGCAGGTAATCC
>WVWW01000155.1:312-939 GCA_011773795.1 Acidobacteriota bacterium
ACGCGGTCGTAGATCGCGATCGTTCCCTCGAAGTCCCCTCGGTAGTAGCGTTCCTCGGCGCGTTCCCTGAGCAACCAGACGTGGACGTGGGTCCACTCCGCCGCGACGACGAAGCCGGTCGCAACGAGCACGCCGAGTGTCGCGATCCACTTCACGGGCGTCCCTCCTCGGCGCGCCTCGCCTCGTGCATCACGATCGCCATCAGGAGGACGAACAGGAGGCTGTTGGAGTAGATCTGCAGATTGAAGTCGGCAAACGAGTGCAACAGCAGAGCCAGCACGCCGACCACAGCCGCGGGGGCGATCCAGCCGGATTTCCGCGGAGAGCGGAGCAACACCGGTCGCACACCACGCCAGAGCAGGATGCCGAGCGCCCAGAGCATCGTCGCCGTGCCGAGCACGCCACCCTCGGCGGCGAGCTGCGCGTAGTCGTTGTGCGCCCGGGCAAGCTCGCGGCTGGCGGTTCCGGGGGTGTAGAGGTAGTGCACCTCGCGGAACGTCCCCAGCCCGCTACCGAGCAACGGGAAATCGCGAGCGATCGACAACGCCCGGCTCGAGAAGTCCACGCGAGACTCGAACGAGCGGTCTTCCGAGAAGTCGGCGAGCGTTCCGTAACGATCGGCCACCG
>WVWW01000155.1:985-1275 GCA_011773795.1 Acidobacteriota bacterium
AGCACGAGCGCGGCCAGACCGAAGACGGTCGTGAAGCCGAAGAGCAAGGCCCTCGCGGACGAGGCGCGGCGAGAAAAGACGCCGGCCAGCGCCAGCGCTGCGGCTAACGGGAGAGCCATCTCCATCCAGCCGGAGAAGTTGTTGGCGCTGACGAAGGGGCCGAATCCGTGGTGCGGTCCGCCGGTCCGCCACCAGTAGATCTTGCCGTCGGCGGTCAGGCTTTGGAGAACGCCGATCACCGCCAGCACCCCGGCGAGCAGCGCGACGACGGTCACGTAGCCCCGTGGACC
>WVWW01000155.1:1297-11574 GCA_011773795.1 Acidobacteriota bacterium
ACGGCCGCCAGGGCCGGTGCTCGACGCCGAACCACTCCGCGGGGAAAGCCGAGCTGGCAGACTCGGGATCGGCCGGGAAACCTCGGATCTCGTCCGGTGAAGCCGGTTCCCGGGCGAGCCAGGCCGGCATCCCGGAGAACGTCGGATCGGGTCGGCCATAACCCGGTAGAGACGCCTCGAAGATCTCGTTCGTCTTCGGGCTGATCGTCCCGATGAGCGCCGGCGGCAACGGCACGAGCTGGAGCAACAGGACGGCGACGAAGGCCAGCGCGGGGAGCTCGAGCCCCGAGAACCGGACGCGTCCGCCGAAACGTCGCCCGCCGACGACTCGCGAGGGGTTGTGGGGCGTCCACAGGAGCTTGCAGAGCCAGGCGGCGAACAACACCCAGATAGTGATCTGACCCGTCGCGCGCGCCCATTCCTCGACGGCGCCGAAGGCCAGCGGGGTGAACACCAGCGCCGCGACCACGAGGAAGTCGATCCACCGGTCGAGGAGATGAAGGGCGCGAGCCATCGTCGGTCCTAATCCGTGTCCGCGACGAACACCGAGTACACCACGTTTATGTCGAACGGTTCGAGCTCATACTCCCACAGCTTGCGGCTCTCGCGAATGTTGAACAGTGCGACGCGCGTCGGCAGGCTGCCCGAGTTGGCTCGCCCACCGAGCTTGTGCTGCAACCAGCGCAGATTTTCAGCGATCTTCGTCGGCCGGATGCGCGAGAAGCAAACCAGCACGTGATCCGCGTCGAGCGGGTGGAGGCCGCGGCACCAGCCGAGGGCCTTGTCGGTCTGCTCGATCGCGTTGAGGTCGCAAACCCGCGTGAGCTCGCCGCTGGACGGATCCCCCACGACGACGTGGCCGTCGACCGTCGTGAAGTAGACCTTGTCGTCGAAGACATGGCCGTCGTGCGGCTTCTCGATCCCGATGTCGATCCTGCGCTCGGGATCGTCGAGACAGATCGCGTCTCGCTGCTCGAAACGGGTAGCCCACAGCTGATCGTCGACGCGGAACACGTAGTTCGGGTGCGACTCGTGGGGTTTCGTCGTGGAGACCTTGCGATAGTCGGTCGATCGGTCGAACCGCTGCCACGGGTCTTTTTGGAGCACGCTCCACTCGCGGACGACCTCTCCCTCGAGGCTGATCTCCACGATCATGTCGAGCCCCGTCAACACCGCGAGGAGCGTGCCGTTCCCCGACGGGGCGACATGGTGCATGTCGTTGAACCACGGGTGCGTGACGTAACCGACGCGCTCGAAGTCCGGCAGCCGGTAGATCAGGACCTCGGTGTGGGTGCAAACGTAGTACCGATCCCCTTCGACGGCGCCGGCCTTGAAGACGATGCTCGGATCGTCGTCGGGGCAGACGTCGGGCGGCGACACGTAGCCGACGCACTCCTCGATGGAGCCGTCGGCCGGATCGACGCGCACGATCCGGGCGCGCTTCGCCCGGTGCCACTCCGCCTTGCGCGCGGCGCCCCTCTTGAACTCGCCGCCCACGAAATAAAGCGGCTGTGTCGGTCGATCCACGGTCCTGCCCTTACGATTTCGTTGCCGGCCTGCTGCAGTAATTACGACCGGGCCGGGGATTATGCCCCCTTGGACCCTCGCTGGTCGGCTCTGGCCGCCTTCTTCGCCCGCTTCGGCCGATACACGTGCGTCGACTGGCCGAAGAAAACCTCGGCAGCCTCCATCATCGTCTCGGACAGCGTCGGGTGCGGGTGGATCGATAGCTTGAGGTCGGAGGCCAGCGCGGCCATCTCGACGGCCAGCACGCCCTCGGCGATCAGCTCGCCCGCGCCGGGACCGGTCAGCCCGACGCCTAGGATCCGTTCCGTCTCGGGATCGATGATCAGCTTCGTGACGCCGTCGTCACGGTCGAGCGTCATCGCGCGACCCGACGCTGCCCACGGGAACCGCGCGACCTGCACGTCGATTCCCTGCGCCTTGGCCTCGGTCTCGGTCAACCCACACCACGCGACCTCGGGATCGGTGAAGACGACGGCCGGGATCGCAGGCCGGCTCGAACGCGACCTTGTGACCGGCGATCGCCTCGACGGCCACGCGCGCCTCGTGCGACGCCTTGTGCGCCAGCATCGGCTGCCCGACGACGTCGCCGACGGCGAACACGTTGGCCTGCGCCGTGCGAAGCTGCTCGTCGACCTCGATGAAGCCGTGCTGGTCGATCGTGGCGGCGGTGTTCTCGAGGCCCAACCCCGCCGAGCTCGGCCGGCGTCCCACGGCGACCAGGACCTTGTCGAATGTCCGCTCGGGCTTCTCGAGCTTGTCGCCCTCGAGCGTCACCTTCAAGCCGGACTTCTGTTCCTTGATCCCCACGACCTTGGTCGAGAGCAGGATCTCCTCGAACGCGCCGGTGAGACGTTTCTGCAACGGCCGCACCAGATCCCGATCGACGCCGGGGAGCAACCCGTCGGTCATCTCGACCACGGTGACCTTGCTGCCGAGCGCGGCGTAGACCGAGCCGAGCTCCAGGCCGATGTAGCCCCCGCCGACGACGAGCAGCTTCTTTGGCACGTCGGCGAGGTCCAGGCCACCGGTCGAATCGAGCATCCGCTCGCCATCGGGAAACCCCGGGATCGCGGCCGGGTGCGACCCCGTGGCGACGATCGCGTTCTCGAAGTCGAGCGTGTTTGTCCCGCCGTCGACGAGATCGATCTCCAGCCGGTTCGCGTCGGCGAAGCGCGCCGTGCCGCGGATGTGCCGCACCTTGCGTTGCTTGGTCAGCTGCCCCAGCCCGCCGGTGAGCTTGGCGACGACGCGGTCCTTGAAGCCGCGCAGCCGCTCGACGTCGATCTTCGGCTTGCCGAAGGTGACGCCCCAGTCGGCGGCGTGGCGCGCCTCGTCGATCAGCTTGGCCACGTGCAGCAGCGCCTTCGACGGGATGCAGCCGCGGTAGAGGCAGACGCCGCCGGGGTTCGCCTCGGGATCGACGAGGACCACGTCCAGACCGAGATCCGCGGCGAGGAAGGCCGCCGCGTATCCCCCGGGACCCGCGCCGATCACGACGAGCTTGGTGGGATCGGCCATCCGCTCAGTCTTCCAGCAGCAGCAACAGCGGCTGCTCGAGCGCCTCGGCGATCCAGCGCAGGAAGCGCGCCGCATCCGCGCCGTCGACCAGACGGTGATCGTAGGAAAGCGAGAGCGGGAGGATCAGCCGCGGCTCGAAGCGACCGTTACTCCAGATCGCGACCTGCTCCGCGCGGCCGACGCCGAGGATCGCGACCTCGGGCCAGTTGACGATCGGCGAGAAGTAGGTCGTGCCCAGCCCGCCGAGGTTGGTCACGGTGAACGTCGCGCCGCGCATCTCGTCGGGCTTGAGCTTCTTGTCCCTCGCGCGCGCCGCCAGGTCGTTGAGCTCCGCCGCGATCTGCACGACGTTCTTGACGTCGGCGTCGCGGATCACGGGAACGAGCAAGCCGCGCGGCGTGTCGACCGCGACACCGACGTGGACGTACTTCTTGTGCACGACCGAATCGCCGGCGAGGTCGAGGCTCGAGTTGAACTTGGGGAACTGCTTGAGCGCCGAGGCGACGAGCTTGATCAGGATCGCCGTCACGGTCATCTTGCGGCCCTCGGCCTCGGGCCGCTGGTTGAAGCGCTTGCGCATCGACTCGAGCTGCGTGATGTCCGCGCGATCGAACTGCGTGACGTGCGGGACCGTCGTCCAGGCGTTGGACATGTTCGCGGCGGTCGAGCGACGGATGTTCGTCAGCGGCTCGCGCTCGATCTCGCCCCACTGCGAGAAGTCGGGAAGCGTCGGCGCGCTACCCGGCGCGCTCGGCGCCGCGCCTCCGCCGGACTGGACGATCGACTTGACGTAGGCCTTGACGTCGTCGCGGCTGATCCGCCCGCCCGGCCCGCGACCCGGCACCTCGTTGATGTCGACGCCGAGCTGACGTGCGAGAGCGCGCGCCGACGGCGCGGCGGGTACGGCACGCCCGATCTTGGGCTTGTGCTTGGCGGGGAAGCTCACGACCGGCGCGTCGTCCTGTTCGGGCAGCGGCGGCGCGGCCGTCGGCTCGGGTGTGGATTCCGCAACGCCGCCCGCGGCGGCGGCCTTGGGCTCGGCGACTTCCGCGGCCTCGCCGGCGCCGGTCTCGATGCGCAGGATGACCTGGCCGACGGCGATCTGATCGCCCTTGGAGACGAGCAGCTCGGTGATCTTGCCGGCGGCGGGTGCCGGGACCTCGAGGCTGGCCTTCTCGGTCTCGACCTCGATCACCGGCTGGTCGCGCTCCACCGTGTCGCCGACGGCGATCATCACGGCGGAAACCTCGACGGATTCGATGTTCTCGCCGAGCTCCGGCAATTTGAGTTCTTCCACGGGGGCGCCCATCGTCATCCGTTGTCCACCGAGAAGACCTTATCCGGATCGATCTCGAGCTGCTTCTTCGCGCGGCTCAGCTTGGTCTTGTCGATCTCGCCGCGGCGGTGCATCCGCGCCAGCGTGGCCCAGGCGACGTGGCGCCAGTCGACCTCGAAGTAATCGCGCAGCGCGCGGCGGCCCTCACTGCGACCGAACCCGTCGGCCCCGAGGCCGACGAAGTCGCCCGCGACCCAGTCGCGGATCGAGAACGGCAGCGCGCGCATGTAGTCCGAGGCGGCGACGGTCAGGCCGTCGTCGTTGCCGCCGAAGCACGCCTCGACGTAGGCCGTCTCCGGCTTGGCGGTCGGATTGAGCCGGCTCCGGCGCCGGGCCGCGAGACCCTGGCGGAACAGCTGCTGGTAGCTCGTCACGGCCCAGGCTTCGGATTCGATCCCGAAATCCGTGTGCAGGAACTCCTGTGCGCGCAGGACCTCGTTCATGATCGCGCCGCTGCCCAGCAGCTTGACGCGGTCGGCGGCTTTCTTCTTGGAGGTCCGGCGGAATGCATAGGCGCCCTTGAGGATCCCCTCCTCGCAACCGGCGGGCATCGACGGCATCGGGTAGGACTCGTTCTCGACCGTGAGGTAGTAGCAGATCGCCTCCTGGTCGACGTACATGCGGCGCAGCCCGTCCTTGACGATTTCCGCTATCTCGTAGGCGAAGCAAGGATCGTAGGCGATCACATGCGGGTGCGTGTAGGCCAGCAGGTGGCTGTGCCCGTCCTGGTGCTGCAGCCCTTCGCCGGCCAGCGTGGTGCGCCCGGCCGTCGCTCCGGCGAGGAACCCGCGACAGCGCATGTCGCCGGCGGCCCAGATCAAGTCGCCGATACGCTGGAAGCCGAACATCGAGTAGAACATGAAGAACGGCATCATGTTGATCGCGTGCGTGGCGTAGGCGGTGCCGGCGGCGATGAACGAGCACATCGACCCCGCCTCGGTGATGCCCTCCTCGAGGATCTGCCCGTCGGTGGCCTCCTTGTAGTACAGCAGCGTCTCGCGATCGACCGGCTCGTAGAGCTGGCCGACGTGCGAGTAGATGCCGACCTGCCGGAACAGCGCCTCCATGCCGAAGGTGCGCGCCTCGTCGGGGACGATGGGCACGATCCTTGGGCCGAGGTCCTTGTCCTTGAGCAGCTTGGCCAGCAACCGCACGAGCACCATCGTGGTCGACGCCTCTCGATCGCCGCCGTCGCGGAACTCGGCGAAGAGGTCGTCGCCGGGCACGACCAGCGGCTCCGCCTCCTCGGTGCGCGTCGGCACCGGGCCGCCCAGCGCTGCGCGGCGCTCCTGGAGGTACTGCATCTCGGGACTGTCGTCCGCCGGGCGGTAGAACGGCGCCTCGCCGACCTCCTCGTCGGAGATCGGGATGCCGAAGCGCGCGCGGAACTCGCGCAGCTCGTCCTCGTTGAGCTTCTTCTGCTGGTGCGTGATGTTCTTGCCCTCGCCGGCCTCGCCGAGGCCGTAGCCCTTGACCGTCTTGGCCAGGATGACGGTCGGCGCGCCCTCGTGCTCCACCGCGGCCTTGTAGGCGGCGTAGACCTTCTCGGGATCGTGCCCGCCGCGGCGCAGCTTGTTGATCTCCTCGTCGGTGAGGTGCTCGACCATCTTGGCCAGCCGCGGGTCGGTGCCGAAGAAGTGCTCCCGGATGTAGGAGCCGGGCTCGACGCTGTAGTTCTGGTAGTCGCCGTCGACCGCCTTCTCCATCCGCTTGACCAGCAGGCCGTCGTCGTCCTGGGCCAGCAGCGGATCCCAGCTGTCGCCCCAGATCACCTTGATCACGTTCCAGCCGGCGCCGCGGAAGACCGCCTCCAGCTCCTGGATGATCTTCCCGTTGCCGCGCACCGGCCCGTCGAGCCGCTGCAGGTTGCAGTTGATGACGAAGATCAGGTTGTCGAGCTTCTCGCGCGCGGCGAGCGAGATCGCGCCGAGGCTCTCCGGCTCGTCGGTCTCGCCGTCGCCGAGGAAGGCCCACACGCGGCCGGTCTTCTCCTTCAGGCCGCGGTCCTCGAGGTAGCGGTTGAAGCGCGCCTGGTAGATCGCCATGATCGGCCCGAGCCCCATCGAGACCGTGGGGAACTCCCAGAAGTCGGGCATCGAGCGCGGGTGGGGGTAGGAGGGCAGCCCGCCGCCGGGCTTCAGCTCGCGGCGGAAGTTCTCGAGCTGCTCCTCCGTCAGCCGGCCCTCGAGGAACGCGCGGGCGTAGATCCCCGGGCTGGCGTGACCCTGGAAGTAGATCTGGTCGCCGCCTTCGGGATGGTCCTTGCCGCGGAAGAAGTGGTTGAAGCCGACCTCGTAGAGCGTGGCCGCCGAGGCGTAGGTCGAGATGTGCCCGCCGATCCCGCTCTCACCGCGGTTGGCGCGCACGACCATCGCCATGGCGTTCCAGCGCACGATGGACTTGATCCGCCGCTCTACGGCGCGCTGTCCCGGGAAGCGCGGCTGGTCCTGCCGGGCGATCGTGTTGATATAGGGCGTATTGGCGGAGTACGGGAGGTTGATCCCGAACTCGGCCGCGCGACGCTGCAGTGTTCGCAGCAAGGCCTGGACGCGGTCCGGACCGCCGTGCTTGATCACGTAGTCCAGCGACTCGAGCCACTCCTTTTCCTCGATCGCGTCGAGCTCTCTCCGGCGAGGTTCGTTGAGCATGTCGGCCATGGCGCGGTCGGTCCTCCAGAGCGGGCTAAAAGTCCCCGAACGAGCCGCTATCCTACCGGATTTTGCCTTGCCCGGCTCGCGTACCCGGGAGCGAAGAAGCCCCTGCGCCGAGGCGCAAAAAGTTGTAAAAAGAGGCTACCGGTGGGGATAACCCTGTCTGCGGTGGGGATAATCCCCGGTTGACCGGTCCCTACCCCGAGGAGCGAACTTCGCGTTGAAACGGCACTCCCATGTCCTCGTGGTAGGTGCGGCGCTGTACGCCCTGGTGGCCTCGGCCTCTCCGCCGGTCGCGGACAACGAAGCGGTCGATCCTTCGAAGCACTTCACGATTCCCCGGGTCCCTTACGCTCCGGAGCTGGAGGATTTCCTCGACATGCGTGGGCCGGACGAGCTCACCGGCGTGATGGCCCACGTCGATACGTTCGTCCAGACCGAGCCGCAGGACGGCGCGCCGGCGTCCCAGGAGACGGACGTCTACCTGGGTTACGACGACAACAACATCTACGTGGTCTTCATCGCCTTCGATGAGGAGCCGGACAGGGTGCGCGCGCACATGGCGCGGCGCGAGAACATCTTCGGCGACGACATCGTCGAGATCCAGCTCGACACCTTCCTCGACCGGCAACGCGCCTTCTCGTTCATCGTCAACCCGCTGGGCGTGCAACTGGACGCGCTGTGGACCGAGGGCGGCGGTGGACCCGGCTTCCGGGGTTTCGACACGTCATGGGACACCGTGTGGCAGTCACGCGGCAAGTTGACCGACCACGGATACGTCGTCTGGATGGCCATCCCCTTCCGCAGCCTGCGCTTCCCACCGAACGAGGAGCAGACCTGGGGGGTGGTGCTCGTGCGAGACGTGCAGCGGACCGACGAAGAGACGTTCTGGCCGCCGATTTCCACGCGAATCGAGGGTCGTCTCAACCAGGCCGGGACGATGGACGGGCTGCGTGGCATCTCCAACGGCGGCCAAATCACGACGCAGCTCATCCCTTACGGTACCGCGCGAACCTTCGAGGCCATCGAGGAGACCGGCGACCCGTTCCGCGCCAGTGAGGACCTCGAAGCGGACATCGGTCTCGACGCCAAGATAGTCTTCGACGATCGGCTGGCACTCGACCTGACGGCGAACCCGGATTTCAGCCAGGTCGAGTCGGACCTGCCGCAGGTCACCGTGAACCAGCGCTTCGAGGTCTTCTTTCCCGAGAAGCGCCCGTTCTTCCTGGAGAACACGAACTACTTTCAGATGCCGATCAACCTGCTGTTCACGCGGCGCATCGCCGACCCGCGCGCCGGAGCACGGTTGACCGGAAAAATCGGCAAGTACGCGCTGGCGGCGATGGTGATCGACGACGAGTCGCCCGGAAAGTCGATCGACCCCGCCGACCCGCTGTACGGCGAGAAGGCCTTGTTCAGCGTGCTCCGCGCAAGCCGTGACATCGGCGTACAGTCGAACGTCGGTGTGTTCTACAGCGACCGGGAGCTTGCGGGTTTGCACAACCGTGTGTTCAGCGCCGATTCACGAATCAAGCTCGACGACAACTGGACCACGTTGCTTCAGGCGGTTTCGTCATGGACGGACACGGGGACCGGCACGCTCTCCGACGAGGCGTTCAACTTCCAGTTCGACCGCAGCGGCCGGCACTATGGGGCGCACATCCACTACCGTGATCTCGGACCCGATTTCGAGACGCAGACCGGATTCGTCGAGCGCACCGACTTGCGCGACCTGCACACGCACCACTTCTACACGTTCCGCCCCGAAGGCAAGCGACTGTTGACCTGGCAGCCGCGCTTATTCGCCTCGCACATCGAAGATCACCGGGGTGTCCGTCTCGAATACAGCGCGGAAGCAGACCTCGAGTTCGAGTTCCGTCGCTCAACCGAACTTACTCTGTCGCTGCGCCGGGGGGAGGAAACGCTGCGCCCGCTCGACCTCGATTTGCTCGTCGACCCAATCGACCCGCTGAACCCGCCGGTCTTCACGTCGTCGCTGGACTTCGACAGCTCCGAGGGCAGCCTGGATTTCGAGACCAACTTCATCGCCGCCGTCAGTCTCGAGGCGCGCTTCGCCGTGGGAGAGACGATCAACTTCGTCCCGGTCACCGGCGCGCTTCCAGCGGCTGTCGACCGCACCTTCGGTCGGTTGGAGGCCACCCTGCGGCCGTCGACTCCCACGCGTCTGGCCCTGACTTACCTGAGCACGCGCCTCTCCGACCAGGCCACGGGCGCGGGCGTCCTGACCAACCGCATCGGCCGCCTGCGCTTCGACTGGCAGATCACGCCCAAGTGGTCGGTCCGCGCCATCACGGAGCATCGAGCCACCGATGTCAACCCGGCACTGACCCGACTGGACACCGACCGCAGGTTCAGCGGCGATCTCCTGGCCACCTACCTCGTCAACCCCTGGACCGCGCTCTACGTCGGCTACAACTCCAGCCACCGCAACCGCGACCTGATCCTCGATCCGCTGGGCAACTTCCTGATCAACACAGGTACGAGCCTCAACAAGGACGCGGAGCAGCTCTTCGTCAAGTTCTCCTACCTGTTCCAGCTTTGATCTGACCCCGGCTATTCGGGGTCGGGTGTGAAGCCGGCGTCCGCAACGGCCTTGTGCAGGCGGTGCTTGTCGACGTCGCCATGGACGATCGCCTTGCCGGGGTCGAGCAGGACGCGGACGGAACGCACGCCGGATTCGCGGCGCAGCGCGGACTCGACCTTGGCGACGCAACCGTCGCAGGTCATGCCGCCGACGCCGATCTCGATCGCTTCACCGGCGGCGCCGGAGCTCGCCCGGCGCGCGAACCAGCGGCGCGCGTCATCGACGGCGAACCAAGCGAGCAATGCCAGCAGCACCACGGCCGAGGCGATCTTCCACCAGGCGGGCGAGCCGTGCTCGTGGTGGGCGATCGCGGGCGCCGCTTGCAGCAGGAAGTCGAAGGCGATCCCGAGCCCGACGCTGCCACCGATGATGGCGACGAGGTAGGCGACGAGCGCGCGGGTCCCGAGGAAGCGGCGGATGGCTCCGATGGTCGCGACGTTGGTCGCGGGACCGGCCATCAGGAAGACGAGCGCTGCGCCGGCGGGAAACCCGCCCGTGACGAGCGCCGCCGCGATCGGGACCGATGCGGTCGCACAGACGTACAGCGGGAGTGAAACGACCAGCGCCAGCAAGACCGGAACGACGGGACCCTGCCCGGTGACCGATTCGAAGACGCTTTGCGGAACCAGCGTGCTGATCG
>WVWW01000007.1:0-23750 GCA_011773795.1 Acidobacteriota bacterium
ATCCGGAGTCGTGAACTCGCCCATCGCGCGAACCATCAGTTTGCGGCTGCCGCTGCGAATCTCGCCGGCCGACAGGTTCACGTTGTTGCTGCGCAGGGTGCCGTTCAGGTCACGCAGGTCGACCCCGTGCGCCCTCAACCGAGCCGGGTCGAGGTTGATCTGAACCTCGGGTGTCTGCAGCCCGCGCACGTCGACCTGGGCCACGCCCTCGATGCGTTCGAGCCGCCTCTGCACGATCGTTTCGGCGAAGTCCATCAACTGTTCGCGGGGCCAGGCGGCCGACACGTCGAATTCGACGACCGGGATATCGGTGGACTGGAACCGGCGGATATCGATCCGCTCGAGATCGTCGGGGAGCAAGTGCCGCACCCTGTCGACGCGATCACGGACGTCGACGGCGGCCATTTCCATGTCCGTGCCGTCGAGGAACCGGACGCTGACACGGCCTTGTCCCGAGGTGGCGGTTGCGGACAGCGTGTCGATCCCGTTGATGGTGCTGAGCGAATCCTCGAGCGGCCGGACGATCAGCCGCTCGACCTCCTCCGGCGACGACGAGGGGTAGGGCGCGATGACCGAGATGTTGTTCGAGGAAAATTCGGGGAGAAACTCGAGCGGGAGCCGAGCGAGACTCATCGCGCCGAGCACGCAGACGCCGATGACGATCATCGTCATCGTCACGCGGCGGTGCACGGCGAAGCGCACCAATGGGTTCGTCGTGGGGTCGCTGTTGCTCGCGTTGTCCATCGCTATGCCGTCAAACCCTTCATCCCATTCGGACCGGTTTATCCGGTGTTCAGTTTAAGCTACGCCGATTTGGCCCGATTCAGGGCGATTTCGCCAGTTCCACGCGCGTCTTGAGGAGAAAAACGAAGCGCTCGACGAAGAAATCGTCGTCGATCGGACCCGTCCAGCCGCCGTTCGACCGCGTGCCGTAAGGACCGGCGGTACTCGGTTCGAACGCCGAGGGCGACCCGCGGTGGGCGTCCTGCATCGCGCGTTCGTCGGCGAGTTCCTCGCTGCGCGGATTCTCGATGAGCAGCTTGAACTTGTCGCCGGGAAACAACCCCGGGGCCCACGGTTGTTCCGCCCCCGCGGCCAGCGGGATCTTGAGCTCGTAGACGAACGAGCCACGGTGCGACAGCCGCGCCTCCAGGCCCGCGTCCCCGCCGGCGGACACGACGACCAGGTCGCGTTGCCCGGGAATCTCGAGCCCGATCGTGTCGGTGCTCGCCGGTGGCCGGTCGCGGTCATCTTGACGCCCGCGAGCGGCGGGCACCGTCCGTTGCTCGGCACGCGGGAAGTGTACGACAAACCGGTCGCTCTTCTTGCCCTCGATCTTCAGGCGCAACCCGTCCGTCGCGAACTGGCTCGACAGCTCGGGGCTCTGGGAGTAGAGGCATAGGTAGAGGTGCGAATCGTCGTTGAACACGCCGACGAACGCATCGACCGAGCCGAAGTAGACCAGCGCGTCGCGCCACTCGTCGAGCTCGCCGTCGATCGTGATGTCCCGGTCCAACCATGTGGAAAGGAGCTTGCCCTTCGCATCGACACCCGGTCCGAGCAATAAAAAGACGAGCGTGCCGATGGCAAGCCAGCTTCGTCCATGCAGGTTTCGGTGACGCATCCGTTTACTCTAGCGGTCCTTCGCCCGGGAAGCCGGAGGGGAGTCGTGGGCCGGGCCTTGTTTACAGTTTTTTACGAAATGGAGCGGCGCGAAGGGCTTCCTCGCCGACGACGACAGGCGGATCGACCCAGCGGCCATGTTGCTTGATCAGCTCGACAAGTCGTTCGTCCGCCTCGGCCGTGGGGATGTCCTTGGCGACCATCTCCTTGCCGACGAACAGCGCGATCTTGTCCTCGCCCCAGCCGACGTAGCCGAAGTCGGCGTCGGCCATCTCGCCCGGGCCGTTGACGATGCAGCCCATCACGGCGATCTTCACGCCCTTGAGGTGGGCCGTGCGCGCCTTGATCCGCGCCGTCGTCTCCTCGAGGTCGAACAGCGTGCGGCCGCACGAGGGGCAGGAGATGAACTCGGTCTTCGTGATCCGCACGCGCGCGGCCTGCAGGATCCCGAACGCGCCGCGCCGCCCCTCGGTTGCGTCGTCGAGCTCGACCTGGATGGAGTCGCCGATCCCGTCACACAACAGACCGCCCAGCGAGGCGGCCGGATCCAGCAGCGTATCCGCGCCGCGGGCCCCGGGTCGGTCCAGGAGCACGATCGGGCAGGCGAGACCGGCCTCCTCGATCCGCGCGGCAAGCAGCCGAGTGGCGTGCAGCACGGAACGGCCCCGGACCGGCGTCAGCGTAATCGCGCAACGGCCGTTCGCCCCGCGGGCCAGCGCCACGGCGTGGTCGACGGCCTCTTCCGCGTCCTTCCCGCTGGCTTCGATCAGGATCGCCGTCGAAGCGTCGGAAGCCGCCCGGAACAGCTCGGCCCACTCCCGGGTGGCGGCGCCGGCACGGGTCACGAGGTGCAGCCGGTGCGCGGCGGCGCACCATCGCTGCAGCTCGTCGTCTCCGATTCCGATGAGCTCCCGTTCGTCGATACGAACCGACAATGCGACGCGGGGCGCGACCAGTTCCATCGAGCGGCGCAGACTCTCCAGCGCCTCGATTTCGGTTCTCGCCGCTCTCACCGAGACGATCTCGGCGCGGGTCTCCGCCGGTACACGGACCCCGCACTGTGCATCGAGCTCCTTGCGCAACGTCTCCGCATCACCGGGCGCTGTCTGCAAGGCGACCTCGACGGCGACGGTCTCTCCGGCTCCGATTCGATGCGTGCCGACGGGCAGGACCGACGTCTTTCGCCGCTCGTAACGAAGCGGATCGCGGCGCTCCTGCACCGGCGTGCGCAACGTCGCCGGTTCGGGAGCCCGCGTTTCGTGCCACGCGTTGTAACGCTCCGCGAGCGCCCGCGCGACGGGGATCTCCGCGACCGGGTCCTCGGTCAGCGAGACCCGGATGGTGTCGCCGATGCCCTCGTCGAGCAGGGCGCCGATGCCGATCGCCGACTTGATCCGGCCGTCCTCGCCGTCGCCGGCCTCGGTGACGCCGAGGTGGAACGGGTAGTCCATCGATTCTTCGGCCATCCGCTGCGCCAGCATGCGGTAGACCTGCTGGACCACGACGGGGTTGGACGACTTCATCGACAGGACGAGATCGTGGTAACTCTCCGTGCGGCAGATTCGGACGAACTCCAGCGCCGACTCGACCATTCCCTCGGGCGTGTCGCCGTAGCGGTTCATGATGCGGTCGGACAGCGAGCCGTGGTTGGTGCCGATCCGCATGCTCACCCCGAGTTCCTTGGCCCGCCGTGCGAGGGGTGCGAATACCTCGGCGATCCGTTCGAGCTCCTCGCCGTACTCCGCGTCGCTGTACTCGCGCACGCTGAACTTCTTCTTGTCGGCGTAGTTGCCCGGATTGATGCGCACCTTCTCCACGTGCTCGACGGCCTTCATCGCGGCCCGCGGGGTGAAATGGATGTCGGCCACCAGCGGAACGCGGATCTTGCGCTGCCGAAGGGCCTCGCGGATGGCGGGGAGATTGTCCGCGTCCGCACTGGTCGGCACCGTCACTCGGACGATCTCACAACCGGCGTCGACCAGCCGCTCGATCTGATCGACCGTGGCGAGCGTGTCCCGAGTCGACGGCGTCGTCATCGACTGCACCCGGATGGGGTGGTCGCTGCCGATTTCCACGTCGCCGACCCGCACCGTCCGCGCGCCACGGCGACGATAGGTCAGGCCGTCGTAAGTCCAAGCAATCATGAGGGTTCTCCGCCGTCCAGCGCGGCTGGAACTCATTCTAGCAGTGTTCCCGGGGAGCCACCGCGGCGGTTTTTTCGGAATCTCGATGGCAGCCGCACCGTCCAGATCACAGTTTAGTAGCATCGTCCGAACCCCGCGGAGTTTTCATGAGTCGCCCCCGCCAAATCGTCCTTGTTCTGGCAAACCTCGGCGCGGGGTACTGTCTTTACCTCCTCGCCGGCTTCCTGCGCATCATGGCCGACAACGGCCTGCCCTGGGATGGCTCGGCGCCCAGGGAGCACTACCTGGCGGTCGGGGAAGCGTACAGCCGCGGATTCGTGGTGGGCTTCTTCTTCTGCTTCTGTCTGGCGATCATCGCGTTCATCGTCGGCAGTTGGTACGAGAAGTCCGTCAAGAGGAGACGCGCGGCGGCGGAAGCGCCCGCATAGTCTTCATCCGGCTCAGACCAGCCCCGACGCGAGGGCAAGCCCGACCAACACCAACAGCGTGCCCACCCAGCGTCGTACGCCCTCCAGGGTGACCTTGCCGATCAACCGGACGCCGATCCACGCGCCGGCGAACGCCGACGCCATCGCGGCCGCGAGCAGTCCCGCCACGGGACGTTCGCCCGACGCCGCGACCAGAGCTCCGACGAAAGCAAATCCGTAGACGGCGATCCGTGCCACGTCGACCATCACCGCGCACGAGACCCCGGTCGCGATGAACGCCCGCTTGTCGAGCCCGCTGCCGACCAGGAAGGCGGAGCGCAACGCGCCCTGGTGTCCCGAGAGACCTCCGAAGAAGCCGGACAGCAGCCCGCCCCAGCCCATGCCCAGGCGACGCGCGCTCGCCGACTCACGACCCGATCTCAGCTCGACCCAGGCAAACGCCACGATCAACAGTCCCAGCGCGATCTTGAGCAGGGAGAGCTCGAAACGCTGGCCGGCGATGGTGTAACCGCCGACGACGGGAAGACCGGACAGCCCCTTCAGCAACCAGGCGCCCCCCACCGCCCCCACGATCGCCGGAACACCGAACGCGAGCACGGTCGCAACCCGCGCGTAGCGACCCATCAGGGCCAGCTTGAAGACGTTGTTGGCCAGGTGCACGACCGCGGTCGCGGCCACGGCCAGCTCGGCGGGGAAGACCAGGGCGAACGCGGGGAGGAGCAGGGTGCCGAGGCCGAAGCCGGAAAACAGGGTGAGTGTCGACGCCGCGAGGGCGACGAGGCAAACGACGAGCCAGATCACCGCCGCCCCCGCGTGCGGGCCTCGATGTCGCGCAGACCGTGGGCGACTGCCCGGGCCAGCCGGGTGGGTTTGCCGGGGCGTGAGAACAACGCCTGATTGATCTCCAGCTCCAGGCACGGGAGGCGGTAGTGCCGGCCGTGCCGGTCGATGGAGTACATCAAGCCTCGACGCCCGGAATAGGGTTGGTTGTAGCGCACCTCCAACCCCGCGCCCCGCAGCGCCGCCGCGAGCCGCATCGCCTCGCCCCGATTCTCGTCATACAGCACACCCGCGTCGAAAGTCCGCAACCGGCCGTTGAGACGCGGCGTGTAGGTGTGCACCGCAAGAAGCACCGGTCGCACCCCGCGCTCGAGGCGGCGAGCAATCTGGCGATCGACCTCGCGATGGTAGGGAACGTGGATCGCCGCGTAGCGTCGCTCGATCTCACGCTCGTCGACCCCGGCGTTCCATGAAAGCGGATGCCCCTCGATGGTTTTTCGAACGAGCATCGGGTCGCCGGCCGGCCGGTTGAGGTCGATCCACAATCGCGACCAGCGTCCGCCGGTGGCCCCGGTGCGAAGCTCCGCGGCGATCGCGCGGGTCAGGGCCCATGCGCCGATGTCCCAACCCCAGTGCGCCCGCAACGCGGCACGATCCCGGGCAGTTGTCGAGACCCCCGGAGGGAGGCGGCCGTGAGCGTGCTCACAGGTCAAGACGAACGGCGCGAGGTTGCCCGCGTGACGAACGAACGCCCGGTTGTTCGAGTGGTTGCCACGCATCGGCCGATGGTAACCTCGTTAGACGCCTTTTCCACTCCCGGAGGTGGGATCGATGAGGGGTCGCGTTCTCCTTCTGTACGTGGTCGCATTGCTGGCGTTGGGCATCGCGTTCGCCCAGTGGTTCGTATCGCGCAATGCGGCCCCGCCGACGTTGCCCGAGCCTGCGCGTGCCGTTGCCGAATTCACCCCGGTGTCGTCGGCCGTGGAGCCCCAGGCCTCCTCGGCGAGCCGGCTGAACGGCCTGACCGAGGACGAGCGTCGCGGGATCGAGGTGTTCCGCAAAGCCGCCGATTCCGTGGTCAACGTCACGAGCGTTGCCGTGCGGCGCAACTTCTTCTTCGACGTGACGCGCATCCCCCAGGGCTCCGGCAGCGGGTTCTTCTGGGATCGACAGGGGCACGTGGTCACCAATTTTCACGTCGTCGAGGGGGCCAACCGGTTTGCCGTGACCCTCGCGGACCAGACCGACTGGGAGGCGGAATTGGTCGGGGTGGCACCGGAAAAAGACCTTGCGGTCTTGAAGGTCACGTCGAGCGCGGGCAAGCAGGTTCCGCTGGAGATCGGCCGCTCGGACGACCTGCTCGTCGGGCAGCGTGTCCTCGCCGTCGGCAATCCGTTCGGCCTCGACCACACACTGACCACCGGGGTGGTGAGCGCCCTCGGCCGCGAGTTGACCTCGCCGACCGGCCGGCTGATCCGCGACGTCATCCAGACCGACGCGGCGATCAACCCCGGCAACTCGGGCGGCCCGCTGCTCGATTCGAGCGGCCGCCTGATCGGGGTCAACACCGCGATCTACAGCCCGAGCGGGGCCTCGGCCGGAATCGGATTCGCGATCCCGGTCGACACCGTCACGCGTCTCGTGCCGCAGTTGATCCGCTTCGGGCAAGCAATCGAGCCCGGGATTCCCGGGATGTACTGGCTCGCGGATCGCTACACCCGCCGGTTCGACCTCGATGGCGTCGTGGTGCAAGATGTGGCCCGCGGCAGCGCGGCCGCCCGGCTCGGTTTCGAGGGCTTGACCCGCACACGCCGCGGCCGTTACGTGCTCGGGGATCGGGTGCTGGCCGTGAACGGCCGTGAGGTTCGGTCGATCGATCAGATGCGCGACGAGTTCGAGCGCATCGGCGTGGGCGGGACGGTCGAGCTGACCGTCGATCGCGACGGGCGGCGTCGTATGGTGAGGGTCGAGCTGCAACGGGTCGGGTAGGACGGCCGATAGGGGAGGAGACGCATGAAGCTGGCGCACACGATGATCCGGGTCAAGGACCTGGACGCGACGCTCGAGTTCTACACCGGATTCCTCGGGCTCAACGAGACCCGTCGAAAGCCCATCGGCGACGAGGCGACGCTGGTCTTCCTCGAGGACGACGCCGGCGCCTATCAGATCGAGTTGACCGTCAACCATGGGAAGAGCGACTACGAGCTGGGCGATCAGTTCGGGCACCTCGCCTTCTTCACGGATGACCTGGAGAAGGTGGTGACGGATGTCGAGGCGCGCGGCTGGTGGTACCGGCGCTCCAAGCCGACCGTCAGCGCCAACTACATCTTCCTGAAAGACCCCAACGGGTACGATATCGAGATCCTCCAGGGGCGCCCGGATTGAGCAGCACGTCGCCCAGCAAGACGCTCGAAACGTTCGACAACCCCAACCCCGGGAGGGACTACGAGATCCGTATCGAGTGTCCGGAGTTCACCTGCGTCTGCCCCAAGACCGGGCAGCCGGATTTCGCCTCGATCACCATCCGCTACGTTCCCGATCGGGCCTGCGTCGAGCTCAAGTCGCTCAAGCTCTACCTGTGGTCCTTCCGCGACGAGGGCCACTTCCACGAGGCGGTGACCAACCGGATCCTCGACGACCTGGTCGCCGCCGTCGCCCCGCGGCGCATGACGGTCGAGGCCGATTTCAACGTTCGTGGCGGGATTCGCACGGTCGTCGTGGCGGAGCACCCCTGAGGCCGGCCGGCGGGCGGGTTGACGGCGGCTCCCCCAGGACACATGATTGCGCGGGTGATATATTGCCCCGCCCAACGGTAGGAGGTCTTTCCGCATCGAACAGAACGTCCGCGTCAACGACCAGATTCGGCTGAGCCCGGTCCGTCTCATTGATGCCGAGGGCGAGCAGGTCGGCATCGTTCCCCTAGATCAAGCCAAACAGGTTGCCGCCGAGGCCGGCCTCGACCTCGTCGAGGTCGCCGCCGACGCGCGCCCGATCGTGGTCCGCATCATGGACTGGGGCAAGCACCGCTTCGAGGCCAACAAGAAGGCGCGCGAGGCGCGCAAGAAAGAGACCCGGATCACCGTCAAGCAGGTCAAGCTGCGCCCCAACATCGACGACCACGACCTCGAAACCAAGCTCAAACACGCCCGCCGCTTCCTCGATGCGGGGGACAAGGTCAAGGTCACCATCATGTTCCGCGGCCGTGACTTGCGCAGGCCCGAGAACGGCCGGAAGCTACTCGATCAGGTGATCGAGATTCTGGACGACATCGCCGTCGTCGAGGCTGCTCCGGGGGCCATTGTCAATCGCGACATGACGATGGTGTTGGGTCCGAAACGGTAGCTCTACTCGCTCACCGCCCCGTAGTGTAGGTGCACGAACTCGACGCTCTTGCCGTCGTGCAAGACCCAGAACAGATCGTCATAGTCCGCGTCGGTGAGGTCCGGAACTCCGTTCGCCCCGAGCGCGCGTGCGAGGATCGGCGTCGTGTTGCTGTGCCCTGCAACGACGACGGTCTGGCCTCGGTGCCGCTCGAGTAGCCGAGCGGCAAACGCGGCGGCCCAGGCGTCGACGCTGCCGGAGATCTCGCTGGTCTCGATGTTCACGTCGACGCGGCGGCTCAGAGGTTCCAGAGTCAAACGGGAGCGTTTGTACTGGCTGGCATAGAGCGCGTCGACGTCGAGGTCGCCGAGGACGTGCGCCAAGGCGCCCGCGCGTTGTTCGCCTGCGGCACTGAGGCTAGGGTCCGGGTCGCCGGCCGTCTTCTCCGCGTGGCGTACGAGGATCAAGAGGGTCGGCGCCCCGGATGCCGGTTGTGTCTCGCCGCCGTCGGTGCGAACCGCCGTCAAGGGTGTGGCCAGCAAGAAAGCGGCCGCAAGCAATCGTCGAAGCGGCGAGTTCACGGCGGGGGGATGATAACACCCCGGCGCTCCGTCATCTGTATAATGAACTCTCCCGTATCGAGGAGTCATGTGACGATGCATCAGCCCTCCTCCGGGACCACTCACGACGTCATCGGCCTCGGGAATGCGATCGTGGATGTCCTGGCCCACACCGACGACCGGTTTCTCGCGGACCACTCCCTGGCCAAGGGCGCGATGACGTTGATCGACGCGGAGCAGGCCAAGCACCTGTATGCGCTGGTGACCGACACCGTCGAATGCTCGGGAGGATCGGCGGCGAACACGATGGTCGGCCTGGCCTCGCTCGGAAGCCGGGCCGCCTACATCGGCAAGGTCTGCGACGATGAGCTCGGTGCGGTGTTTACGCGGGACATCCGCGCCTCCGGCGTCACGTTCCGGTCGGAACCCGCCGACAGCGGCACGCCGACGGCCCGCTGCCTCGTATTGGTCAGCGGGGACGCGCAGCGGACGATGCTGACGTTCCTGGGGGCCAGCGCCGAGCTCGCCGTGGAAGATGTCGACCCCGAGCTGATCCGCGGTGCCGGTGTGACCTACCTCGAGGGTTATCTTTGGGATCCGGAACCGGCCAAGCAGGCGTTCCTCAAAGCGGCCGAGATCGCACACTCGGCGGACCGGCTGGTCGCGCTCAGCCTGTCCGATCCGTTCTGTGTCGAGCGCCACCGGAACGAGTTCCTCGAGCTCGTCGAAAACCACATCGACATCCTGTTCGCGAACGAGGAGGAGATCGTGTCGCTCTACCAGGCCACGGACTTTGAAGCGGCACTGCGCCAGCTTCCGGCGCGCTGCCGCTGGGCGGCGTTGACCCGTGGGGCGGCGGGTGCCGTGGTCCTGCACGACGGCGAACGCGTCGACGTTCCCGCCGAGCCCGTCGACAGGGTGCTGGACACAACCGGTGCCGGGGATCTGTTCGCCGCCGGTTTTCTGCATGGCTTCACACGCGGTCACGACGCGTCGACGTGCGCGCGTCTCGGCGCCATCGCGGCCGCCGAAGCCATCTCCCATTTCGGCGCGCGCCCCGAAAGGGATCTCGAGCAGTTGACGGCGGAGGTCCGATGAGGGCTTTCACGAAGGGCGCTCGACTCGACGGGTTCGGCATCATCCTCGCCCTGTGCGCCCTCTCTTTCCCGCTCGCCTGCAGCGAGGACAAACCGCCGGCCGAGACCGCACCCGGCGCGGAAGCCTCCGGCGCGACTTCGGAGCGGCAGGCGGCTCCGGCCGTCGACCCACACGCGAGGAGCGTCGAGCTTTTCCGGCAAGGCCGCGAGGACAGGATCCGCAAGAACTGGATCACGCTGACCGGACTGCACTGGCTGCGGGAAGGGGACAACCCGTTCGGGAGCGCGCCGGACAACGCGATCGTCTTTCCGGCAGACACCGGTGACGCGGTCGCCGGGTCCTTCGTCTACGAGAACGGAGAGATCTTCCTCGCGGATCCCGCACCCGGGCTGACGCTCAACGGATCGGCCCCACCCGAGGGGCAGACGAGGCTCGAGCCCGACGGCGACCGTATCGCTCTCGGACGTCTCGAGATCCTCCCCATCGCCCGGTACGGTGGCCACGCGATCCGGGTGCGCGACCCCGAGGCTTCCGCGGCACGGGATTTCAAGGGCCTGGAGTTTTACCCCGTGGACGCGGCGTACGTCTTCACGGGGACGTTGATTCCGGAGGACAACGGGGCGATGACGACGGTGGAGACGGTCGTCGGACGCGACGCTGAGATGGTCTCCCGGGGAACGATCGAGTTCGAGTTGGAAAGCAAGACCTACCGGCTCGCGGCACTCGGAGCCGAGGCGGATCTCTTCGTGATGTTCAAAGACGCGACGACGGGAAAGGAAACCTATCCGGCGGGCCGGTATCTTTACGCTCCGGTTGCCGGGACCGAGGTCACCCTCGACTTCAACATGGCTTTCAACCCGCCCTGCGCCTTCACGCCGTACGCGACTTGCCCGTTGCCCCCGCCTGGGAACACGATCGATGTTCCGATCGAGGCGGGCGAGAGAGGACCCGGCGCCAAACACTAAAAATAATTTGAATAAATAAATTTTTATCGATAAAAAATACCGAAAGAATAAGATTTCTTGCGCGTGCGGATGCAGTGACAAAACTGTCATTCGGCCGCAAAAACCGCTTGTCCCCCGGGCGGTTTCCCCGTAATTTCTCGTTACTTTGGCAGAGAATTACGCCTCGGTTGCGGGGTTGATTCGTGAAACCAAACCCACTTAAGGGGGGAGCATGAGACAAAAGTTCGTCTTTATGACTGCGATCGCGGTCTGTTTGACGCTCGCGTTGGTTCCGGCGCTTGCGGACGAGCGCACTATTGATCGCCACGGGGATCGCACGAAATCCGGCAAGGGCGTGAGCCCGAAGAGCGAGGCCCAGAACGCCGTCGCACCCGAAGACGTGGCGAAGATCAACCTCTCCAGCGCAGGGAATCAGTCCTCCTCATCGATGAAGGCTGCATCGATGCTCGAGGCCGTCACGAAGGCGGACCCGGAGACCTCGCTGATGCTTCTGCAGACCGTCACCCGCATGGAACTCGAGTCCTCGGCGCAGAACGACGCGATTCGCTCGCGCGCGTACGAGCTACTCGCCGACCAGTACCGGGAGACTCCTTCCCGGCAGGTCATGATCCTCGGGAAGGCGCTGCAGTTCGCCTCGGACTCGGCTCGTCGCACGGAGCTGGAAACCAAGATCTCGGACCTGGGGGGGGACGTTTTCGCGGTGACCTTCGGCACGACGGCGCTGAACGACTACGCGCGTCGCGATCCGGGCGCCGATGACTCGTGCCTCGGGGCGGTTGCCGTCTCGCTCCCGCACGCCGAGACCATGAGCGTCGGACCGCAACCGGACCACAACTGGCGGTCCTTCGATCTCCTCGGCGCTCCGGGCGACGGCCACTTCGTGACCATCGAGACGATCTCGGACATGCCGGGAACCGGAACGGACGACACCGACCTCGCGCTTTGGGACGGTTGTCCGGAGAACGACGGCAACATGATTGCCTTCAACCAGGACATCCCCGGTGACTTCACGTCACGCATCGAAAGCGGCTGTCTCCGCCCCGGCACCTACTATGTCGAGGTCGGCGGCTTCTTCGACATCTCCACCCCTGACAACTTCGACCTTGAAATTGAAATCACCGGGACCTGCGAGATCCCGCTCTTCGACAGCTACGAGCCGGACAACAGCCGAGCCAACGCGGCCAAGATCGGTTTCCCGACCCCGACGAGCGGTTATGCGTTCGGTCGTGCCAACTCGGAGATCCAGTCTCGCAGTATGGTGAACCCGGAACGGGAAGACGAGCTTGGCGATGTCGACTGGGCCGAATTCAGCCTGAACCAGAACAGCCTGATGCTGATCGGCACGGATGAGCAGTTCCCGACCTTCTTCAACGGCTTCACATCGGGTAGCCCGTTCGCGACGGACACCATCATGGGTGTGTTCTTCGAAAACGAGCCGGACTACGGCGGTCGCTGCAACCAGTCGAACCAAGACTTCATGCCGGCGTGCCGGACGGATGCCGATTGTCCGGATCCGCTGGATGGGCCGCTGGACGGCCTGCCGCCGTGCATCCCGTACCAGTCCTTCCCGTTGAGCCCGTTCTCGGACGAGAACGCGATCGCGATCAACGACGACCGTCCGTCAGGTGGCTTCGGCTCCGAGCTCGAGATGTGCCTGCCGCGTACGGCCCCCGGCACCAAGTCTTCCTCGCTGCAGGCTCTCGGTGGAGACTTCCTGGTGCAGGTCACCCCGTGGCGAGCTCCCGGAACGATCAACTACGTCGATCCCTTCGATTACGAGCTGCAGGTCAAGAACCAGGTCGGTTGTCTCTACGAGGTCGAGGACAACGGGCTCTTCTTTACCGGCCAGAACCCGATCGCGGTCGGTCAGAGGATCGCGGCGATGTACGACTTCGCGGCGACCGCTCCGGCGATCGACCGCGACCACTACATCTTCGACGTCAATGAGACGTCTAACCTGCTGTTCGAGACGCACGCACCGCCAGGAAACGAGGACATCGCGGATACGATCGTCCAGCTGATCATCGGCCCGAGCGACTTCGGCGGATGGTTCTTCGTCGGGGCGGACGACGACAACAGCGGCCCGGGCCTGCTCTCGAGCTTCGAGGCGATCCTGCCGCCGGCGAATGCTCTGCTCGGCAACCAGGTCGCCGACGCGAACTACGTCGTGAGGATCTTCTCGCAGTTCGCGCAGCCGAACTTCTACTACGAGTTCGAGATGTCGAGGCTGATCCCGGCCTTCTTGGAGGTCGAGCCGAACGACACGGAAGCAACCGCGCAGGTGATCCCGGAGATTCCGTCGAAGGTCGCCGGCAACATGGGCGCCGGCTGCGACTACGACGTGTACCAGTTCACGTTGACGGAAGCGACCTTCATGACCATCTTCGACGATGACTTCGACGGTGGCGGTACGGGCGACGGCGGGCTCCAGGTGACGGATTGCTCGGGCGAGGTCTTCGGCTGCGACGAAGACGGAGGTCCCGTGTACTTGTCCATCCTGCAGGGCTGCCTGCCCGCGGGCACCTACTGCGCCAAGTACCGTCCGTGGAACGGATCCACGACGTACGACTACGAGATCACGTTCGAAGGAACGCCCGGTTGTACGCCTGAAGATCCGCCGCAACTGATTGGCGACGAAGCCGGTCGTTGCGCGGCGTTCGACAGCTGCAGCTAGTTTGAGTAACCGAGGGTCGCCCTGACGGGCGACCCTACCGACAATTCGGTTGGGGGGGGGAAGCACAGGCTTCCCTCCCCCTTTTTTTGTTTTGGCTTGATTTCGGGACTTTTCTTAAGGACATGTGTAGGATGCCTCGCCCCGACTCCTTTCATTGCGCAGTCGTCCTTCTGATCGCGGCGATCGCCTCCGGCGCCAGCCACGCGGCGACGGTCTACGTCGACGTGAACAGCCCCAACCCGGGGACCCAGGACGGCAGCCAGCAGTACCCCTACCTCACGATTCAGGCGGGGATCAACCAGGCGGTCGGAGGTGATGAGGTCCGCGTTGCCGCGGGCATCTACTACGAGACGATCGTGATGAAGAGCCTGGTCAACGTCATCGGCGCGGGGGCCGGGCTGAGCATCATCGACGGCAATGGAGCACCCAACAGCGTGGTGACGTTCAACGGGGCTCGGTTCAACCCGCTTCTCGAAGGGTTCACGATACGTAACGGCAAGGGTGACAAGATCGGAACCGTGGGACTCGACCCGGTCACGGCGGGTGGCGGGATCCGCATCGTCGACTCCGGACCTCGTCTCAACAACCTGATCATCGAAAACAACGTCGTCGACGACGGGTACGCCCGCGGTGGCGGGATCTATATCCAGACCGGCTTGGATGTTCCCACGATCTCCGGCACGACGATCCGCAACAACGTCGCACGCTCGGCCGATATTCCCGGAGTCGGCAAGGGCGGTGGAATCTACATCACATCCAAGTTCTCATCCGTGCTGATTACCGAGAACGTCATCGACCTGAACGTCTCGGACCGAGGCGGGGCGATCTATTCCACCATGCCGGGTAACAGTGAACTGACCCTGGAGCGCAACATCATCAGCCACAACGAGGCGTCGGACGGGGCGGGGGTGTTCACAAGGAACGCCAGTGGATCGTCGGCGACGATCGTCAACAACCTGTTCTACGGAAACGGAAGCACCGCGGGGCAGGCCGATTGCGACGACGCGGACGGGACGAGTGCGCCCGGGTCTCCGGAGATCTGTAACGACGGATTGGACAACGACTGCGATCCCTCGACACCGGACATCTTCGACGGCGACAACGACGGGTTCCTCTGCGATGTCGATTGTGACGACACCGAGCCGTCGATCAATCCGTCCGGGTACGAGCAGTGTAGTGACGGGGCGGACAACGACTGCGNNGACAACGACTGCGACGGCGCCATCGACACCAACTTCCTGTTCGAGGTGGTCCTCGTCGAGGAAGGTTCGCCGATGACCTGGCTGGTTCACGAGCCCGTGTTGCCGGATCCGGGCTTGTTGTTGACCTGGGTGGACCCGGTCTTCGACGATACGAGCTGGACTCTGGGCGCTTACGGCGTCGGCTACGAGGACGCCTTACCCGGTGCGATCAACCTGATCGCGACAACCGTCGCGAGCCAGTCCCAGTCGGTCTACACGCGTACGACGTTCAACATCACCGATACGACGATTGTCGATTCGCTGGCGCTGTCGGCGGACTACGACGACGGTTACGTGGCGTGGATCAACGGCGTCGAGGTCTACCGCTCGCCCGAAATGCCGGCAGGTGACCCTGACTGGGATACCCAGGCCGCTCCCCACGAGTCGGGCAACGGCAACGATCCGAATTACGGGACGCCGGTCGACATCTCGCCGGCAGGGCTACCGGCTCTGGTGAACGGGATCAACGTCTTGGCCATCGGAGTCTGGAATGAGATTCAACTGCCGACCCCGAGCACGGATCTGGTCCTGATCCCGCGACTTACCATGATGGAGTTCGGGCCCGACGACACCGATTGCCTCTGCGCCGACGACGACGGGGACTTCTACGCCTGCACCGATTGCGACGACACGGAGCCCACGATCAACCCGGGCGCGCCGGAGCTCTGCAACGACGGCGTCGACAACGACTGCGACCCCAACACGCCGGATGTCTTCGATGCGGACAACGATACCTACAGCTGCGTCATCGACTGCGACGACACGAATTCGGCGGTCAACCCGGGTGCCACGGAGATCGACTGCGACGGTCTGGACAACGACTGCAACCCCGGCACGCCCGATGTCGTCGACCGGGACAACGACGGGGCGGACTGTACGCTCGATTGCGACGATTTCGCGCCGCCGATCTTCCCCGGACAGCTCGAGTTCTGCTTCGACGGCGTCGACAACAACTGCGACGGTTTCATCGACCAGGACGACATCGAGTGTTCCTGTCCCAATCCGGTCGACCTCGATGCCGACTCTTACCGTTGCACCGACTGCAACGACGGCGACGCGTCCATCAACCCGGGCGCCGTGGAGGTCTGCAACGACGGGATCGACAACGACTGTACGTTCTCGACACAGGACATCTTCGACGGGGACGGTGACGGAGAGAATTGCGACACCGACTGTCAGGACTTCAACCCGGCCGTCAATGCGTTCGCGATCGAGATTTGCAACGACGGGATCGATAACGACTGCGATGCCCTGACCGATCTGGTGGATCCCGACTGCGCCGGCGGCGACGCGGACATGGACGGCTACGACGCCGCCGTCGACTGCAACGACGGCGACCCGGCGGTCAATCCCGGCGCCACCGAGATCTGCGACGACGGGATCGACAACGACTGCGACGTCAACACGCTGGACCTGACCGACGCCGACGGGGACGGTGAGGACTGCAGGTTGGACTGTGATGATACCGATCCGGCGGTCAATCCCGGTGCCGTCGAGAACTGTGAAGATCTGATCGACAACAACTGTGACGGCTTCATCGACGCGGTCAACCCCGATCTGGTCCTGGTGGAATTCGGCTCGCCGATGAAGTACCTGGCGAACGAATCGGACCCCGGCATCGGCCTGGCGTTCACCAACGTCATCTTCGACGACACGCTGTGGAACAGCGGTCTGTACGGTGTCGGCTACCAGTTCGGCGTGGGCCAGGGAGTCCAGTTTCTTGCGGTGACGACCGTCCCGGTCGGAACCGCATCCGTCTACACCCGGGCCGATTTCGAGGCCCCCGAGCCCGCCTCGATCAACAGTGTTTTTCTCGGCGCCGACTACGACGACGGCTACGTCGCCTGGATCAACGGTGTCGAGGTCTACCGCTCGCCCGAGATGCCGGCCGGTCCGCCGACGTGGGACGCGGACCCGGCGCTGCACGAGTCGAGCAACGGGCTCGTCCCCGATTACGGCACGCTGATCGACATCACCTCCACCGCTCTGCCGTTGATCCAGAAGGGGCCGAATCTTCTGGTGGTCGCCATCTACAACGAGATCCCCGCGGGCGGCGGCAACTCTTCCGATCTGGTGGTGGTCCCGAAGCTCTCGCTGGATTTCGGTGACGACGACCCCGAGTGCCTGTGCCCCGATCTCGATCAGGACGGCTACGCTTGCAGCGACTGCGACGACACCACGAGCCTGCGGAACCCCGGACTGCCGGAGATCGGTTGTGACCTGATCGACAACGACTGCGACAACCAGACCGACGACGACGTCGACGGCGACGGTGACGGGTCCGACTGCATCCAAGATTGTAACGACAATGATCCGACGGCCTATCCCGGAGCTCCGGAGCTGCCCTGCGACGGTGTCGACAACGACTGCGACCCGAGCTCGTCAGATATCTTCGATCCGGATTCAGACGGCTTCGACTGTGACGCGGACTGCGACGAAACGAGTCCGCTCATCAACCCCGGCAGACCGGAGATCGGCTGTGACGGAATCGACAACGACTGCAACACGCTGACGCCGGATCTGCTGGACGAGGACTTCGACGGCTACCTGTGCAACCAGGACTGCGACGAAACGGACCCGGCGGTCAACCCGGCGGCGTTCGAGAAATGTGACGACGGGATCGACAACGATTGCGACACCTTCATCGACGGGCCCGATGACACGGACTGCACCTGCACCGACGGCGACAGCGACGGCTATCAGTGCCAGGACTGCAACGATGCGGATGCCGCGGTCCACCCCGCCATGCCCGAGATCTGCAACGACATGGTCGACAACGATTGCGACATGGCGACGCCTGACGTCGGGGATGTCGACGGCGACGGCTTCGACTGCCTCGCGGATTGCGACGACGGAAACCCGTTCGTGCGCCCCAACGGCGTCGAGCTCTGCAACGACGGTCTCGACAACGACTGCGATCCGATGACGCCGGACATCGTGGACAACGACGCCGACACCTACACCTGTGACGTCGATTGCAACGACAACGATTCCGCGATCAACCCCGGCGCCGTAGAGCTCTGCAATGACACGATCGACAACGACTGCAATCCGAGCACCGTGGACATCGGCGACCTCGACACGGACGGTGTGGTGTGCACGTTCGACTGCGACGACAGCGATCCGACGATCAGTCCGGATCTTCCGGAGGTCTGCAATGACGGGATCGACAACGACTGCAATCCGCTGACCCCGGACCTGTTCGACGCGGACGGCGATGGGAGCACGTGCGAGATCGATTGCGACGACATGGACCCCGCCCGCGGCCAGCTGATCCCGGAAAAGTGCGACGACGGGATCGACAACGATTGCGACGGAAGCACGGACACCGCTCCCCCCGAGACGGATTGCGACTGCGGCGACGGTGACGGGGACGGCTATTCCTGTGCGGACTGCGACGACACGGCGGCGAGCACCTACCCGGGCGCGCCGGAGATCTGCAACGACATGGCGGATAACGACTGCGACCCCGGCACGATGGACATCGACGACCTCGACGGCGACGGTTTCTTGTGCACCGAGGAGTGCGATGACACCGACCCGCTGGCCGTACCGACCGGCCAGGAGATCTGCAACGACGGGATCGACAACGACTGCAATCCGGGTACGCCGGACCTGTTCGACGCGGACATGGATACCTACATGTGCGATGTGGACTGCAACGACTCGGACCCGCTCGTCAATCCCGGCGCCACCGAGATCGGCTGCGACACGATCGACAACGACTGCGACCTGGCGACACCCGACCTGTCCGACGTCGACATGGATGGCTCGACCTGCGTCGATTCCAGTGTCCGCGGCGGCGCGATCGCCGCTCTGGCGCAGTCCCCTCCGGCCTTCGTGACCATCGTCAACAACACCTTCTACGACAACAGCATGCCCTTCGGGATCGGCGGCGCGGTGTATATCGACGACCTGCTGACTCCCGGCGGCGGGATCGTGGCGAACAACATCTTCGCCAACAACGTGGCGGAGCTCGGCGGTGCCCTGGTGGCGACCTACTTCTTCGGCGACCTTCAGGGCAACGATTTCTACTCGAACGCCCCGATGGATATCTACGACGGCGGTGCGGGCGGCATGACGTCGAGCGGGAACATGTTCGTCGACCCGCTGTTCGCGTCCGTCGCGGCGGCGAATTTCCGGCTGTCCGAGGGCTCGCCGCTGATCGACGCCGCCAACCCGTCGCTCGCGCCGACGAACGACATCGATCGCGTCGATCGTCCGTACGACGGCGACGGTGACCTGACGGCGCTACCCGACGTCGGTGCCTTCGAGTTCCCGAGTGCCGAGGTCTTCAACATCCTGTTCGTCGCGCCCGATACGTTCACCTGGGACGTCGAGGATCCGGGCCACGAGTACAACATCTACCGCGCCGGTGTGGGGGCGATCAGGAGCACTGGCGTCTACACGCATCAGCCGGGACCGATGAGGCCTCTTGCGGCACAGTTCTGCGAGGTTCCCGCGAGCGCCCTGCCGTTCACGGACACCTTCGATCCGTCGAGCAGCGGGACGGTGGTGTACTACCTCGTGACGCGCCGTGCGGCGTCCTTCGAGGGTTCGCTGGGGCACGACGGCAGCGGCGCCCTGCGTCGTCACGGCTTCCCGTGTCCGTAGCGGGGCGGCTCGAGGTCGCTTGAGCCCCTTGACCGGGAGGGTTATCCTGGGGCATCGGCGCGCCCGGGCGGATCGGGTCTTCAGCATCGCGCCGGGGGGTCGCGTCGTGGTCTCCAGGGTGGGTTTGTTGTTGGTGCTGCTCGTCTGGAGCCTCGCCTCGTGCAGCACGGGGCCGGCGGTCCCGCCTCCGGTCGAAACCTCGCTCGAGGACACGGATGCCGAGGTCGTCGGGCAGCTCACGGGCCTGCTTGCCGCCGCGCGCGAAACGCCTCACTCGGCGGAAGCGCGGGCCGCTCTCGGCATGGCCTACCATGTCATCGGTCGGACCCGGGCCGCACACGAGAGCTTCGTGCAGGCCGCGGCGCTCGACCCCGAAGAGCCGCGCTGGAGCTATTTCGAGGCCGTGACCCTGGCGGAGCTCGGAGACCTCGAAGAAGCTCTGCAAGTACTCGATCGCGCCCAGGCGCTCGACCCGTCTTACGCGCCCGCTTACCTTCATCGCGGGCAGTGGCTGCTGGATCTCGGCCGTACCGAAGAGGCCGGCGACTCCTACGCCGATGCAATGCGTCTGGAACCGAACAACCCTGCCGGCTGGATCGGTTCGGCCAAGGTCCATCTTCGGTCGGGGCGAGCGGCCGAGGCGCTGCAGATCCTCCAGCGGTTGCTTCAACGAGCCCCGAATCAACCGTTTCTCAATCAGCTCGCCGGGCAGGCGTATCGCGAGCTGGGTGATTTGGAGAGCGCCCGCAAGGCGCTGACCCTTGCAAGACCGGGGGAAGAACAGCCGCTGTGGCAGGACCCTTGGCTCAACGAACGGTTGAAGTACCAGACGGGCTTCGGCGGTGGCATGATGCGCGCCGCCGAGATGCTCGAGCGGGGCAGGAACGCCGAGGCTGCGTCCCTGATGGAGGAGCTCAGGAAAGAGCGACCGGATGATCGCCAATTGCTCAACAACCTGAGCGTCGCGTACAGGAATCTCGGTCAACCCGATCGTGCGTTCGAGGTCCTCCGCGACGGCCTCGAGCGGCACCCGCAGTATCACCCGTTCCACCTCAACATCAGCGCGGACTACCAACGGTTGGGCAACATCGACCGGGCGATGTGGCATCTCGAGCGGGTCATCGAGATCAGCCCGACCTTTGCGCCGGGGTGGGAGAGGATCGGCAGCGTCCGGCTCAGCCAACAGAAGCTCCCGGAAGCCCTCGAGGCGTTCGAGAACGCGGCGAGATACCGACCGGATTCACCCACCTATCCGTTCTATGCCGGAGTGATCCTGGCGCAGTTGGAGCGCTACGAGGAATCCCGCGACCGGCTCCGCCGCTCGCTCGAGATCAACCCGAACCACCCGCCCGCGTTGATCGCACTCGGGCGTGTCGAGGCCGACCTCGGCCTGTTCGCCGAGGCTCGCGCCACTCTCGATCGCGCGCGGACGATGACGCCTCAGAACCGGCACCTGGCCGAGGCCGACGCGCACCTGGAGAGGCGCGAGAAAGAGAACTGATGCGTTCGATTCGTCGCGTCGTGTGGATGGTCCTGTGTCTTGGCTTGTGTCAGGGCTGTTCCGGCACGCCCGACGGCACCCCCGACACGGCGGCGCCGGCCGTGGAGACCGGTCCGCCCTGGTTCGAGGAGATCGGTGCCGCGAGCGGCCTCGTCTTCGATCACGTCTCCGGTCACGACGGTCGCTTCGTGTTCCCCGAGATCGTCGCCGGCGGTGCCGCGCTCTTCGACATGGACGGCGACGGCGATCTCGACGCGTATCTCGTCCAGAGCGGCGACGCGAGAGACCCCGGGGGCGTGAAAGGTGCGAACCGGCTTTTCCGTAACGAAGGCAGCGGGACGTTCGTGGATGTGACCGAAGACTCCGGCGCCGCGGACACGGGGTACGGCATGGGAGTCATCGTCGGTGACTACGACAATGACGGCGATCCCGACCTCTACGTCACCAACCTCGGACCCAACGCCCTGCTCCGAAACGACGGCCAGGGCAAGTTCACGGACGTGACCGAGGTTGCGGGGGTAGGGCACGAGGGTTGGGGCACCAGCGGTGCGTTCTTCGACTACGACAACGACGGCGATCTCGATCTGTTCGTGACCAACTACGTCGAATGGTCCCTCGCCATCGAGCAGGTGTGCTACGGGCTGTCCGGGTTGCCCGACTACTGCGACCCGACAAACTACAACACACCGGCCAAGGATTTGTTCTATCGCAACGACGGGAACGGGCGCTTCACCGACCTGACCGAGGAGGCGGGGTTTCACGCCGCGTTCGGCAACGGGCTCGGCGTCGTGACGGCGGACTTCGATCGCAACGGGTTCCAGGATATCTTCGTCGCCAACGACACGATGCTCAACCAGCTCTGGCTCAACCAGGACGGTCAGAGATTCGTCGATGAGGCCCTGCTCCGGGGCTGTGCCATGGACGAGAACGGCAAGGCCAAGGCCGGGATGGGTGTCGCGATCGCCGACATCGACGACGACAGCGACGAGGACATCATCGTGGTCAACCTGCTGGGCCAGACCGATTCGGTGTTTGTCAACGAGCAGGGTATTTTCCGCGACGCGACGGGTGCCGTCGGGCTCGGACAAGCGAGCCGCTGGTACACGCGCTTCGGCGTCGGGCTGATCGACTTCAATAACGACGGCCACCTGGATCTCTACGAAGCCAACGGCCGCGTCACCTCGAACGACGAGTCGGAAACCGACGATGTCTACGCCGAGCCCAACGCGCTGTTCCGAGGTCTGGCCGGGGGCAAGTTCGAGCACGTCGCGTTACCCGGCGGCACCACGGAATCGTTGATCGAGACGAGCCGGGCAGCGGCGTTCGGGGACATCGACGGGGACGGCGGGGTGGATGTCCTCGTCGTCAACAAGGACGGCCCGGCACACCTGTTGCGCAACGTCGTCCCCGACCGCGGCAACTGGGCCGCGTTGCGCGTGCTCGACCGGCACGGCCGCGATGCGTTCGGAGCGGTGGCACGCGTCACCGTGGGAGAGCGCGTCTTGACCCGCACGGTGCGCGCGGCCTACAGCTACTGCGCCAGCAATGACCCGGCGATCCACATCGGGCTGGGTAGCGCGACCCGGATCGACGCTGTCGAGGTTCGCTGGATCGACGGGACGCTCGAGCGCTTCGGTCCGGTCGCGAGCGGGGCGACGACCACGCTGCGACGCGGCCAGGGGAGTTGACGATGGAAGAATTCTCGGCGTTCGTTCAACAGGCTTGGGCCGAACCGTGGTTGCGTGCCGGCATGACCGTCATCGGCGCGGTCATCGTGGCGAAGGTCACCGAGATCGTCTTCTCGCGCATCCTGGTCCGACTCACGGTCAAGACGGACACGGATCTCGACGACAAGCTGATCGAACTGCTTCGGCGCCCTGTCTTCGTCACCGTCGTCTGTGTGGGCCTGTACTCGGCGATCTCCATGGTCGATCTCAACGCCGGGATCCGGAACAACCTCCGCTCGCTGGTGCACACCGTGCTGATCATCGTATGGCTGTTCTCCAGCACGAAGATCGTCCACACGCTGCTCGAGGTGTTCAGCCGCCTCGCCGACCGCGTGACCTGGATCGAGGCGCGCACCGCACCGCTCCTCGACAATGTCGCGAGGCTGCTGCTGTTCGGCGGTGCCGTCTACTTCCTGCTGATCGCCTGGGACCTCAACGTGGCGCCATGGCTCGCCTCCGCGGGCATCGCCGGCATCGCGATCGGCTTCGCCGCCAAGGACTCGCTGGCCAACCTGTTCGGCGGGTTGTTCGTGATCATGGACGCCCCGTACAAGATCGGGGACTACATCAATCTCGACTCCGGCGAGCGTGGCAAGGTGATCAAGATCGGCCTGCGTTCGACCCGCCTTCTGACCCGCGACGATATCGAGGTCACGGTGCCCAACGGCGTCATCGCCAACGCCAAGGTGGTCAACGAATCCGGCGGCCCCTGGCAGAAACGCCGCGTGGTCGTCACCGTCGGCGTGGCCTACGGCTCCGATGTCAGGCAGGTCAGCGATCTCCTGATGAGCGCTGCCGAGCGCGTCGACTGGATCGTCAGCGACCCGCCTCCGCGCATCCGGTTTACCGAGATGGGAGACTCGGCACTGATCTTCCGTGTGCTCGGCTGGATCCGCGAGCCCGAACTGCGCGGGCGAGCGATCGACGCGTTGAACACCGCGATCTACGAGGACCTCAACGCCGCGGGGATCGAGATCCCGTTCCCGCAGCGGACGGTCCACCATGTGGGCTTTCCCGGCGCCGAGACGCGCGGCGGGGCCGGGTGAGCCTGTCTAGACCTTGAGCGCGCGCGCG
>WVWW01000007.1:23809-28003 GCA_011773795.1 Acidobacteriota bacterium
GACCGAGGATCGTGCCGATCTTGCCCACGACGCCGGGGACGTCGCGGTTCCGGACGAACAGCATGTGACCCTCGGGACGCAACTCGAGCGACGTGCCGTCCATCTCCACGAGTCGTGGGCGATCCGGCGCGTAGAGCGTCCCGGCCGTCGTCGTCTTGCCGGAATCGGTTTCCAGCGTCAGTCTCAGCAATCCGGCAAACGGCGAGGCCTCGCTGCTCCGGCCCTCCTCGACGGTCACCCCGCGGGCGTCCGCCAGCGCCAGCGCGTTGACGTAGGAGACTGCGCCCTCGACGACGGGACTCAACAGTCCCCTCACCGCCGCCATCGTGATCGGTTTCAACGCATGATCGCCGAAAGAACCCTGNNCCGAAAGAACCCTGCACCCGGACCTCCAGCTTGCGGAAGCCACCATCGGTGGTCTGCGAGAGGAAGCTGCCCAGTCGTTCGGCCAAATCCATCAGCGGCCCGATCTCGGCGTAAGCTTCACGATCGATCGACGGGAAGTTGACCGCGTCGAGAATCACTCCGTCCAATAGGTATCCGCGGATCTTGTCCGCGATCTCCGTTCCCACGCGCACCTGAGCCTCTCGTGTCGAGGCCCCGAGATGCGGTGTCGCCACGACTCGAGGATGGTTGACCAAGGCCAGGTCGGTCGGCGGCTCCTTTTCGTAGACGTCGAGAGCGGCCCCGGCGACGTGGCCGGATTCGAGCGCCTCCAGCAGCGCCGCTTCGTCGATCAGCCCGCCGCGGGCGCAGTTGATGATGCGTGCACCGGGCTTCATCTTCTTGATCGCGTCCGCGTCGATCATGTGATGCGTTTCATCGGTCCGCGGCACGTGCAGCGAGACGATATCGGAACGCCCCAGTAGGTCGTCCAGCTCCGCGTACTCAATCCCGAAATCCTGAGCCATCTGACTCGACACGAACGGGTCGAAGCCGAGAACCCGCATTCGCAGTCCCTGCGCTCTTCGGGCGACCTCGCGCCCGATCCGGCCCAGGCCGATCACGCCGATCGTCTTGCCGTCAAGCTCGGTACCCATGTACTTCTTGCGCTCCCAGCGACCCTCCCGCAGGTCCGCGTGCGACTGCGAGACGTTGCGCGCCAGCGCGGTGAGGTGCGCGATGGTCAACTCGGCCGCAGCCACGGAGTTGCCCCCGGGCGTGTTCATCACCACGACGCCCGCCTTGGTCGCCGCCTCCAGGTCGATGTTGTCCACGCCGGTGCCCGCGCGGCCGATGACACGCAGACGCCCCGGCTCCGCGAGGACGTCGGCCCGGACTTTCGTCGCGGAGCGCACGATCAACCCCTCGTAGTCTCCGATCACCTGGCGCAACTCGTCGGGGCTCATCCCCGTTTGCACGGTGACCTCGAAACCGGGGGTGTCTCGCAGGACCTTGACGCCTTCTTCGGAGATCGCGTCGGCGACCAGAACGCGGGAAACTGTCTGCTCTTCCGACATCGGAAAACCTCGACTGTTCTTGGGTTGGGGACGGGCGAAAGCGCCATTGTAGCAGCGGTGCCGGGCCTTGACCGTAAACGATTCCCGAAGAAAGAAGGCTCAGGAAGCGGGCGGAAAGGTCACCGAGAAGAGCGCGCCACCGCCGTCGCCGGCGCGATGCGAGACGGTCGCTCCCTGCGCTTCCGCCAGCGCCCGGACGAGCGCCAGCCCGACCCCCAGACCGGCCGGGGCGTCGGCATGGCTCGACCGGGTGAACGGTGCGAACAGCCGTCGCCGTATATCTTGATCCACCCCCGGCCCGTGGTCGCGGACGGATAGCACCGGCCCCGATCCGTTGGCGGCTACCCGCACGTCGATCCGCCGGTCCTCCGACTCGCGGGTGTACTTCTCGGCGTTGTCGAGCAGGTTCTGTAGGATCTGGTGAACCGCGTCCTGATCGAACTCCGTTTCCGGTGCGTCCCCGTCGAGATACAGCTCGATGTGTGCGCCCGCCGCCTCGATCGCGGGTCGCAACTGCTCGACCGACGCGCGTGTCGCCTCTGCCAGGTTGCCGCGGCACGTCTTGACCTGAACGCCGTCGCGCTGAAGCTGGGAGAAACCCATCACATTGGCCACGACACGGCCGAGCCGGTTCGCCTCGTCCGAGATTCGCCGCGCGTAGTCCTCACGTTTGTGCGGCGACCCGAGTCCTTCGGCCAGCATCTCACCGTACAATCGAAGACCGGCCAGTGGGGTGCGCAACTCGTGCGCGGCCGACGCCGCGAAGCGGGCACGCTCCGCCGCCAGCCGCTCCGCTCGACGGACCAGGAAGACGATCGCCGTCCCGGCGAGTAACGCCGCGATGGCGCCGAGCGCAAAGTTCAGCCGGAAGCGGCCGTGAATCGCGGCGGCCTCGATTTCGGCCTGGGCGACTGGCTCGGAGAGGTCCAGCTCGACGGTCCACTCCTGGCGGCTCAGCGGCAGTGCGGCCTGCCCGTCGCCGGCCGGAATCCCCGGCCGGATCGTCGCCGGATACGGGGCGTCCGCCACCAACTCCGCCAAGATCTCGTGGTTGACGACCCAGCCCTGGCTCAGCACGGCGCTCGGCGTCACGACCTCGCGCAGTGCGACCAGCGCGGGTGCGTTCTTGATCGTCGCGGTGTGCCAGCTGAACGGTCCCACGATGACCATGCCCTCCGGGGCATCGACGATCCGCCGGCCCATCGAAGGCGTGCTGCGCTGGATCGAAGCCAGGTAGTCGGCCGCCGCGCACTCGAGCTCTTCGGCGACCGTCGAGGAGATCATGCTCGAGCTCGCCGGTGTGCCACGGTCCTCGCTCTCGACCGGTGAGTGCGGCAGCGTCAGCTGTCCGACCGAGTCGATCTGAAAGTGCGCCCAGACGAGGGGGTCGGACGGCCCCATGGCGAGCGGCGATCCGCCCAGCGGCTCCTCGAGGAGACAGCCGGGCTTGAGCGGTTCACCCTGTGCCCGATAGTCCGTGTAGGGTCGGCGCGCCTCGGCCTCGCGGAGCGACTCCAGCCGCATCGCGACGTGGAAGGCCAGCCGGTCGGTCTCGAGCCGCGCGAGCTGCAGCGGCGCTTCACGAAGCCGCTCGGCCTGCTCGTGCGCCGCGCGCGACCCGGCCATGTACCAGGCGAGGCACGGCGCGAGCACACCGCCCGCCACCAGCAGGGTGACGAGGGAGGTGCGCTTCTCCTTCATTCCGAGCCCCAGGCGTAACCCACGCCCTTCACCGTAACAACGATTCGAGGATTGGATGGGTCCGCTTCGATCTTCTGTCTGAGATTGGCGATCGTCATGTCGACGGTTCGCGTCTGTTGCTCGGCTGAAGCACCCCACACCTCGGTCAGCAGCTCGGCGCGTGAGACGCCACGGTTGCGGTGTTCGTGGAGCAAACGCAGGATGTTCGCCTCACGGGCGGTCAGGTTGATCTTCCTGTCGGCACGGTTGGCTACCAGGCGCCCGATGTCGATCCTGCAGCCGTCGGTCTCGATCGTTTGCGGTGGCTCGGGGGTCGCCGTGGAACGCCGACCGAGCGCTTCGATCCGCGCCAGGAGTTCTTTCGAACCGAACGGCTTCGTCACGTAGTCGTCCGCTCCGGCCTTGAGACCCTCGACCTTCTCTTCTTCTGCCCCGCGCGCGGTCAGGACCAGGATCGGCAGCCCCGGCCGGTCCTCGCGTAGCTGTCGGCAAACGGAGATCCCATCGAGCTTGGGCAGCATGAGATCGAGCAAGACCAGCTCGACGCGTGGGTCCGCGCCCATCTCGAGCCCGGCCTCGCCGTCGGCAGCCACCATGACCTCGTGGCCGTCACCCGTCAGTAGATCTACCAGGCCCTCGCGAAGCGTTATTTCGTCTTCGACGATCAAGACATGCATGAGGGAATCCTAGGCCGCGGAGTACTCCGGGCACCCAACAAAGTACTGCAGAACTAATACCTTGCCGACCCCTGCCCAACCTGTCAAAGCGCCGTAAAAGCCGGACCGTCCGGTTATTCCGGATTTCCACCGAAGAACAAGCCATTTCTTACATAATTCACTATTGAAATTAAAATTACCTCATTTAGATTTTAACTGCAAGAGGAGGAGAGATACTCATAAAAGAATAGGCAAACGAGGAATTTCACCATGTTGATTTCAACCGAAAAACGAACCGGAGTTGCACTTCTCTGTTCGTTTATGTTCATTACCTCCGTACTGGCACCCGTCGCGCTGGCCGGCAAATCGGCCCCGGT
>WVWW01000007.1:28027-57988 GCA_011773795.1 Acidobacteriota bacterium
GGTTTCACACCGGTTACGTTGAGTTCGAGAGGGGATGCGGAGACTTTGGTCGGCTTCTCCCAGACAATCGAAAACGTCGACAGTGTGGGAATTATTGACCAAGCCGACCCCTGGTAATAGTCTCAATCTGAGACAATTCGGCCGCGCGGCTCCAAGAATGCCCGTATCATGGGGCAATGGGGGGGAAGCCGGATCTACCTGAGCGATACCAGCCAGTTCGCATCATTGGCGAAGGAGGCGCCGGGCAGGTGTGGTTGTGCCGCGATACCGCATCGGCCAACCGTGAAGTTGCTCTGAAGCTCCTCCTGGAAAGCGGGGACGAGAACGAGTTCCGGAAGGAATTCGCCACACTGGCAGGCCTGACCCACCCGAACCTGCCAGATACCTTCGCTTTCGGCGAGACCGCCTCGGGTTCCTGTTACATCGCGCTCGAGTTTGTCGACGGAGATTCATTCGTCGACGCCGTTCAGTCGGACCGGGCATCGTTCCAATCGTTGGCATCTGAATCCCTTCTGGCACTCTCGTTCATCCACGATTTCGGTCTCGTCCACCGTGACCTGAAGCCGCAGAACCTTCTTGTTCGCCGAAAGCCGAAAAACGGTCGACGATTGGTTTTGCTGGACTTCGGTCTGGCCGAAGCCCGTTTGGGGACGAACGTGGGGGCAGCCGGGACTCTTCGCTACATGGCGCCCGAGCTGTTTGAAGGGGCTTCTCCCACCGCCAAGACGGATTTCTATGCTCTGGGAGTCGTGTTTCTCGAGGCGCTCATCGGTCGTCCACCCGTGGATGAAGATCCGGCTGTCGATTTGAGCGCCTATCTTCACGCAACTAAACACCCGGTGCTTTCGGATTGTCTGACGACACCCGTCTCCAAAGGATTGCTGGATTGGTTGAACGACCTTCGTAATCATGATCCCGATGCGCGCCCCGCCGATGCCCGAGAGGCTCTCGCACAACTGCGGACTTTGGCCGGTGGCGACATCGAGGTCGAGTCGGCAGAAACACGAGCCGCTAGGGTTGCGTCAGGCAGTCCACCCGGCCGATCTGAGGTTCTGGAAGCGATCCTTGAGGCGCTACAGGATCCGGGAATCACGGCCGTCTTCTTGACTGGGGAGGCTGGCGCAGGCAAGACGAGAATTCTCGACACAGTTCGTGCGCGCGCGGTTCAGTGGCGGTGGAGAATCGAGGCGACTGCAGATTGGCTAGTGGAACCCGCACTTGCCCACCAAGACGATCGCACCCATTTCCTCCCGGTCGACGAACTCGAAAACGTGACTCCCGAGATCGCGAATGTCCTGGATCGCGTCGTCCGGAACCCGTTCCAAGACAAACAGACCAAAGTCTTGGTGTGCGGACGCCTCGAGGAGATCTCCGATCCACGGATTCGCGCCCTGCTCGCCGACGTTGAGATGATGCCGACCGCAACACATTTCGAGTTGGCGCCGCTGGATCAGACGGCAGTCGAAGATGTCCTCAAACGTGTATCCGGTGGGGAACCATCGCCCGCTCTGGTCGCCAACGTTCTAGCTGCGACAAACGGGCTGGCCGCGTCCGTTGAGGCCTTTGTTGTTAGCGGAGACAAACCGACAGCGGGAGAAGGTGATCGGCTACGGGAATCCGTCAAGACACGGCTAACCAGTTTGTCCCGTATCGCCACTCGATGCGTCGCCGCACTGGCCGTGGTAGGTGAGTCGTCGGAACTGAAACTCCTAACTTCAATCCTTGGAGACACGGAAGCCAATGTTCTCTCGGGTCTGAATGAACTGGGTTTCGCCAACCTGAGCCGGGAACTCGACGGTCGTTGGGTACTCAAATCCAGGGTTGTCACGCAGTGCGCCCGCGATGCGATCGATCAGTCCCTCCTCGATGAGATCGCACGACGGGCGATTCAGTCGATCGAAAACTCCGATGACGCTGCCGACTCCAAACTCGGCCGACTCTGGCGTCAACTCGGCGACCACTCGAAGTCGAGTCGTTTCTTCGCAAAGGCGGCGGCATCCGCGTCTCAGGCCGGCTCCAACCAACTAGCGGTCCATTGGTATACACGGTCGATACTCGATCTACCCAAACATGACCCCGCCTATGCATCGCTGCGCTTGAAACATGCGCATGCATCAGAACTCGCGGAGTACTTCGACAAGGCTGCCAAGAGTTACGCCGCCTATGGCAGGTGCCGCAGAGATGATTCCTCGAGATCGTGCTTCTTGTCCTGGCAAGCCCGGGCCCTCATTAAAGCCGGACGGCAGAAAGCAGCGATACGAGTCGCCCGAGAGGCATTTTCGTTTGCCAAAGATGAGCGGCAGAAAAACATTGCGGACAGTCTCCTGGGGGCGGCGTACGCGACCTATGGAGAACCGGAGCGTGGATACGAGTTGCTGAATGCGGCTGCGCCCAAACTCCACGCGATGGACGAAACTCGCGCAGCTGCCGAGGCTTTCTACTCGGCAGGTATTGCTTTACAGAAGTCGCGGAATCTCAAATCCGCAATTGAGGCTTACGAAGCCTCCATTTGTTACGCCGAAGAACACGGATTTGATGAGATTGTCGTCAACTCTCTGATCTCGAGCGCTAGCACCGATTTCCTGCAAGAGAATCCAGATTTGGCCCTTGAGCGCCTTGAGAGAGCTCAGTCGCTCGCGACCAGACATGAGTTCAAACGTCATTCGATGTGGATCCTCGGAAACAAGGGGCGGGCCTTTCAGATGTTGGGCAAGTTTGACAGGGCGCTGGAGTGCCACGAGGAGGCAAGGAGAAGGGGGCAGTTCTTTGGCAACCGTGTTCAGTATGTGACAGCGCAAGTGGCTTGTGTCGAAAACCTGATCACACTGGGTCGACCCAACCAGGGTACGGAGCGACTTCAAAAACTCGAGCTGGTGTCACTCGACCCAAGACTTCGGAGCTTCCTAACCTTGACTTTGGCCGAGGCGCTGCTCTCAGAGCCGACGCGGGAGGATACCGAGATCGCCAATGCACTGAGCCGTGTCTTGCAGGGCGACGCGACGCCCCGCCTCGCCATCTGGGGCCACCTGATCGTCACCCTGGAAATGCACGCCCGCTTCGGCACCGAACCCCCCGAAGCACTGTGGAATCAGTTCCAGGACATGCTCGGCGAGGAAGGCCTCGACCAGCACCTCGTCGCCCGCGGCTGGCTCGCTTGGTCCAAGGAAAAGGTTCGTCGTAACAATCGTCGGGCGGCGCTCGACGCATGCAACAAAGCGCTCGAGGCGCTCAGCGGCCGGCACCACGACCTGGCCGCGCAGGTCTACCTCTCCATGTCCAAGGCGCACGAACTCGACGGCAGGACCGTCGAGGCCAACCTGGTACTCGAGAAGGGACGCGAGGAGCTCGAGACCGCCGCCAACCTGATCGAGGACGAAGAGTTACGCAGCGACTTCCTCGCCAGGCCGGTCTTCAAGGAGTTGCGCAAGAAGCGTGAGAGCTTCGCCGACGCGGAAGAACGCCTGGGTGCGCTCTACGACATGGTTCACTCGCTCAACTCCGGCGACGATCCCGAGGGACGGCTCGGTGTCATCCTCGATCAGGCCCTGCGCGTCGTCCGCGCGGAGCGTGGCCTGATCCTGCTGCGATCCGCAGGCGACGATCGCTACCGCGTTCGCCTGGCACGCAACCTCGAGGAAGATACGGTCGAGGAGGCGGCGCAGTTCAGCCGAACCGCAGTGCTTGCAGCGGGCAAGGGGGAGCCGGTCCTGGCGATCAACACGGCGAACGACGAGCGTGTGCGTGAGATGAAGAGTGTGAGCGCTTACGGGATCAAGTCTTTGCTCTGCGTTCCGCTTCGATTGCGCGACGACCTGATCGGCGCCGTCTACGCCGACAGTCGAGCCGACGGGGCGCTGTTCAGCAGGAAGGATCTCGCGTTCCTCGAGGCTCTTGCCGACCACGCGGCGCTTGCTCTCGAGAACGCGCGCGACCTGCGTCGACTCGAGCAGCGCAAGGCGCAATTGCTCTCGGCGAGCGAGGCGAGGGACGGGCTGGGCGAACTCGTCGGGCGCTCGCCGGGCATGCAGAAGGTCTACGACATGATCGAGCGCGTCGGGGAGTCGGATCTCCCGGTGCTGATCCAGGGCGACTCCGGCACCGGGAAGGAGCTCGTCGCTCGCGAGATCTACCGGCGTAGCCTGCGCAAGGACAGACCCTTCCTCAGCGAGAACTGCGCGGCGATCGCGGACAGCCTGCTGGAGTCCGAGCTCTTCGGTCACGTCAGGGGCGCCTTCACCGGCGCCGACAAGGACAAGCCCGGGCTCTTCGAGCAGGCCGACGGTGGGACGCTGTTCCTCGACGAGGTGGGCGACATGTCGCCCGCGATGCAGGCGCGGCTGCTGCGGGTGCTGCAGGACGGCGATCTCCGGCGTGTCGGCGGCGAAACCTCGACCCGAGTCGACGTCCGGCTGATCACCGCGACTCACCGAGACCTGTCCCGGCGCGTGGCGGAAGGGGAGTTCCGCGAAGACCTGCTGTACCGCTTGCAGGTACTGGTGATCCATCTCCCGCCGTTGAGGGAACGGCCCGCCGACATCGCGCAGCTCGTCGAGCACTTCCTCGAGCGCATTGCCCGTCAACGGGGTCAGAAGAAGATCGCGCTCCGGCGTGACGCGATGGAGTTGCTCGAACGCTATGCCTGGCCGGGGAACGTCCGGCAGCTCGAGAACACCCTCCAGCGCTTGGCGTTGCTGGCCGGTCCCGCGTCCATCGACCGCGGGACCATCGAGCAGGATCCGTCCCTCGCGGCCGCGCTGATCGGTCAGGCCGGCAAGCCGACCCTCTCGCTCAAGCAAAACGAACGTGACCGGATCGAGGAGGCGCTCCGGCAGGCCGGGGGGAACCGGAACGACGCCGCCCGGCTGCTCGGGGTCTCACGGGCGACGATCTTCCGCAAGATCAAGCAGTACGGGTTGAGCTGAGCGGGTCGATATCGCCATCCTTCTCAAGGGAAAGGGTCCGAAAATCTCCAGATTTGAACGCTTCCCGGGACGGACCGAATCCTGTCAGCCGAGAATCGAAAAAGCCACGGCCCGGCCGTCTCCACGGTATATTCCTCGAAAGTAGCGCTTCAGGGGGAGGCGTGGCGGAAGACTTGCTGAGGGGATTCGGTCCGGACCGAAATCGGTCACCGTGCGGGCGCAGGCCTGTCCGCGGCGTGGTACGTTCGCGTTCGCTGATCGCCCGGCAGATCGGTCAGATGCTCAAGGGCGCGCGTCAATCGCAGCGGTTGAGCCAGGCCCAACTGGCCGGGCACACGCGACATCACATGACCCCGGTATCGCGCACGCTGATCAGCTCGATCGAACGCGGTGTGAATCTTCCGTCGATCGACGCCCTCGTCTCGATCGCGCGGGCGCTCCAGCTCGACCCGAAAGAACTCGTCGAGCTCGTCGACGTCGCGAAGGCCGCTCCCGATGTCGCCGGCCTGGCACGCGCCGAGATCCTGCAGCTGGGGAATGACTGCTTCTGGCAGGGGGACTACCGCGGGGCGGTGAGCTACTACACCGTTCTCTTGCAGGAACTCGACGCCGAGCCCGGGACGACGCCGGACACCCACCGCATGCGTTGTCGCTTGCAGGTCAACCAGGCCGTCGCCCTCGCGCGACTGCAGGCGTTACGTGCCGCCAAGACCGTGGCCGAACGCGCCGTCGAGGCGGCGCGCGAGATGCCGGACCTGCAGGCCGATGCGTTGATGATCCTCAGCTCNNGAAGGCCTCATCGATCTGGCGCTGCTGGCCGTCGGCCGCGCCCAAGAACTGGCCGCGGTTTGCGCAGAGAAGACCCGCGGGCGTGTGCACGTTCAAAAAGGGGCGGTCCTCTACCTCGCCAAACGCTACGACAACGCCCGTCAGGAGTTCTTGCTCGCCAAGAAGATCGCGGGCGCCGCGGGCGACTTCCATCACGTGATCCGCGCCGAGGGCAACATCGGTTCGTGTTACGCCAAGCTGGGCAAGAACCGAGAGGCGACGCGGCGGTTCATCCGTTGCATCGAGCTGGCGCGCAAGCACAACGACCCGGTGAAGGAGGCGAGCTGGCTCGTCGAGCTCGGCTGCCAGTATTTCAAGGCGCGCGACTTGTCGGAAGCGCAGCAATGCGGGCGCTCCGCGTTGATCATCGCGCGCCGTCTCGAAAACCCGGGCATCGTTTTTCGAGCGGAGTGGCTGCTTCACCGCGTGGCCCGGCTGGAGGATCCCTCCGATGCCGACGCGCGCCGGTTGAGCTACCTGAAACGACTCTACGTGCGGGTCAAGAACCACAAGGACCTCGAGGAGCTCGACGAGTTCCGCGTGCAGATCCTCGGCGGCGGAGACGAGCATGCGTAAGACCCTGTTCGTTGCAGTCATGCTCGCCCTTCTCGGCAGTGTTGCTTCAGCGGAAGTCTCTTACCGGATCGGCGAGGTCGACGGCGGTGGCGTCATCATCATGGGAATCATCGATCATTCCGATCCCGTGGGTATTGCGTGGCAACCGCTGGGGCAGATTCCGGCCGACTGGATCCTGAATCCCAGCGGCGCGACGCGCGGCGACGGCTGGCCCAGCGTCGCCCGGGATCCGAACACCGGGTACGAGTCGGTGACCTGGGCGTACAACGCAGGTTCGGACTTCGACATTGCCTACTCCGAATGGGACGGGACGCAGTGGGCACCGGTTGAATTTCTCACCGCATCGACCGCGAAAGAGCTCGACCCGCGTGTCCGGGTCGCGTCCGACGGCACTGTCGCTGTTGCTTGGTGGGAAGATGGTGTGGTCGACACGGTGTTCCTACGGACGCGCCTCGCGGGAAGTCCGATATGGAGCTCTCCGGTCCAGGTGTCTCAACCCGGGGTGCCGGCCCGTCGACCGTCGATCGTGGACCACGAGGGGACGATCCGGATCGTCTATGAGCAGGACGCGATCATCGGGCAGGACGTCGTTGTCACCACGGTGACTGAAGAGGGCTACACGCGCGAGACCGTGCACACCACCGCGCGGACGGAACCGCTCGATGCGATCTTGCACACTCGCGGATCCCACCTCTGGCTCGACTGGAAAGAGAGCAGCGACGCCCTCGGGCGCGCCGCCTGGGAAGCCGATTCGTGGGTGGTCCAGCCGTCCGAGCCTTGGCTCGACGAATCCTGGATCGGCATCGAGCAGGCCCGACGCTCCGTCAGGAGCAAGGTGCTCGGGGTTCAGTAAACGCTGTAGCTCTACCGCGCGCGGGAAGACAAATAAGGAAAGAGGCGCAGATGAGGGATAGGGCTACCAAGGCAGTCAGGGGGGTGTCATCTGCGCCCCTCTCCTGTCGTGAACCAAGCCGGCTTGCTTGACTCACGCCAGTATGCGGCGCCGGGGACCCGAGCGATAGGCACTCGCGGGCGTCTCGTTGCGAAGCGGCAACGTCGAGCTATTTCGTCTTCAGAACGTTCAACGCCGACCCCGCGTTGAGCGAGTGCCGTGCGCACACCGTGTCCTCGCGACCGTCTTCGTGGTGCAGGACGACCGTCACGTCCGCGCCCGGCGTCAACCCGGCGAGCCCCGTGATGCTGATGCGGTCCCGCTCCTGCACCTTGTCGTAGTCGGCCGGGTCGCCGAAGGTCAGCGGCAGCACGCCCTGCTTCTTCAGGTTGGTCTCGTGGATGCGCGCGAACGAGCGCACGATCACCGCCGCCGCGCCGAGCAGCCGCGGCGACATGGCGGCGTGCTCGCGGCTCGAGCCCTCGCCGTAGTTCTCGTCGCCGACGACGACCCACTTCGACCCCGCCGCCTTGTACGCGCGGGCCACCTCGGGGATCGGTCTTGTCTCGTCCGCGCCGTTCAGCAGGTTGCGCGTCGTGCCGGCCTCGCCGGTGAACGCGTTGACCGCGCCGGTGAACATGTTGTCCGAGATGTTGTCGAGGTGGCCGCGGAAGCGCAGCCACGGCCCGGCCGGCGAGATGTGGTCGGTCGTGCACTTGCCGCGCGCCTTGAGCAACAGCGGCAGCTTCTCGAAGTCTTTACCATCCCACGGGTTGAACGGCTCGAGAAGCGCCAGCCGCTGGCTGTCGGGCGCGATGCGCAGCTCGACGGAGCTTCCGTCGTCGGGCGGCTCGAGGTAGCCCTCGGTGTCCTGCACGAAACCGTCCGCCGGGAGGTCGGGCGCCGGCGCCGGCGGCGCCAGCCGGAAACGGCTGCCGTCCGCCGCCTCGATCTCGTCGGTCAACGGGTTGAACGACAGGCGACCGGCCAGCGCGTAGGCCGCGACGATCTCGGGGCTGCCGATGAACGCCAGCGTTTCCGGGTTGCCGTCGTTGCGTCTGGGAAAGTTGCGGTTGAACGAGGTGACGATCGTGTTCTTCATCCCGGGCTTGATCTCGTCGCGCTGCCACTGGCCGATGCACGGGCCGCAGGCGTTGGCCAGCACGGTGGCGCCGAACGCCTCGAGCTCGGCCATCTGGCCGTCACGCTCGATCGTCGCCCGAATCTGTTCGCTGCCCGGCGTCACCAGAAACGGGATGCGCGCCTTTCCGGCACCCGCATTCTTGGCCTGTCGAACCACGTCCGTCACGCGCGAAACGTCCTCATACGAGGAGTTCGTGCACGAGCCGATCAAGGCGACCGCGATGGCGTCGGGGTAATCCTCGCTCTCGACGGCGCCGGCCATCGCGGAGACCGGCCGCGCGAGGTCCGGCGTGTGCGGTCCGACGAGGTGCGGCTCCAGCGTCGACAGGTCGATCTCGATCACGCGGGTGTAGTAGCTCTCGGGATCCTTGGCGACCTCGTCGTCCGCGCGCAGCAGGTGGACGTGTCGTTCCGCGAGATCCGCGAGTGCCGAGCGCTCGGTGCCCCGCAGGTAGCGGGCCATCGAATCGTCAAAGGCGAAGATCGACGTCGTGGCGCCGATCTCGGCGCCCATGTTCGTGATCGTTCCCTTGCCGGTGCAGGAGATCGACTCGGCGCCCGGACCGAAGTACTCGACGACGGCGTTGGTGCCGCCCTTCACGGTCAGGATCCCGGCGAGCTTCAGGATGACGTCCTTCGGGGCGGTCCAGCCGTACAGCGAACCGGTCAGGTGGACCCCGATCGTCTTCGGGTACTTGACCTCCCACGGGAAGCCGGCCATCACGTCGACCGCGTCGGCGCCGCCGACGCCCGAGGCGAACATGCCGAGCCCGCCGGCGTTCGGCGTGTGCGAGTCGGTGCCGATCATCATCCCGCCGGGGAAGGCGTAGTTCTCGAGGACGACCTGGTGGATGATCCCCGCGCCGGGCTTCCAGAACCCGATCCCGTAACGTGCGGAGGCGCTCTGGAGAAACGAGTACACCTCGTCGTTCTCGTCCACCGCGACCTTCATGTCCTGGTTCGCACCCTGGTACGCACGAATCAGGTGATCGCAATGCACGGTCGTCGGCACCGCGACCCGCGGGATGTCGGCCTGGGCGAACTGCAGCAGCGCCATCTGCGCCGTGGCGTCCTGCATGGCGACGCGATCGGGGCGCAGCTCGATGTAGCTCTTGCCGGCCTCGAGCTGTTCGCCTTGCGGGTCGTCGAGGTGGCCGAGGAGGATCTTCTCGGTCAGGGTCAGCGGCCGGTTGAGGCGTTTGCGGACGACTTCCAGGTTGCGCTCGATCTTCCGATAAGCGTGCTCGACGAATTCCGGCGTGCTGTCGATGGTTGCCATGGGTTCCTTTCAGCCCTCCGAAGCCCTGGCGAAGGAGGGATTGTGCCCGTATTCGTTAACTCTACAAGGTGTTCCTGAGATTGTTGGTGATCATTCGAGAGGAACCTCAGGGCCCGGGAAGATCACGGCGTTTCCGCTGCAAAGAGGGCAGGATGGGTGTAATTCCTGCAATAAAAGTGCTTACGGAGATCGACCAACAATCTCGCGTACACGTTGCAACTCTATCGGTGTTGTGGGGATTGTTCCAGTTCCCCGCGGCGGGAACGGGAGGCGCCAATAAAAAAGCGTCCGCCGGCAGGGGGGTGCGCGGCGGACGCCCCGAGTCACGACACCGCATTGGGGGGGTAATGAGATGCCGCAAGCAAACATTCGAAGGCTGAAAAACGCCCTACCTGGTTTAATCTAGGCTTCGCGGGGGTCCGTGCAAGAAAGCCCCGCTCGGTGCAGAATGGATTGGAATTCAGGCCAAAACGGATCCGCGATGCACCCCGAACAACCCCCGCCCACTCCGGACACGGGCCGCTCCCGGTGGCTCGCCCTGATCGAGCCGCCGCTCGCGCTGGGGTTGGTTTTCGGCATCTCGATCTTCTTCGGCATGTTCGGGTTCGTCGCCACGGCTTTCCTCGTCGAGGAGGATCCGCTCGAGAGCCTGTTCGGCATGGAGCGGAAGCTCGGCGTCGAGTTGATCCACGACGGCGGCGAGACGATCCCCACGATCGAAGAGACGAAACGGATCGTCGCCGCGGTTTTCGACGTGACCGATGTGATCGTCATCCCGGAGGGAGAGCGGGCCTGGCAGTTGCTGGCCTGGATCCGGGGCGAGCCTGCGCCGAGTTCTTCGACGGAGCTGACCCAACAACTGGGCGCCCTCGGCTGGTCCGATCCCGTTCCGACGGTGACCACGTTGCCGCGCTATTTCGGGGCGATGGAGAACCCCCGCCGGATGCGCATGTACATCCCTCCCGCGATGACGATTCAGGCGCTGGTGTTCAGCCTCGGCGGCTGGGTCATGGTGCGCTGGCGCGACCCTCGGGCGTTGCGCGACCCTGCCCGGCTGACAACGGCGCTGCTGTGGGGCGGGGGCGCGGCGATCGTCGCGTTCATCGGAAGCACGCTCGTGGGCGGCGGGTTGCAGCTCACGGGGTGGGAGATCGAGGAGCAGGGCTGGATCCAGGCCTTGATGGCCGATCGTGCGTCGTTGTTGCTGCTGACCCCGTGGCTGGTCGTGCTCGGTCCGGTCAGCGAAGAAGTATTCTTCCGCGGCTACGTCTTCCGGCGCCTCTTTTCGAGCGCGGGGCCCCGCGCGGCGTACCTCGTTTCCGCCGTTCTCTTTGCCCTGATCCACTGGCATCCGGTCGGTCTTCCCATGTACCTGCTCATCGGTTTGGTCTTCTGCTGGGTCTATCAGAAAACCGGAAACCTGTGGGCCCCGGTCCTCGCTCACGTGATTTACAACGGATTCGTCGTGACGCTTCCGTTACTGGCCCCGGTGAGCCCCTGACGCCGTGTTGCAAAGGCTGATCACGACATCTTGTTTGCTGGCGGCCGTCCTCGGCTGTGCCGCGAACGTGGACTCGCAACACGAGGCCTGGCTCGTCGACGTGACGGCCGATGTCGGGCTCGACTTCACGTACCGTACCGGCGCCACGGGGGAGCTCCACATGCCCGAGATCATGGGCGGCGGCGTGGCGTTCATCGACTACGACGGCGATGGCGACCCGGACGTCTATGCCACGAACGGGAACGCCTCCCCGGCCAAGCCGGCCCGCGGGGGCGAGATCGGCGATCGCCTTTTTCGCAATGATGACGGCCGGTTTACCGACGTGACGAGCGAGACGGGTCTCGGCGATACCGGGTACGGGATGGGGGTCGCGGTCGCGGACTTCGACGGCGACGGCGACGCCGATCTCTACGTGAGCAATTTCGGTGAGGACCGTCTGTACCGTAACGACGGCGGCCGCTTCGTGGATTTCACCGCCGATTCGGGGATCGTCGCACCGGGGTGGTCCGCGTCCGCGGTCTGGTGCGACTACGATCTCGACGGAGCGCTTGACCTGTACGTCACCCGCTACGTCGACTACAGCGCCGAGAAGCGATGCCGCGATCCCGCCAGCCGGCCCGCCTACTGCGGCCCGCTCGAATTCCCCCCGGTGTCCGACCTGTTGTTCCGGAATCTCGGCAGCGGTCGTTTCGAGGACGTCTCGACGTCGTCGGGGATCGCTTCGGTTCGAGCAGCCGGTCTGGGTGTGGTCTGTGAGGATCTGGACGACGACGGCTGGCCCGACTTCTACGTCGCGAACGATGCCTACGCGAATCAGCTGTGGCTCAATCGCCGGGACGGAACGTTCGTCGATCGTGCCGTCTTGCTCGGTGCGGCGTTCAACATTCACGGGGAGCCCGAGGCCGGGATGGGCGTGGTCGCGGCTGATTTCGACAACGACCTGCGATCGGACCTGTTCGTCACGCACCTCGCCGCGGAGACGAACACGTACTACCGCAACGTCGGTGCCGGTAAGGGATTCGCCGATGCGACCGGGGAGGTGGGGCTCGCCGTCTCCTCGATGGCGTTGACAGGGTTCGGCACGGTCGCCTTCGACGTCGATTTCGACGGCGATCTGGATCTCGCCGTGGTCAACGGGAGGGTCAAGCGGACCGATCCGCGTCCCGACTCCTGGGTCGACGAACCCTGGTCCTGGTTCGCCGAGCCCAACTTGTTCTACGTGAACGAGAGCGGGGCGCTGTTCCGCGGCGGGGCGGCGGCGACGGCCCCCTTCACCGATCCCGTCGAGATCTCGCGAGGTCTCACGCTGGGAGACTACGACGGGGACGGTGACCAGGACCTTCTGGCCGCGAACATCGAGAGCCCCCTACGAGTCTACCGCAACGACGCGCCGAAGGAGGGGCGCTGGGTCGTCCTGCGGTTGTCCGACCCCGGCGCGAACCGCGAGGCGATCGGTGCGCGCGTGACCGTCTTGGCCGGCGACCTGCGGCAACGCCGGACGATGACACGTGGATCGAGTTACCTGTCCAGCCGCGACGCCTCGTTGCACATCGGCATCGGTGCGGCCGCGTCCGCCGACGTGACCGTCACCTGGCCGGACGGGAAGCGGGAGACGTTCAACGCGGTGCCGGCAGACGGCGAGACGACCCTGATTCGCGGAACCGGAACGCCATCGTCATGAGCAGGAAGCCGCGCAAGAAGAAAAAGAAACGGCATGCGACCCCGCCCGCGCGGGGGGCGTCGCCCAGCAAGCTGAGATCGACGGCCCGCTCTCTGCAGAAACGCGGCGGTGTGGCCATGATCTCGGGCGGGTTCGTGTTGATCGCCGGGCTCTTGCTGGTGGTCGCCCTGGTCTGGACCGAACCGGACGAAACGGATCCTCCGAAGACCGGCGAGGCGGCAGCTGAGCCGAATCGATCCGTTCCCGCTCCGGATACGCGACACATGGAACCGCCCGTTCGCAGCCGACTCGAAACCGCACGGCGGACGGTCGAGGAGCGGCCGGACTCGGGCCCCGCCTGGGGTGGTTACGGCGCGCTGTGTGACGCGCACGGACTCTACGACTGTGCCGTGGCCTGCTACACGGTGGCCACCGAGCTCGACCCGACCGACTTCCGTTGGTTCTACCTGCTCGCGTTCGTCTCGGAGCTACGCGGCGGCTCGCCGGACCGGATCGTCGCGTACTACACCGAGGCGTCTCGCCTCGAGCCGCGCCTGCCGACCATCTTCTACCGGCTCGGCGAAGCACTCACGCGAGCGGGCCGGCTGGCCGAAGCGGCGAACGCCTACCGCAAGGCGCTCGAGATCGATCCGCAGCTTGCGGTCGCCCACCGCGGTCTCGGCCAGGTCGTCCTCGCGCAAGGCGATGCGCAGGCGGCCGTCGGCAGCCTCACGAAAGCCATCGAGCTCGGTGCAGAAGGGAACCCGGCGACGCTGGCGTCGCTGGCACAGGCCGAGATGCGCCGGGGGAACACGGCCGCCGCGGAGGCGTACGCCCAGCGTGCCGCGAGCGCGGCCGAGGAGCTACCCGTGCCGGACCCCGTGCGGCTGCGGATCCAGCAGATGAACGTCTCGGCCGCGCAGAGTGCAGCCCGCGCGGTGCGTCTGATCCAGGCCGGCCGCTACGAAGCGGCGCTCGAGCAACTGCGCATCGTGGAGCAGACCCGGCCGGACGAGCCGAGCACGCACTATCGCATCGGCGTCTGCCTCGCCCACCTGGGCAAACCGGACGAAGCACTCACACGTCTCGAGCGAGCCGCCGAGCTGGCGCCCGACAACGAGGTCGTCCGCAAGGAGCTCGAGCGGGTCCGCGGCCTGCTGGAGAGCTAGCAACCGTCGGGCAGCTCAGGCCACGTTCGCGGGGCTGGGGATGCCGCGGGACACGACCTGCTCGAAGAACACCTTGACCAGGTCGGCGTCGAAGAACGATCCGACCTCCGCCTTCATCAGCTCGACGATCTTGGGCAGCGGCAGACCCGGCCTATAGGGCCGGTTCGTCCGCAGCGCATCGAACACGTCGGCGAGCTGGACGATGCGACTGGCCAGGCTCAGACGCCAGTGGTTCGGCACGCGGGGATAGCCGCCGCCATCCGCGCGGACGTGATGCTCGTACGCCACGATCGCCGCGATCTCGGGAACGTTCGGCGTGTTGATCAGCATCCGTGCCCCCTCGATGGGGTGGATCTCCATCACCTGTCGTTCCTCGGGCGTGAACAGGCCGTGCTTGTTCAGGATCTTCTTCGGCACGGCTTGCTTGCCGACATCGTGGAGCAACGCGCCGACGCTGAGCTCGTAAACCGCGTTGTCGCTGAGACCCACCGCCTCGCCGAGGGAGATACTCAGGATCGCGACGTTGATGGTGTGCACGAACGTGTATTCATCGTGCCGCTTGAGCGGTGCCAGGGGGATCAACGCGCTCGCGCTGCTGGCCACCGTCCGGCAAAGACAGGACACGATGTCTCCCAGCTGGCCCGCCTGGAGAGAATGGGACGCGCTGAGGTCTTCCCAGATTCCCGGGAGCACTTCCGCGGCCTCACTCGCGTAAAGCTCGGCTTCCGTCTTGGTGCGTGCACCGGGGCTGGGCGCTTCCCTTTCGACCGCGCTCAGCGATCCGAACCGGAGGTGATCCGTGGCGTCGACATCGCTACGGCCCTCGAGGTCGGAGAGACGATCCAGCAATCCCTTGATCTCTTCAAGGGTCAACCCCCGATGCACCGTGACCTGATCGATGCCGCGGTTCTGCAGCATGTGGAAGAGCGAGTCCGCAAGAGTGGCCGAGGACGGCAGGATCTCGTTGTCGCAGATGACGCGGCCCTCGACGACGAACAACGTCACTTCCTTGCGATCTCGCAGGATCTCGTTCCACTGATCCCATGCCCGTTGCTCGGTCACCGACACACGCTTACTCCCGGCCGGGTAGAGCGACCTGGCGAGGAGAGCACCCTGCATCTCCAGCAGCGCGGTGTTGATCTTTCGGATCACGACGTGCCCCGCAGATCGGTGCCCTCGGGACGGGGAACGAAGGCGGCGACGATCCAACCCGGCGAGAAGCGCCAGCCCTTGACGCAGGCACGCGCACGCGTGTCGTCCGCGGTACCCAGGAGCTCCACGATCTTGCGACCGAGGATCGCTCGCCGCGGGTCGAAGCTCTTGCGCAGCCGGCGAGCGGCGCGGCAGAGACGCAGCATGCCGGGTTCCTTGAGCCGTAGCAGGCTCTGTGCGGCACGGACACCGGCGTCGAAAACCGGTGTGACGCCGAGGCTGCCGTCGAGGTAGTCGCCGAGCATCTCGAGCGGTTCATCGCCACTCATCTCTGCGAGACAACGCACGGCGACTCGTGCGAATCGCGCACTGTCGTCGGTCAGCGCTCGTTTCAGCTCCCGAAGCCGCAACTCACGATCGCCATCCAGGTCGTGCAGCAGCATCAGAGCTTCACGACGAACCTCGAACTCGTCGTGCGAAAGCAAGAGCTCGACGAGCGGCGATGCCTCTTCGACCGGCATCCGCCGCAAGACCACGAAGATCTTCTCCCAGCTGCTCCAGCCTTTCTCCAGCCTCGCCTCGAGCACGGTGCGCAGCTGCTTGGCGTCCTTGCGACAGAGGAAGTTCTGCAATGCCTCGATCGTGGGCGGGGACGACATCTCGACCAGTGCGGCCATCGCGGGGGCGACGGCACGTGTGCCGCAGATCTCGAGCAACTCGATCGCGGCCTTGGGGAACGGGTCGACGGTGCAAGCGGAACCCAGGATCCTGTGGACGCGCTCGTCGCGCTCGAAATCACCGAGGTATGCTCGTGCGGCTTCTTTCGTCGATTCGTGTACCCCGCCGAGCATCCCGTAGGTCTGTGCGGCGACGGCAACGTCCCGCACCTGCTCCAGAAGGCCGGCGTCGATCAACTCGTCCGTTGTTTCCCGTAAGTGCAGGAATAGCCCCGCGCGGTGTTCCTCCCCCCCGGGAAGTGCAACAACGCGGGCGGCGATCTCGGCGGCGTGCCGGTGGATGTCCTCCGCGTCTTCCGGATCGCGGTAGCGGGAAAGCGACAGGTTCGCAGGCGCTTCGAACTCGAAACGTGCGAGCGTATCCAGCAGTTCCTGATGCGGGATCGGATTGCATTCGACGCGTCCGCGGCGCTGGAAGACTTCCTCGATGGCCGCGCGCAGGCTCATGTCGTCATCCATGGCGCTCGGTGAGACGCCCCATTTGTCCATCGTGTCCTGCAGGCCCGAAGCCAGCGTCGGGCGTGTCCGGGCGATGCGCGTCAACTTGCTCATCAGGATCAACATCTGTTCGGGAACACGAGCTCCGATGCGGTCGAGGGTTTGCAGTGCCTCCAACAGGTCGGTTTCAGGGACGACATCGCCGAGCTCGGTCATCAGACTCAAAGAATTCTCGGCCGCTCGTATGTCGAACCGCAGCAGATCCTGGCGCAACTTCGGGTTCAGCGCGGCGACGAATTTTGAGAGCCGCTCGCGTGCGTGGCTGCGCTTTTCCTCGCCGATCGTCTCGATCTCACGGCTGACGTCCTGCATCTTCTCGCGCAGTTCGCCGACACCGGTCCCCTCGTGACGGGCCAATTCCTGATGCACCTGCTCGGCCATCCGCTCGGGAGCGACGTCGTCCTCCTCGTCGCTCTCCGAGGTCAACATCGACTCGAGGCTCTCCCAGATGTCGGTGTCGGACTCGTCCTCGACGATTCTGCGGGGATCTCCCGTGGGTTCGACGGGAACGATACGCAGGCGCCGCACGGCACGACGCTCGAGCATCTCCGAGAGAGCTCGGCCTTGAAGACCCTCGCGTCTCGCCTGACCGAGGGTCTGCACGAGGCCGTCCAGCTCTTTTAGATCGACACCTCTGTCGACACGCAGTGCGGAGACGTCGAGATCGTGAAGCAGGCTGGCCAGGGATTGCAGCGCTCCGGAGTCGTCGGCAAGGCGTCGCCCGTCCAGTATCAGACGATCCCGGCCGACGCTGATCAGCAACGAATCCTCGGCGAGACTACCGGCCAGTCCGTCGGATGCGAGTCGGATCGCTTCGACCGCGGCCGGATGTCCCGGCGCATAGATCGCGCTCTTCTGGAACGCCGTATACAGGTGGCACAGTCCTTCGGCGACGCACTCCGCTGCGGACGCGTGGGTCGCTACCGTGCCTGCTGTCCCGCTCGCTGGCATGCACGCTCCAACGCGAATACCTGAAGGACCCTCGACCAGCGCAGAATGTCAGTTCGGCGGAGGGCAAAGTCAAACCCGCGGATTACGATTTCGTAACCGGTTTTGAGTCATCGGAATCGGCACAAAAAGCCCACGAAATAGACGAATGCTAAGCTATGCGTCCACGTCCCCGAGGACGGATGGAGGCAGCGATGGCGGGAGATACCGAGACGGGCATGGCCTGGCTGGCCTATGCACTGATGACCGTGGTGGCGTGGGGCCTCTACGGGGTCTTCTTGCATACCGGCGCGACCGGCATGGGCGATCCGCAAAACGGCCGCTACAAGGCCTTCCTGTTCGTCGGCATCGCCTACTTCATCACCGCCGTGGTCGCACCGCTGGCCGTGCTCAAGTTCAACGGGGCGACCTGGGACTTCACCGCCAAGGGGGCGACCTGGTCGCTGATCGCGGGAACGGTTGGCGCGGCCGGGGCCTTCGGCGTCCTGCTCGCCTTCGGCGCCAAGGGATCCCCGACCGTCGTGATGTCCATCATCTTCGCCGGCGCACCCATCGTGAATGCCGTGACGGCCATGATCGTGCACCCTCCCAAGGGCGGGATCGCCGCGGTTCGTTGGCCGTTCTTCCTGGGGATCCTCCTGGCGGCACTGGGCGGTTTCCTGGTTACCAAGTTCAAGCCCGATCCGGCCGGACCGCCGAAACCGGCGGCGGTTCAGAGCGTGCAAGCCAGACCGGCGCCGTCTCCCGAAAAAGGCTGATATTCAAGTCTTAGTTACGATTTTTTACAGTTCCGATCTCGTCCGTTCGGCGGCCCGGAGATATTCTGCTCGCGGACGAGAATCCGTATCTACCCGTGGATCGAAACCAACCTTCAAAGGGGTCTTGGTGTGAGCATTCGAAACGAAGACTCGCGCGGGCAGCGCGCGCTCACGCTCATCGTAGCGATCGCGTCTGCCGTCCTACTCGCTCCGGCGGGCGAAGCCGGAGATTGGACGTCCTGGCGTGGCCCGTCCTACACAGGCGTCTCCGAGGAAACCGGTCTGATCGATCGGTGGTCCCCGGAGGGTGAGAACCTCGTCTGGAAGGCCGATTTCATCGGACGCTCCACGCCGGTGGTCATCGACGGTCGCGTCTGCGTGATCGGGCGCACCGGCGTGGATCCCGAGACGAAAATCAACCGCCAGGAAATCGTCGCCTGCTACGACGCCGGGGACGGCAAGAAGCTGTGGGAGCACAAGTACAACGTCTACATGACGACGGTGCCGTTCAACCGGGTCGGGTGGGCGAGCCTCGTCGCGGACCCGGAAACCGGGAACGTGTACGCGCACGGCGTGGCCGGCCAGTTCACGGCCTACGCACCCGACGGGACGATCGTCTGGAGCCGTTTCCTGACCGAGGAATTCGGGCGTCTTTCCGGTTACGGCGGCCGCACCCAGACAGCGTTGATCGACGGGGACCAGGCGATCATCAACTTCGTCTCGGTCGGGTGGGGCGAGTTGATGCCGTTGCGGCACCGTTTCTTTTCCTTCGACAAGAAAACAGGCGACTTGCTCTGGGTCTCGACGCCCGGCCAGATGGCTGCGGACTTCAACACACAGGGTGGCCCGGTGGTGGCCACCGTCAACGGCCGCCGGTTGTTGATCTCGGGCAATGCGGACGGGTGGATCTACGCCCTGGACATCGCGACCGGTGAGAAAATCTGGGGCTTTCATCTCAGCAAGCGCGGGATCAACGTGACGGTCGTTTTCGAGAACGACACCGTCTTCGTCTCGCACAGCGAGGAGAACGTCGACACCGGTGTGATGGGGCGAATGGTTGCGATCGACGCGACGGGCTCCGGCGACGTCACCAAGACTCATGAGAAGTGGCGCATCGAGGAGTTCGGTGGCGGTTTCCCGTCGCCGGCGGTCAAGGACGGGGTCGTCTACCACGTCGACAACTCCGCCAATCTCCACGCGATCGATGCCGCGTCCGGCGAGATCAAGTGGGTTTACAACATCGGGACGGTCGGCAAGGCGTCCCCGGTCATTGCCGACGGGAAGATCTACGTCCCGGAAACGAACGGCCGATTTCACATCCTGAAGCTGAAAGAGGACGGAGTGGAGCCGCTCGACCACGACGAGCTGACGATCGCGAACGGCGACTACGCCGAGTTTTACGGCTCGGTCGCGACGGCCTATGGCCGCATCTATTTCGCGACCGAGGGTGGAGTTTATTGCCTCGGAGACAAGTCCAAGCCGTTCAAGGTCGAGCGATCCGAGCCGGCAAAGAAGGCCGGCAAGCCGGGTCCCGCGACGACGTTGCAGGTCGTTCCCTGGGAGGTCCAGCTCGAGCTCGGGCAGTCCGCCGACTTCCGCGTGCGCCTGCTCGACGCCGACGGCAACGTCCTCTCCGAGAAGCCGGCGACCTGGTCGCTCGACGGGCTGGCCGGGTCGGTCGAGGACGGGGCGTTCAAGTCCGGCGGCGAGGGCTTCCAGGCGGGCAAGATCGTGGCCAAGGTCGGCGGCCTCACCGGTTACGCGCGTGCCCGGGTCTACCCGCCGCTGCCCTGGAGCTTCGACTTCGAGGAGTTCGATACCGGGGGTTTCCCCAAGCAGTGGATCGGCGCCAACCGCATCTACCTCGCGGGCGAGAAGGACGGCGCGAAGGTGCTGGTCAAGGCCCCTCGCGGCCGCGGTCTGAACCGCACGTTCCTTTACATGGGACCGTCGTGGCTAAACAACTACACGATCGAGGCCGACATCTTCGGCGAGGGGACCAAGCGTCGTCGTCCGGACATCGGCCTGATCAACTCCGGCTACATCCTCGACCTCGCCGGGGCGAAGAACCACCTGGAGGTGCGCTCCTGGACGGCCGAGCTCCGCATGGCCAAGCAGGTGCCTTTCGAGTTCGAGCCGAACACCTGGTACCGGATGAAGCTGAAAGTCGTGAGCAATGCGGACAAGGCGACCGTCTACGGGAAGGTCTGGAAGAAGTCCGACCCCGAGCCGGAGGACTGGACCATCACCGCCGACGACCCGCACCCGATTCCCGGCGGGACACCCGGGTTGCTCGGCTACTCTCCGGTCAACCTGTACTACGACAACGTTACCGTTTATCCCAACTAAACAGAGGTTAAGACGATTATGAAGACCGTAAACCGTCTGCTCATCGCCGCTCTGGTCCTGCTTCCCGGCCTCGGTCTGGCGGCCGAAAAAAGCGACCTGATCATGTTCGGCGGCGACGCGTCGCGAAACTTCGTCTCCGACGAGAAGGGTCTCCCCGAGAAGTGGGATCTCAAGTCGGGCAAGAACATCAAGTGGGTCGCCGAGCTCGGCACCCAGACCTACGCCGGCCCGATCTACTACGACGGCAAGATCTTCGTCGGGACCAACAACGAGGCGAACAAAAACCCCGAGCTCGAGGGCGATCGCGGCAACATCATGGCCTTCGACGCCGAGACGGGCGAGTTCCTCTGGCAGTCGGCCCACCCCAAGCTCGGCGCCGGCCGCGTCAACGACTGGCCGCTGCAGGGCATCTGCTCGACGCCCGCGATCGAGGACGGCGTCGTCTACTACGTCTCCAACCGCGCCGAGATCATCGCCGCGGACGTGGACGGTTTCCACGATGGTGAGAACGACGGGCCCTACACCAAGGAAGGTGAGATGGGGATGATCCCGAAGAAGGGCGAGGACGGCGAGACCACGATGGTCCGCGGGTTCATCCCGAAGCAGGGTAAGATCGACGAGGACATCATCTGGAGCTACGACATGATCGGCGAGCTCGACGTCTTCCCGCACAACCTGGCCGCGGGCAGCCCGCTGATCGTCGGCGACCTGCTCTTCGCGATCACCGGGCAGGGCGTGGACGAGGGGCACATCAACGTGCCGACGCCGCTGGCGCCGAGCTTCGTGGTCGTCAACAAGAAGACCGGCGAGCTGGTCTGGGAGAACGCCGATCCCGGCGACAAGGTCCTGCACGGCTCCTGGTCGAACCCGTCCTACGGGGTGTTCGGCGGCAAGGCGCAGGTGCTGTTCCCCGGCGGCGACGGCTGGCTCTACAGCTTCGAGCCGGAGACCGGCGAGCTGATCTGGAAGTTCGACCTGAACCCCAAGGACTCGGTCTGGGAGCTCGGCGGCCGCGGCACGCGCAACAACGTGATCTCGATGGCGGTCGTCGTCGACGGGCGGGCCTACATCGGCGTCGGCCAGGATCCCGAGCACGGCGAGGGCGACGGCAACCTGTATGCCATCGAGCCCGGCGACAAGACGGGTGATATCACCGACTCGGCAGCAGTTTGGCACGTCGACGGAGATGATTTCCACCGCACGATGTCCACCGCGGCGATTCACGAAGGTGTGATGTACATCGCGGATCTCAGCGGCTTCGTCTACGCGCTGGATGTCAAGACGGGCGAGCGTCTCTGGAAGTACGACACGTTCGCGGCGATCTGGGGCTCGACGTTCGTCGCCGACGGCAAGGTCTACATCGGCGACGAGGACGGCGACATCGCGGTGCTCAAGGCCGGGCGCGACGGCGGCGAGGACGGCGAGGGCATCCTGCTCCACGAGACCAACATGGGAACCGCCGTCTACACGACGCCGATCGCCAAGGACGGCGTGATCTACGTCGCCAGCCGCACCAAGCTGTTTGCGATCGAGAACGGGGCCACCTGGAAGCCGAAGGGGAAGGAAGGGAGCTGATGGACGTCCTCACCGGCAAGCTTGCCGATGCCGTGGAGTCGACCCGTGAGCGCCTCGACGCTCATGTGCGCGAGATCATCGCCTGGCACTTCGACCCCGAGACCGGTTCGCCGTTCTGGCTCCGGCGTGCCGCCGACCATTTCGATTTCGATCCGGTCAAGGAGGTCGGCGGGTTCGACGACCTGAAGATCTTCGGACCGTTCGAGGACGAGTGGCTGCGCGGCGGTCCGGTGCGCCGCTGGGTGCCCAAGGGGCTCGCCGACAAGCCGATGTACGTCTTCGAGACCGGCGGCTCGACCGGCGTCCCCAAGAGCCGGGTCAACATCGAGGACTTCCAGCGCGACTACGAGATCTTCGGCGACAACCTCTCGGACGAGACGTTCCCGCGCGGCGCGGACTGGCTGATGCTCGGCCCGACCGGCCCGCGCCGGCTGCGCCTGGCCATCGAGCACCTCGCGCAGTACCGCGGCGGCATCTCCTTCCACGTCGACCTCGACCCACGCTGGGTCAACAAGCTGATTCGCCGCTCCGAGTTTCAGGAGCTCGAGCTGTACAAGCAGCACACGATCGACCAGGCGCTGACGATCCTGCGCGCGCACGACAACATCAANNGACAACATCCAATGTCTGTTCACCACACCGAAGCTGCTCGAGGCGTTGTGCGAGAAGGTCTCGCTGCCCAAGATGGGCATCACGGGTATCTTCTGCGGCGGCACGGAGATGAACGCGCAGTTCAACCGCTTCGCGCGCGAAGAGCTCGTGCCCGGAATCGACTTCGTGCCCACCTACGGCAACACGCTGATGGGCCTGGCCTCGCCCAAGCCGTTCGATCCGGCCGACAACTACGCGATCACCTACTACCCGCCGCTGCCCCGCGCGGTGTTCGAGATCGTCAATCCCGACAACCTCGACGAGAAGCGGGACTACGACGAGCGCGGACGCGTGTTGCTGACCACGCTGACCCGCGAGTTCTTCATGCCGCGCTTCCCCGAGCGCGACGAGGGCTTCCGCGCCAAACCGTGCGAGCGCTATCCCTGGGACGGCGTCCGCGACCTCGGGCTCTACGCGGCGCTGGCGGATTCCGTCACGGTCGGAGTCTACTGATGCTGCACCTTCCGGTCCTTCGCGCGGGCGTCCCGTACCGCAGCCTGAACCTCAACGTCCTGACGGATGTCCGCAACGGCGAGCCCGTCGCCGAGGTCAGCCAGGCCAATCGAGGCCTCCTGTCGCGCGACCTGCTGCGCATGCCCGAGCACCGGGCCGCGTTGCGGGATCTCGAAACCGAAGAGCTGATCGAGAAGTGCGGTGTGGCTGCGGGTCTGTTCCACGACGGGGATCTGCCGCTCGAGCCGGGAGGCGATGTGCTGCAATCGCCCGAAGATTTCGTGCGCAGCCAATCCGCCACGACGGGTATGCCCGAGGCGCTCTGCCGCGCCAACATGGAAAAGATTCGCTTCGTGATGGCCGAGATGCGCCGCGTTCTGGCCGGGTTGACCCGCGGCGTCGACCTCGGCGTCCTGGATCGCGGCTTCTGCACGGAGGGTGGTCGCACGGTCAGCTATTGCGGCGAGGCTGATGCGCTCGGGGCCGTCTTGCCCTCCAACTCGCCCGGCGTTCACTCACTCTGGATTCCGTCCGTGGCGCTCAAGGTTCCGGTCGTGCTCAAGCCCGGTAGCCAGGAGCCGTGGACCCCGTTGCGCATCGCCAACGCGTTGCTGGCCGCCGGTTTCCCCGCCGCTACCGTCGGTTTCTATCCGGCCGACCACTCTTGCGGGATCGAGATCCTGTTGCGCACCGATCGCTCGATGCTGTTCGGCGACGAGAACACCGTCCGGGCGTGGCGTCGCGACAGTCGGGTGCAGCTACACGGCCCGGGTTGGAGCAAGGTGATCTTCGGCGCCGATCGCGCCGGGGAGTGGGAAGAGCACCTCGACCTGGTCGAGGCGTCGGTCGCGGCCAACGGTGGCCGGTCCTGTGTCAACGCGTCGGGTGTCTGGACGACGGATCACGGCGATGCGCTCGCCGAGGGGCTTGCCGAGCGCCTCGTCAAGACCGAGGCACGGCCGCTCGACGATCCGCAGGCCGGTATCGCGGCGTTCTCGAACCCGCAGGTCGCCCACCGGATCAGCGAGTTCATCGATTGCCAGCTCGGGATTCCCGGCGCCGAGGACGTGACGGCGAGGTTCCGCCCCGAAGGCCGCATCGCGGAGCTCGACGGGTGTACCTTCCTGCTGCCCACCGTGATCCGCTGCAACGACCCCGGTCATCCGCTGGCGGCGTCCGAGTTGTTGTTCCCGTTCGTCAGTGTCGTGGAGATGGACCAGGGTCGGCTCGCCGAGTCGATCGGCCCGACGCTCGTGGCCAGCCTGATCAGCGACGATCCCGCGCTGCGGCGCGAGCTGATGATCGCCCGCCACGTCGACCGGCTCAATCTTGGCGCGTTACCGACGAACGTGGTTTCCTGGGATCAGCCACACGAGGGCAACCTCTTCGAACACCTGTACCGCCAACGGGCATACCAGGAGGAAGCTCGCGCTTCCTGAGATCTCTCCGATGCCGAAAACTCCGGACAACAAGCTCTTCGATGCGACCGGCCACTGGGAGGTGCGATTCGACGAGACGCGGGTCGTCTTCGGCGCCGGCGAGATGGATCGTCTGGGCGGACTCGCACGGGATCTTGACAGCCGCAAGGCGCTGGTCGTGACCGATGCGGGGTTGCGCGGCGCCGGGCACGTCGATCGCGCGATCCAATCGCTCGACGGGGCCGGTGTCCGTGCGGTCGTCTTCGATCGAGTGGATCGGAACCCCTCGTCGGCGCATGTCGAGGCCGGCCGCGAGCTCGCGGCGTCCGAGAATATCGATTGCATCATCGCCCTCGGCGGTGGCAGCGCGATGGACTGTGCCAAGGGCATTAATTTCGTGCTCACCAACGGTGGTCGGATGGAAGATTACTGGGGCACCGGCAAGGCGGCGCAGGACATGCTGCCCTCGATCGGGATCCCCACCACGGCCGGAACCGGCAGCGACGCCCAGTCCTACGCGTTGATCAGCCACGGGAAGACCGGCGCCAAGATGGCCTGCGGCGACCGCAAGGCAAAGTTCCGCACGGTGATCCTCGACGACACGTTGACGCGCAGCCTGCCGCGCGATGTTGCCGGTGTCGCCGGCGTCGATGCGATTTCTCACGCGGTCGAGAGCTATGTCTGCACACGCTCCAATCCGGTCTCGCGGCTGCTCGGCCGGGAGGCGTGGAAGCTGATCGACGCCAACTTCGAGGCGACCCTGGCCGGTGACGACGCCGGAGCGCGCGGCTCGATGCTGCTCGCCTCGCATATCGCGGGCGCGGCCATCGAGCACTCGATGCTGGGTGCCGCGCATGCCTGCGCCAACCCGCTCACCGTGCATTACGACGTAACCCACGGGATCGCCGTCGGATTGGTTCTTCCGCACGTGATGAGCTTCAACGCCGAGCACGTCGGTGAGCGCTACGACGAGTTGTGTCCCGCCGAGGAAGGGGATGAGCCCGGCGAGGCGTTGCGCCGCCGGATCATGGAGCTACGCACCGTTTCGGGTCTTCCGATCCGTATTTCCGACTGCCGGGTGCCTCGCGACTCGCTCGATCGCCTCGCGGGTGAGGCCAACCAGCAGTGGACGGCACGATTCAACCCGCGGCCGGTGACGCCGGCCGACATGCTCGAGTTCTATGAAGCGGCTTACTAGAACGATCCTCTTGGCCTTGTTGCTCGCGGCGGCACCGGTATGGGGTGACCACTGGAACCTGTTCCGTGGCGACCCCCAGCTGCGCGGCCGCGCCGCCGTGCTGCCCGAGAAACTCGATCCTCTGTGGTTGTTCGAGGTCGAGGAGGGGATCGAGTCCGGGGCGGCGATCGTCGACGGCGTCGTCTACGTGGGTGCCCTCGACGGGAAGCTGTATGCCGTCGCGCTCGCCGACGGAAGCCTGTTGTGGTCCTACCAGGCGACGGACGAGATCAAGGCGTCCCCCTCGGTCAACGCGGGCACGGTTTACATCGGCGATGCCGCCGGCGTGTTCCACGCGGTCGATGCGAAGAGTGGGAAGGCCCGCTGGACCTTCGAGGCGGAGTCGGAGATCGTCTCGTCGGCGAATTTCCACGAAGACCGCATCCTGTTCGGATCGAATGATCAGTTTCTCTACTGTCTCGAGAGTGACGGTACCGTGGCCTGGAAGATCGAGACCGGCGGCTATGTGTACGGGACGCCGGCGGTGGTTGACGGGGTCGCCTATTCGGCGGGGTGCGACGGCTTCCTGCGTTCCATCGACATCTCGACGGGCGAGGAAAAGCAGCAGGTCCTGCTCAACGCCTACGTCGGTGCCAGCCCCGCGGTGCGGAACGGCATCGCCTACATGGGCACGTTCGAGAACCAGGTTGTCGCAGTCGATCTCGCGGCCGGCAAGGTGCTGTGGGCCTACGAGAACCCGGAACGCCAGTTCCCGTATCTCTCCTCGGCGGCGCTGGGCGAGGATCGTCTGTTCGTCGGCGGCCGGGACAAGTCCGTGCACGCGATCAAGCTCGAAGACGGGACCTCGCTCTGGTCGTACCGGACCAAGGCCAAGGTCGACTCCTCACCCGTGATCTCGGGCTCGCGGGTCTACGTCGGTTCGCTGACCGGTGAGCTCTTCGCCTTCGACCTCGAGAGCGGCGAGGTCGAGTGGCGGTTCGATACCGGCTCCGGCCTGATGGCCACGCCGGCCGTCGCCGACGACCGACTCGTCATCGGCACGGTCGACGGTCAACTCTACTGCTTCGGGGCCGCTCGGCCATGAGTCGCCGCGAACCCGCAACGGCGGTCGGGCAGAAGCTCGAGAAGACCGAGGTCGGCAGTGTCTTCGTGTCCAACTATCCGCCGTATTCGTTTTGGAGCGAGGAGGCCGTCGAGAAAGCACGGCGTGCCCTCTCCGCCGGTCCGCTCGACGACCGCCCGCTGGGATTGTACCTGCACATCCCGTTTTGTCGCCGCCGCTGTAAGTTCTGTTATTTCAAGGTCTACACCGACAAGAACTCGCGGGACATCGAGCGTTATCTCGCCGCGGTTTTGAACGAGGCCCGGTCCTTGCGCGACAAGAAGACAATCGAGGGGCGGGCGCCCCGTTTCGTCTACGTCGGTGGCGGAACGCCGTCGTTCATCAGCGCGAAACATCTGCGCCGGATGTTCAAGGATCTGAAAGACACGTTCTCCTGGGACGCGGTGGAGGAGGTCACCTTCGAGTGCGAGCCCGGGACGCTGACCGAGGCGAAGCTCGGAGCGATCCGCGAGGTCGGCGTGACGCGGCTGAGCCTCGGCGTCGAGAACTTCGACGACGAGATCCTGGAGGAGAACGGTCGGGCGCACGTCTCCAAGGAGATCGACCGCTGCCTGCCCTGGATCGCGAAGGCCGGCTTCGACCAGCTCAACGTCGATCTGATCGCCGGCATGGTCGGCGAGACCTGGGAGACCTGGCGCGAGACGATCCGCAAGACCGTCGACTTGTCGCCCGACAGCGTCACGATCTATCAGATGGAGCTGCCGTTCAACACGGTCTACTCGCGCGACGCACTGGGCGGCGGCGGGATAGCCGTCGCCGACTGGGACACCAAACGTGCCTGGCACGACTGGGCATTCGAACAGTTCGAGGGGAACGGGTACGAGGTATCCAGTTCCTACACCGTGTTCAAGAAAAACTCGAACACCCGCTTCACGTACCGTAACTCGTTGTGGCACGGTGCCGATCTGCTCGGGATGGGAGTGTCGTCCTTCTCCCACATCCGGGACGTGCACTACCAGAACCAGACCGGATGGGACGGGTACATGCAGGCCGTGGAAAACGGCGACACGCCGATCCAGCGAGCTTTCGCCCCGACGAAAGACGAACGGTTGACCCGGGAGCTGATCCTGCAGATGAAGCTCGGCCGCGTCGATGCGCCGTATTTCATGACCAAATTCGGCGTCGACGTGATGCGGCGTTACGCGGAGGCGTTCTCTCGTCTCCAGGACAGCGACATGCTCGAGACCCACGACTCCGGTGCTACCTTGACACGACGGGGACTCCTGCGGGTCGACACGCTGCTGCCCGAGTTCTATGACGAGAGGTACCAGAATGCGCGTTACACGTAGCACGATCCTGGTTGCGTTGTGGTGTCTCGCTCCGCTCGCGTTGGCGGCCGACGACACCGGAAAGCGGGCCGAGCCGTGGCAGACCGCCTCTTGGCCGCAGTGGCGCGGACCCGATCGCACCGGAGTTTCCGAAGAGACCGGACTCGCGGCGTCGTGGCCCGAAAGCGGCCCGAAGGAACTGTGGCGCCGTCCGCTCGGTCAGGGGTTCTCGGCCATTGTCGTCGACGCCGGACGGCTCTACACGCAATACGGCGCGGGCGACGCTGCCTACCTGGCCGCTCTCTCTGCGGCCGACGGGAGCGAGCTCTGGAAGGTGCATACCGGCACGAGCTTCAAGGACAGTTACGGCAACGGGCCCCGCGCGACACCGACGCTCGAGGCCGGCATCCTGTACGCGCTGAGCTCGTCGGGGGACCTGCTCGCCGTGAAGGCATCGGATGGCGAGGTGGTTTGGCAGCACGACCTGCGCGAGGCATTCGGCGCGAAGCCGCCGCGCTGGGGGCTCTCCGGCTCGCCGCTGATCGAGGGTGATCTGGTGATCGTCAACCCCGGCGGCGACGAGGGTCGTTCGATCCTCGCACTGGACAAGAACACGGGCGAGCTGCGCTGGTCCGCCCGGAATGACCGCGCCGGCTACGCGGGGCCCGTGGCGATGACCCTCGCGGGCGTGCGCCAGATCCTCGTCTTCGTCGGAGACAAGCTCGTTTCCCTCGACCCGGCGGACGGCGAGACGTTCTGGGAGCTAGGATGGAAGACGGACTGGGGCGTCAACGCCTCGACACCGATCCAGCTCGTCGGGAACCGCGTGTTCCTGTCGACCGGCTACGAGCGTGGAGCGATCATGCTCGAAGTGTCCAAGACCGAAAGCGGTGTGCAGGCCGAGGAGCTGTGGCGCAATCGGGAGATGCGCAACAAGTTCTCGAGCTCGGTCCTGTACGGTGGGATGCTCTACGGTTTCGACGAGGGCACGTTGAAATGCGTCGATCCTGCGAACGGGACGACCCGTTGGCGCCAGCGTGGCCTGGGGCACGGGTCGCTGTTCGCGGCCGACGGCAAGCTGATCGCGCTGTCCGACCGCGGTAAGCTGGTCCTGCTCGAGGCGACTCCGGAGGGTTACACGGAGCTCGGCTCGGTCGAGGCATTCAAGACGAAGACATGGACGGTGCCGACCCTGGCAGGGGGGCGCCTCTACGTGAGAGACGAGAAAGAGATCGTCGCCTTAGACATTTCGAGGTAGCGGCAAACGGAGATTCCGAGCCGCGAGAAACCGCGGACACGGGAAGTCCACGAGGAGTACGACGTGTCAGGAAACAGCAAGAGGATTTCGATCTGGGGGCCGCTTGTGGCCCTCTTGTTGGCCGGCGGGTTCGTTTGGGCCGAGCCCGAGGCCGATGCGAAACCGAAAAAAGAAGATGGACAGGGAACCCTTGCGGAATACGTCAGTGTCGACGCCTCCGCGATCCCGCAGTCCAACACGATCGGAACCAAGCTCGCCGTGGACTCGCAATTGACGCCGGCGATCGTCGGAACCGTGTCTTCGGAGTTGATCAGGGAGCAGCAGGCCGTCAACCTGTCCGACGTGCTGGAAAACGTCTCAGGCTTGAACATCCAGGCCCAGAGCGGCGTGCACGAGTTCTTCACGCTGCGCGGTTTCGACTCGCTTTCCGGCGCGCTGGTCATGATCGACGGCGCGGCGGTCCCGGAGGCGACGTTCTACCCGACCTACAACATCCAGGGTGTCGAGGTGCTGAAGGGCCCCGGCGGTTACCTTTACGGCGCCGACCCGATGGCGGGCGCGGTCAACATCGTCCGGAAGCAGCCCGTGCCGAACGATTTTCTGGG
>WVWW01000007.1:58040-58731 GCA_011773795.1 Acidobacteriota bacterium
GGTTTCTATCGTGAGTCGGAGGGTTATCGCGACGACACGCCGAGCGACCACTGGGCGGTCAACCCCAGCTTCAACTTCCGCATCAACGAGCGCAGCTCGGTCAACGTCAACCTGGAGGCGATCGAGGCGAGTTACAGTCCCGACGCGGGGCTGCCGCTGATCAACGGCGCCATCCCGAACGTCGACCGCGAGNNCCATCCCGAACGTCGACCGCGAGACCTCCTACCAGTCGAACCTCGACTTCTCGGATCAGACCATCCAGCGCGTTCAGGTCGACTACCAGATCGATTTCAACAACCGTGTGACGCTGCGCAACAAGACCTATTTCCGGGATCTGGACTGGCAGTCCCTGGGGACCCTGCTGTTCCAGACCGGCGTTCCGATGGCGCAGGTCGGTCGCATCGCCAACACGCTGGACAACCGGCAGCAGTTCACCGGCAACCAGCTCGAGGCCGTCTTCCGGCTCGGAAGTGGCCGCGTCAGGCACAACATCCTGGTCGGTGTAGAGGCGGCCAAGCGCGAGAACGACTACAACCTCGAGTACGGCTTCTTCTTGCCGCTCGACCTGAACAACCCCGTGGACACGGATACGTTTGCGCTCGACTGCACGTTCATGGTGGGCCCGCTCTGCCCCGTCCAGCTGGGCACGGCCGAGAGCACGATCCTGGCGGGTTACGTCGTCGACCAGATC
>WVWW01000007.1:58753-58888 GCA_011773795.1 Acidobacteriota bacterium
CAACGGCGGCTTCACGTTCACTCCGACGAACCGCTCCGACGGGGACACGAGCCCGCGAGCGGGGTTCGTCTGGGCGCCGAGCGAGTCGCTGTCGTTCTACGCCAGCGCCGCCGAATCCTTCGCCCCGCCCTCCGC
>WVWW01000020.1:0-1800 GCA_011773795.1 Acidobacteriota bacterium
ACGACCCACAGCGCCACGACGATCGCGAACGCTGCACCGATCAGGATGGTCTCGACGGTCGTCATGGTCTTCACTCCGTTCACCCTGTAGTACGGATGAACCGGCGAGAGCGCTTAGTCGGCGAGGCACCTGAATGCGGTTTTTTCGCAGCGGAGCGGGTAAAAAAACTGTAAACGGCCTCTATTCGGCCGAGTAGAGGAGCTTCCCCCCGACGATCGTGTGCTCCACACGTGTGGCAGCGAGGGCATTCTCGTCGACGGTGAGGATGTCCTGCGAGAGCACCACGATGTCCGCGAGCATCCCGGGAATCAACTTGCCTTGGGTGTCCTCCTCGAAGGCCGCGTACGCCGCGTTGGTCGTCATCGACGCCAGCGACTCCATCCGCGTCATCGCCTGGTCGCCGTAGAACACGTTGCCGTGACGATCGCGCCGCGTGACCGTCGAGATGAAGTTCGCGATCGGGTCGACGTCCTCGACGGGCGCGTCGGTGCCGTTGACGATCGTCGCGCCGCTCTCCATCAGCTTGCGCCACACGTAAGCGCCCTCCTCGGCACGACGGTCCCCGAGCCGCCGCGGGACCCACGGCGCGTCGGACGTGCAGTGCACCCCCTGCATCGAGGCGATCACGCCGAGCTCGCCGAAGCGCGGGATGTCGTCGAGGCTCAGGTGTTGCGCATGCTCGATTCGCCAGCGCAGGTCGGCGTCGCCGGCGTAGGCCTCCTCGAATACGTCGAGCACCTCGCGGTTGGCGCGGTCGCCGATGGCGTGGATGCAGAGCTGGTAGTCGTGCTCCCGGGCCAGGCGTGCCGTTTCCCGCAACGACTCGACCGGCGTCGTCGGAAGCCCCACCGAGTCGTGGTCTTCGTACGGTTCGAGCAGCCAGGCCCCGTGCGTGCCCAGCGCGCCGTCGGCGACACGCTTGATCGCGCGCACGGTGAGGTGCCCGCCCGCCGCACCGACCGTGCGGAAGCTGGCCATCTTCTTGGCCAGCTCCTCGTTCGATTCGTTGAGCATGACCCACAACCGAACGTCGAGCCTACCCTCGTCGTACATCCTGCGAAAGCGCTCGACGTCGTCGAACGAGCTACCCGCGTCGTGCATTGTCGTGACGCCCTTCGTCAGGCACTCTTCGTTGGCCAGCTCGATCTCGCGCCGCGCGAAGCGTTCGAGCTCGACGTTGTCGAGCCGGTCCATCGCATCGTCGTAGGCGCGCAGCGCGAGAGAGTAGGCCGTTTCGCGGAGCACGCCGGTGGCGCGGCCGTCGGGGTGTCGCAGGATCGTTCCGCCGGGCGGGTCCGGGGTCGAGTCGTCGATCCCCGCGATGTCCAGCACGCGGGCGTTGACGATCCCGGCGTGGCTTCCGGCGGCGTGTTTGAGCAGCACCGGGTTGTCCGGCACGGCGGCGCTCAGCGCATCGTGGACCGGGTATCCTTCGACCGCCGGAGCCACCGGTGTGTCCCACTTCTCCTGGTGCCAGCCCCAGCCGAGGATCCAGTCGCCGGGCTCGCGTTCCGCGGCCTCGGCCCGGATGATCTCGACGACCTCGTCCCACGAGCGTGCGGCGCGCAGGTCGATGTTCAGCAGCGAGCGACCGATCCCCGTGAAGTGCCCGTGCCCCTCGGTGAAGCCGGGCGTGGCGAGGCGTCCCTCGAGATCGATGACCCGTGTTTCGGAACCCCGGTAGGCGTCGATCTCACCGTTCGTGCCGACGGCGACCACCACGCCGTCGCGCGCCGCGAGCGCCTCGACCTCTCCGACGGCGTCGTCCATGGTGACGATCTTGCCGCCACGCAGGATCAG
>WVWW01000020.1:1808-15408 GCA_011773795.1 Acidobacteriota bacterium
TCGGGAGACCGCCAGGATACAGGAGTTCGCGCGAGACGGGACTACTGAGGAACAGGCGCCTCGGTCAGTTCCAGCTCGAAGTCGAACCGGATCGCCTTCTGGCCCATCGTGATCTCGACCAGGTGGCTGCGAAGGTGGACGATGCCGCGCGCGCCCGCGAGGTACCACAGATCCTCCGCGGGGTAGCGCAGCGGCTGCAGGAAGGGCGCGATGTCGACCTCTCCGAAGATCGGTACGGGGATCTCGAGCTCGGCGAAGCGCATCTCGAACTCGTTGAACCGGTCGCCCTTGACCACGTCGAGGACGACCGTCGGTTTCAGCGAGAGTTCGAGGTCGAACTCGGGGACCGAGACGTCGACGGCGGTGCGGATCAGCCCACGGCCCTGGCCCTGGGCGGCGGGGTCGAGCTGCAACAGACGCACGTCGCGGATCTGAACCAGCAACGTACGGTCGCCGCTGATCGGGATCTCCACGTCCTGGGTCGACGCGGCACGCATCATCATGGCGAGCGTCTCCGCGTCGAAGCTCACCTGCACCCCCGCCCCGGCCGGTGCGGCCAGCGCGGCCCACACGACGACGGAGCATCCGACCGTGACCAGTGTCTTTCGCATGGGATCTCCTGCTGTCCCGAGTATGCCACCGGGGCGGCGACCCGCCAGGCGGTTCCCGCACGGCAGAACAAACGTCCGACTAGGGCGATTCGTTGCGGCGGCGCACTTCTTCCAGCCCGTCTCGGGCGAGCGGATTGTCCGGGTCCTGCGCGAGCACCCGGGTGAACCAGTCCTCGGCAGCGGCAAGGTCGCCCCGCTCGATCGCCAGCGCGCCCATCCCGCCCATGGCGCCGGGCTCGTCCGGTCGTACGGCGAGGCTCGACTCGAACACCGACTGCGCCTCGTCGTGGCGGCCCTGGAGGAAGATCGCCATGCCCAGGTTGGCCTGGATGGGAAGGTTGCCCGGATCCAGCTCGACGGTGCGCCGGAACGCTCGCTCCGCCTCACCGTAGTCCTGCGCCATCAGGTAAACGGAACCGAGACCGTTCCACGCGCTTGGAGACTCCGCGTCGATCCCGGTAGCGCGCCGGTAGGCCGCCTCGGCCTGCTGTAGCAACCCCAACCCGCGGAACGCATCGCCGAGACCGATCGCCGAATTGAGGTGGTCGGGTCGCACCTGCAGCACCATCGCGTACTCCTGCGCGGCCTCCTGCGAACGTCCGGTCAGGTGCAGCAGTCGCGCCATGTTGGCCCGCGCGACGTAATACTCCGGCGTCAGCTCCAGGCAGCGGCGGTAACGGTCGATCGCGTCCTCGTAGCGGCCCTGGTTCTCCAGCACGACGGCGAGATTGAACAGCAGCGGTGACGATTCGGCGTCGCCCGTGGTCTCGGGACCCGCCTCGCTCGATGCGTAGTCGAAGTCCGCGGGCAGTCCGAGCGCTGCCAGGAAGGAGGCCTCGTCGTCCGATGCGGTCTGCGCACGCCACAGCTCCCGTGCGATCAGCACATGTCCACCCGGTTTCGGGTGCACGTAATCCTCGAACAGTTCGAAACCGGGGATCCCGTCCGGCGAAAGCGTGCGAACGGTCGCCTCGATATCGACCAAGGTCGCGCCGGTGTCGCGTGCGACACGGCGGATGGTGTTATTGAGCGCGCTGACCGCGCGCCCCGGCTGGCCGTCGGTGTCCCGTGCGGCAACGAACGCGTCGGCCGCCTCTTCCGGACGGCCGATCGCGAGCAGCGCACGCCCCTTCTCGTACCACGCCCCGGCCGCCTCCACCGTGACGGCCTCGACCTCGGCCACGGCGCGCAACGCGGCCTCCGGGTCGCCGGCGTCGTTGGCTTCCTTGGCCCGCTCGATCGCGCGTTCGGCGTTCGTGCGACGGGCGAAACCGAGGTTTTCCGGCCAGGTCGTCTGGTTCGGTCGCCAGCCTTTTTCGTTCGACGGCACGGTGCAAAGCAGAACCGCGACACCGGCCTCCCGGGCGGCCGCGACGATCGCGCGCAGGTTCTCCTCGAACTGAGCGCGCACGGTTTCGCGATCCGCGGCCGCCACGTCGCTCGAATAGCGACGGTCCGCGTCGAAACCGATCAGCTCGGCGGCGTCGGCCGGTGCCTCGTCCGGTGGCGCCGGCGCCGGCGCGATCAACCGGGCGAGCGCGGAATACGTCCGCCAGCGGTGCAGCCACAACCGCAGGCCCGCGGGGAGCGGTTCCGCGGCCTTCACGCGGTCGTAGAAATCACGCTCGACGAACTCGTTGTGACCCGTGTAAAGCACCAGCAGGTCCGGGGCGTAGTCCAGCAGCTCGTGCGCAAGGATCCGCAGCCGGTGCGAGCCGTAGGACATCCCCGCGGCGTTGACGACGCGCACGTCACGGTCGGGCCAGGAGGCTTGCAGCGCGTGCTCCAGCTTCGACGAGAAAGCCTGCTCGGCGCCCCAGGGGAAGCCGAACGCGCTGGAGCCGCCGAGCACGAACACCCGAAAAGCGTTCTCCGGCTTTTCGAGGGGGAACTCCTCCTTGTTGAACGAGCGCGCCGCCGCCCGCGGCCCGGTTCGGAAAACGCCGCTCGCCTCGTCGGGCTCGAAGACGCGGAGCTCCCGCGAAAAGCCGTGAAACGGGTCTTCCCGTTCGGCCAGCGGGGCGACCCCGGCGAGGACGAGGGCCAGCTCGACGAGCAGCAGCACGCCGCCGACCGCGATGATCGGGAATGCGATTTTCTTCCAGCCGCTCACTAGAACCACACGTGGAGCATGTAGTAAACGAGCACACCGGTGATGGAGGTGTAGACCCACATCGGGAGCGTGAATCTGGCGACCCTGCGGTGCTTGTCGAACTGCCGCTTGCCCGCGAACCAGTAGAGGCTGGCGACCAGCGGCGCCACGAGCGCGGCGAGTACCGTGTGCGAGATGAGGATCGTGAAGTAGACCCAGCGCACGAACCCCTCACCCTGAAACTTCGTCGAGCCCGCGCTGGCGTGGTAGTCGAGATAGGAGACCAGGAAGGTCACGGTGAGCAGGCCGGCGAGGACCATGCATGCAAGATGAGCGGTCTTCTTCTTGTGCCGGATCATCCAGTAGCCGACGAGCAGGACCGCGGCGCACATCCCGTTCAGCCCGGCGTGCAACGCGGGACGGAACGTCGAGTGCACTGCGCCGTCGTCCGGAGCCGACTCGATCACGCCGATCACGACGACGGAAACGACGAGGGCGGCGACGAAGACGAAGACGAAGAACGAGTCACGCATCGCGTCAGCCCGCCCGTTCGATTCCCTCGGACCGCGCGGTCTCTTCGGCCACGCGTTCGGCCGCCTTCTCGGCGGACTCGATGCAGTCCGGCAACCCGACCCAGCCGCAGGCGCTGCCGCAGAGAGCGAGTCGATCCGACCCGGCGGCAAGCCTCTCGCGCGTCTGCCCGATGCCGACGACCGGCTGCGGCAAGGCGTCGATGAAGCGTCGCGCGCGTCCGAAACGCGGCGCGCCACGCAGGTCGAGCAGCGCGGCCAGCCCTTCGTGCGCGACACGCACCAACTGGCCGTCGTCAAGGCCGTCGAGCGATGCGCGGCCCGCGCCTCCGAGGAACGCGCGTAGCAACACGCACCCCAGCGGAGCCCGCCCGTCGAACTTCAGACTGGCGTAGTTGCAGGCGAGCAGCGGCGAGTTCTCGCTGCGCGCCACGAAGAAACCGAAGCCGTGCAGCGGCGTGCGCATGGCGGAGGCGTCGTAGAGCAGGTTGACCGTCGCGCACGAAGCGTACTCGACCGCGTCGAGCTGCGCCGCAAGTTCGGGGGCGGTCGCGCGGAGCAACCTCGAGGCCACGAACGCGGGACAGGCGAGCACGACCGCATCGGCGTCGAGCGTCTCGCCGCCGTCCAGCAGGAGTCGCCAACCCGCGCCGCCGCGCTGCAAATCGCACACCGAGGTGCGAAATCGCAAAGCGCCGTCCGGCAACCGCTGTTCCAACGCCTCGACCAGCACACTCATCCCGCCGTCGAGCGCGTAAACACCGGCGCGCGGCCGGTTCCCCGCCCCGTGAGCGGCCATCATCTTCCTCAGGCCCGTCGCGACGTTGCCGTACGTGTTCTCCAGCGCGTGCATTCGGGGGACGCAGGCCTGCGCGCTCAACCGCGTCGCGTCGGCCGCGAACAAACCGCCGAACACCGGCTCCGCAACGCGTTCGTAGGCCTCTTGGCCCCAGCGCCGCGTGACGAAGCTCTGCAGGCTCTCGTCGGCTTCGTCGCGGCGCGCGGGGATCATGCGTTCCAGTGCCGCGCGGGTGCGGCCAAGCGGCGAAAGCAGTGGTGACCTGATCAACGGCATCATCCGCGTGGGCGCGATCATCAGGTATCCCTCGGGCACCTGCTGCAGGCGCCCACCGGTGACGACCTGCATGCGCGAGCCGCCCGAGCGCAGTCGCAACAATCGTGAGCCCAGGCCCAGTTCGCGGCAGAGTCGCTCGCCCGCGGGTTTGTGCGCGACCAGGCTGTCCGGGCCCCATTCGAGCAACAGACCGCCGCGCTCCTCGGTCCGGATGTGGCCCCCGGCGCGGTCTGCGGCTTCGAGCACCGTGATGTCGAAGGCCTCGGCCAGTCGGTACGCCGCCGTCAGCCCGCTGATGCCGGCGCCGACGATGACGATCCGCGGCCTTTCGCTCACGCGGTGGCCTCCGCGCCATGCGTTCCCTCGACGGGAATCGTGCTGTTGCGCCGCACGATGTCGAGCAGGGCGTCGACCCAGCGGTCGTCGGCGTTGATGCAGGGCACGAGATCGAGCCGCTCGCCGCCGTGTGCGTTCCAGTCCTCGACGGCGCGAATTCCCAACTCTTCCAACGTCTCGAGGCAGTCGGCGACGAACGCCGGGCTTAGGATCGCCGCTCGCTTCACCCCGGCCCGCGCGTCCTCGATCATGATCTGGTCGGTGTAGGGCTTGATCCACGGATCCCGTCCGAGGCGCGACTGGAAGCAGACGACGCGTTTGTTCTCCGGGATGCCCAGCGCGTCGGCAAGCAGCTTCGCAGTGGCGTAGCACTGGGCCCGGTAACAGTAGCGGTTGGCGCTGCCGATCGTCGCGCAGCAGTCGTCCGAACGCAGGCAGTGCGTTCCGCTGACGTCGCTCTTCACGACGTGCCGCTCGGGCAGTCCGTGGAAACTGAAGTAGACCTTCTCCGGGTCGGCCGCCTCGATCACCGGACGCGCGCGCGCAGCGCAGGCGTCGATGAAACCGGGATCGTCGTAGAACGGTGGGATCGTCTCGATGTCCGGCACGTTCCAGAGCTTGGCGGCCTCGAGGAACACCTTCTCCAGCGACGACCCGTTGGCCGCCGAGCTGTACTGCGGGTAGAGCGGGAAGACGACGATCTTGTCGACGCCCGCCTGGCGTAGTCGAGTCAGCGCCGACGCGATCGACGGGTTGCCGTAACGCATCCCCAACTCGACCGGTACGCCGGGCAGCCGCGCGGCGACCTTGCGAACCAGCTCCCGGCTGTGGAGGAGCAGCGGCGAGCCCGCGTCGGTCCAGATCTTGGCGTAGGCCTCACCCGACGCCTTCGGCCGACGGATCAGGATCATGTTGACCAGGAGCCATCGTTTCCAGGTGTCGAGATCGATGACCCGCGGATCCATCAGGAACTCCCGCAGGTAGGGCCGCACGTCGGCCGGGTCCGGGCTGTCGGGTGTGCCCAGATTGATCAGCAGCAAGCCTGTTTTCGGTGTCCGTACCATCGGGTCATTCTAGAGGACGCCGACGCACCGGCCCAGGGGCTAGCGGGAGGCGTTCAGGACGTGGCGGGAGCGGTGATAGATCTCGTCGAGGCCTTCGGGGCCGGTGTCGTAGTAGCCGCGGATGCCCCCGTCGGGGTCGACGATCACGAACTTGCCCGTGTGGGAGATGTCCATCATCCCCGCGTCGTCCTCGAAGGGCTCGCTCATGCCGGTGGCGAAGCCGTTGACGACCAGGCCGCGGACCGACTCTAAGTCGCCGGTCAGGAAGGTCCAGCGCGCGGGGTCGGCGCCGTTGGCGGCGGCGTACGCTCTGAGGACGTCGGGCGTGTCGTACTCCGGATCCACCGAAATCGAGAGCAGCTTGATCCCGTCCACGCCGTAGGTGTCGTAGTTGTCCTGGAGCAAGCCCATCTGCCGGGTGAGGATCGGGCAGATCGAGCCGCAGCGCGTGAAGATGAAGTTGACGACCCAGACGTGCCCCTCGAGCTCGCTCAGCGAAAAAGTGTTGTGGTTCTGGTCGATGAGCTCGAACGCGGGGAGCTGACGCAGGACCGGCGGCGGGGGCGGCTCGCGCTTGAGGAACGGCCGCAGGGCCGTCAGCGTGAGCACCCCGATGATGAAGTACCAGAGAAAAAGATTCTTATACCAAGGTTTTTTGGTCTCTTCGAGTGGCGCTTCAGTCACGACCGCGCTCCAGGAGCCGCTCCAGCGCCACGGCGAAACGGTATTGCCGCAGGTTCGCGCGGGCGTTCAAGAGCACCAAAACGACCACGACGAAAGCCAACCCCGACCCCGCCGACGGGTCGGCCCAGCGCCGATAGCCGAACCAGACGGCTAGCCCCAGGCCGACCACGACGCCCGCCAGCGACAGCACCAGGAACAGATTTTTCCGTCGCACCGCGGTTCGGGCGAAGCGCTCGTTCGAGTCCATGACGCACCATCATGAACGCGCCCCCGGCGCTGTCAAGAAACGGCGCGGCCGACAGCCGGGTGCCGCCCTTGACCGATTTTCGGAGGCTCAGTAAACTCGCGCCCTTGCTCGGGGGAAGGGGCGGTGGACGCCTGTCTGCCGTGCCCGTTTTCCGGGCTGTGACGCACGCGCCAGACAACCGCGCTCGCGAGGCTAACGGGGCTTGTCTCAGATCTTTCCCAAAGCGACGAACTGGGCCCCGCTCGTCCTGGCGATCGCCGGTCCGGCGGTCGGCATCCTGGCGATCGCGGGGGTCTGGTATTTCTTTTCCCCCGAGTTCACCGACGTCGGCTACGCGCCCGAGCAACCCATCCCCTACAGCCACGAGCTGCACGTCGGCCAGCTCGGTCTCGATTGCCGTTATTGCCACGTTTCGGTCGAGACGTCGGCGGTTTCCAATATCCCGCCGACACAGACCTGCATGAACTGCCACACGGTGATCAAACGCGACAGTGAGCTGCTCGCCCCGTTGCAGGAGAGCGCGCAGAACGACAAGCCGTTACGCTGGGTCCGCGTGCACAACTTGCCGGACTATTCCTTCTTCGATCACAGCGTGCACGTCCGTGCCGGCGTCGGTTGCGTGAGCTGCCACGGGCGCATCGACCGCATGGAGGTCGTGGAGCAGACGGAGCCGCTGAGCATGGGCTGGTGCCTCGACTGCCACCGCAACCCGGCACCCCACCTGCGACCGACCGAAGAGGTCACCAACATGGACTGGATCCCGCCTCGAGACCACGCCGCCTTTGCCGCCCAGGTCATCGAGGAGAAGAACCTGAAGCCGCCGGAGGACTGCACCGCATGCCACCGATGAACCTCCGGCCGGCCGATCGAGCGTACTGGCGCAGCCTGGAGCAGCGCAACGGGGACCCGAGCGTCAGGCAATTCGCCGAGCGCGAGTTCCCCGAGGGCGCGAGCGAGGCCCCGGAGGGCGTCACGCGGCGCACGATGCTGTCGTTATTGGGCGCATCGGTCTCGCTCGCCGGTGCCGCCGCCTGCCGCCGTCCGGTTGAAAAAATCGTCCCTTACGTCAACGCGCCGGTCGAAGTCGTCCCGGGTATCCCGCGGCACTTCGCCACCACGATGCCGTGGGGGCTCGACGCTTACGGCGTCGTCGTCGAGAGCCACGAGGGCCGCCCGAACAAGATCGAGGGCAACGAGCTGCACCCGTCGACCGCGGGACGCTCGAACCCCTTTATTCAAGCCGCACCGCTGACGCTCTACGACCCCGATCGTTCAAAACATCCGATCCGCTACGGCGAGGCTTCCACCTGGGCCGGATTCGAGTCCGCGTGGGCCGCGATCGCCGAGCAGCTCGGCGACGGCAGCGGTCTCGCGTTCCTGACCGAATCGTGGTCGTCCCCGACGATGGCGCGGCTGACCGATGCGATCCACTTGCGCTATCCCAATGCAATGTGGGCCGCGTACGAATCGATCAGTGACGAGAACATCTATCGCGGTCTCGAGATCGCCACGGGCGGCCAGCTGCATCCGATCTACCACTTCGACAAGGCCAAGGTGATCCTGACGCTCGATGCGGATCCGTTGCAGACCGAGTCGGATCAGGTGCGCAACACCGCCGGATTTGCCGCGGGACGCCAAGTTTCGGAGACGCACGGCTCGATGGGCCGGTTGTGGGCCGTCGAAGGGGTGCACAGCCTGACCGGCGCCAACGCCGACCACCGGCTGCGGCTCGCCTCGTCCAAGATAGCCCAGTTCGTCTCGGGGCTCGGGGCGCAGCTCGGCGTGCTCGGGATGTCCGGCCCGATGCCCGCGGGCGTCGACGCCGAGTGGGTCGCCGCGCTGGTCGACGACCTCGCGCACCACGAGGGCGAGAGTCTGATCGTCGCGGGTCGCCGCCAGCCGCCGGAGGTGCACGCCGCGGTCTACGCGCTCAACGCTGCGCTGGGCAACGTCGGCAACACGCTGGATTGCCGCGCGTTCGCCGATGCCGCCCTGCCCAGCCGCTCCAAGCTGGCCGAGCTGATCGCGGCGATGCAAAGCGGCGCGGTCACCAACCTGATCATCCTCGGCGGCAACCCCGTCTACGACGCTCCGGCCGACCTCGACTTCGCCGGCGCGCTCGAGAAGGTCGTGTCGTCGATCCACCTGTCCGATCACGTCAACGAGACGTCGCAGAAGGTGCACTGGCACTTGCCGCGCGCCCAGTTCCTCGAGTCGTGGTCCGACGCACGCAGCGCCGACGGCACGATGAGCGTCGTCCAGCCGCTGATCCGTCCGCTGTTCGACGGACGGAGCGATGTCGAGGTCCTCGGCCTGATCGCGTTCGGCCCCGATGCGGAGAGCGGCGCGGCTCCCGACGGCTACACCCTGGTCCGTGCGACCTGGGATGCGCTGCTGGGTGGCGACGAGGCCGCCTGGAACCGTGTGCTGCACGACGGCGTGCTCGCCGATTCCGCGTTGCCTGCGCAGACCCCCCCTGCTGCCGGCGTCGCGGGTCCGGGATCCACGTCGGGTAGCGGGTTGGAGATCGTGTTCACCGCCTCGGCCGCCGTGTACGACGGCCGGCTGGCCAACAACGCATGGCTGCAGGAACTGCCGGACTCAATGACCAAGATCACCTGGGACAACGCCGCGTTGCTCTCCCCGGTGACCGCCGCCGCGCAGAGTCTCGAAAGCGGCGACCTCGTGACCGTCGCCCACCGTGGCGCGGAGATCGAACTGCCGGTGTGGGTCCAACCCGGCGTGGCGGACGACACGCTGGTGCTGTCGCTGGGCTACGGCCGCACGGCCGCCGGACGCGTCGGTGACGGCGTCGGCGCCGATACGGGGCGGTTGCGCGCCTCGTCGGCGATGGATATCGACTCCGGCGCCACACTCACCAAGACCGGATCCGGCTACGAGTTCGGACAGACCCAGGATCACGGTACGCAGGACGAGCCCGATCTACTTCCTTCGCTGTACCAGTCGCGCCGTCGTCCGGCCGTACGCGAGGCCTCGCTCGAGGACTACCGCACGCATCCGACGTTCGCCAACGACATGGTCAACGTGCCGCACTACGACCAGTTGTGGGACGACCCCGAGTCGTACGACTCGGGCTACCAGTGGGGCATGACGATCGACCTCAACGCCTGCACCGGCTGCAACGCCTGCGTCGTCGCCTGCCAGGCGGAGAACAACATCCCGGTCGTCGGCAAGGACCAGGTGCACCGCGGCCGCGAGATGCACTGGCTGCGCGTCGACCGCTACTTCGCCGGCGACGAGGCGGATCCCCAGACCGTGTTCCAGCCGGTGCCCTGCATGCAGTGCGAGAACGCGCCCTGCGAGCAGGTCTGCCCGGTGGCCGCGACCGTGCACGACTCCGAAGGCCTCAACACGATGGTCTACAACCGCTGCATCGGCACGCGGTACTGCGCGAACAACTGTCCCTACAAGGTGCGCCGGTTCAACTACTACAACTTCACGAAGGACACGCCGGAGATCGTCAAGCTGGCGCAGAACCCCGACGTGACCGTGCGCTCGCGCGGCGTCATGGAGAAGTGCACCTACTGCGTCCAGCGCATCAACGCCGGCCGCATCGACGCCAAGCTGGAAGAGCGCACGATCGCTGACGGTGAGGTGCAGACCGCTTGCCAGCAAGCCTGCCCGGCCAACGCGATCGAGTTCGGCAACCTGCTCGACGAAAACTCGCGCATCGTGGCGTCCAAGCAATCCGACCGCAACTACGCGATGCTCGCCGAGCTGCTGACGCGGCCGCGCACGACCTACCTGGCGAAGCTGCGCAACCCGCACCCGGACTTGGCGCCCGAATCGACGCTGCCCGCCAAAGCGGAGCACCACGCCGAGGAGGAGGCCCACTGATGCGGCGTCTCCCCAAGCTGGCCCTGCTCGCGGTTGCCGCGTTGACGTTGACCGGCTGCATGCGCGGCTGCACATCGCCGCGCCCGCCGATCCACATCAACCCCAACATGGACTATCAGCCACGGGTCAACGCGCAGGCCGAAAGCGACTTCTTCTATGACGGCCGGGCGATGCGGATGCCGATCCCCGGCACGGTGGCCCGCGGCGAGCTGCGCACGGAGCCGCCGCACTTCTACACCGGCCGCGACGAAAACGGCGAGTTTATCGCGATCTCTCCCGTCGGAGCGACCGAGGAAGTCCTGGCCCACGGGCTGCACATGTACACGATTTACTGCCAGCCGTGTCACGAGAAGCGCGGCACCGGCAAGGGCATCATGTACGAGTACGGCAACGTCCCGGTGCCGTCGTTCTACGCGGACACGGCGAGGGACTACCCGGACGGCGAGGTGTTCGACATCGTCACCAACGGCAAGGGGTTGATGCAGGGTTACGGATATCCGCTGGCGCCCGCAGACCGCTGGGCCGTGATCGCCCACGTCCGGCAGATGCAGGCCGAGCGGCCGCGTGAGGCGACGCCGTGAAGCTCAACAAGCTCACCATCATCGTCCTGGCCGGCCTGCTGATCGTCGGCGTCGCGGCGGGCATCCGCGCCGTCACCTGGTTCGTCTCGGATCAGGAGTTCCGCATGCCGCAGCGGGTCGAGCAGGGCGTCCAGGACGTCACGCCGCGCGACCGGGGGCTGGCCGACGAGGCGGCCGCCGAGGCCGAGAAGCACGACAACCAGCCCTACGAGGAGAAGGCCTACCGCCAGATCGGCGGTGTCAGCAGCCGCGTGATCGTCTGGGTGCTGGCACAGCTGCACCTGCTGTTCGCCGCGTTCGTGCTGGCGGTGCCGATCTTCGCCTTGATCATCGAGTTCATCGGCTACAAGACCGGCGACAAGCGCTACGACAAGCTGGCCTACGAGTTCACCAAACTGCTCTCCGTGTCGTTCTCGATGACGGCCACGTTCGGCGCGTTCCTGCTGTTCATGCTGATCCTGCTGTATCCGCAGCTGATGCAGTACCTGATGCACGTGTTCAAGCCGACGTTCCTGCCGTACGTCGCGCTGTTCTTTCTCGAGGCCGCTTTCCTCTACAGCTACTACTACGGCTGGGGCAAGTTCGGCCCGCGCGTGCACCTGTTCCTGGGCTTCATGCTCAACCTGGTGGGCACGGCGATCATGTTCATCGCCAACGCCTGGCTGACCTTCATGACCTCGCCGGCGGGCGTCTCGTTGAAGACCGGGGCGGTGATCAGCACTGGGAGGCGGTCAACAACTACACCTGGATGCCGATCAACATCCACCGCATCATCGCCAACGTCGCCTTCGGCGGCTCGATCGCCGCCGCCTACGCCGCGTTCAAGTTCCTCACCACGCGCAACAAGGACGAGCAGGCGCACTACGACTGGATGGGCTACATCGGCAACTTCGTCGCGATCAGCGCGTTCCTGCCGCTGCCGTTCGCCGGCTACTGGCTGGCCACCGAGATCTACGCCTTCAACCAGGCGCTGGGCCTGCAGATGATGGGCGGCGCCTTCTCCTGGCTGTTCATCATCCAGGCGGCGTTGATCGGGAACCTGTTCCTTGCCGCCAACTATTACCTGTGGCTGGGGATGGGCCGCATCGAGGGCACGACGCACTACCAGAAGTTCATCAAGTACCTGCTGATCGCGATCGCGCTGTGCTTCGCGATCTGGGCCACGCCGCGCTCGATCATCGCCACGGTCTCCGAGGTGCGCGCGATGGGCGGCTCGGCGCACCCGATGCTCGGCTACCTGGGCGTGATGTCGGCCAAGAACACCGCGGTCAACATCCTGATCCTGACCACCTTCATGAGCTTCCTGCTCTACCGCCGCACAGGTAAACGCGCGACACACCCGATGAAGGGGTTGCTGAGCGCCATGCAGTTCGGGACCTTCGCGCTGTCCGCGTCGATCGTGATCTTCTACGGGATCTACGGCTACTTCGTCGAGGCCGCGGTGCGCATCAGGTTCTCGATCCCGCAGGTGCTGTCGGTGCTGGTGGCGATGGTCGTGATCACCATCCTGGACATCATCCTGTTCCGCAAGGCCGAGCAGACGAGCCGCATGAACTGGGGCCAGATCAACCCGATCTCGCAGTACGTCCTGATCTTCATCGCGATCAGCTTCACCTGGCTGATGGGTCTGATGGGCTACGTGCGCTCGGGGCTGCGCCAGCACTGGCACGTCTACGGCGTGATGCGCGACAACTCGGTCGACGCGTTCACGCCGACGCTGGGCTACGCGACCAAGATCGTCTCGCTCACCGTGTTGATCTTCTTCGGCCTGATCGGTGTCGTGTTCTGGCTGACCTCGCTGTCGAGTAAGCCCGACTGGCAGCCGCAGGTCGAGACGACCGCCGGCGGCTCGCCCGAGCCGGTTTCCGCGTCGACCTCGCGTGGAGAGCTGTCATGAGCCAGCAGCAATCCAGCGGCTGGGTCATCCTCAAGATCCTGCTGCTCGTCGTCGGCGCGACGGCGCTGTACACGCACATCGGCCAGCTCGTGCCTCAGAAGGAAGTTGCGGCGCCGCAGGAGACCGTCATCGCCAAGGACGCCACGCCAGACGACCTCGCCGAGATCGGCCGTGAAATCGCCGAGGGCAAGGGGCTGTGCCGGACGTGCCACACGATCGGCAAGGCGGACTCGGCACTGCGCTACCCGGACCTGGGCGGGATCGCGACCCGCGCCGGAACGCGGATCGAGGGCATGGACCCGTTGACCTACCTGGCGCTGTCGATCTACGATCCCGAGTCCTACATCGTGGAAGGATTCGCCGGCGGCATGCCGGTCATCAATGAACCGCCGATCGCTCTCACGCAGGACGAGATGATCTCCGTGATCGCTTACCTGCAGAGCCTGGGCGGCACACCAACCGTGACGCTCGAGACGACCAAGGCCGATCTCGGGGTCGAGTGAGGGCGCGATGAACTGGCTAGTCATCCTGGGTTGTATCGCTGCGCTAGGGTTGTTGCGGCTTCGCAACCCCGGCACGCTGGGCTGGGCCTTCGCCTGGTGGATCGCGCTCTACGTGTTCATGG
>WVWW01000020.1:15424-17757 GCA_011773795.1 Acidobacteriota bacterium
ATGGAGAGCTTCACCGGGCCGATCATCCGACTCGTCACCGATCCGGGCCGCAGAATGATGTTCGTGGTGGTGCTGATCGCGGTTCCCGCGGTCGCGGCGATCAACGTCTGGGCCAAGATGAACGTGCCGCTCGAGGCGCCTGCGTTCGGTCGCACGATCCACCCCGCGCCGCCCGCCACGATCACCGTGCACGAAAACGACATCAACCTGACGACCGCGGATAACCCCTATCGCCACCTCGAGACCGACGACCCCGAGGCCTTCAAGGCGCATGTCGAGAACGGCCGCCGGGTCTACTTCCAGAACTGCTTCTACTGCCACGGCGACGGTCTGGCCGGCGACGGGATGTTCGCCCACGGCCTGAACCCGATCCCGACCAACTTCACCGACCAGGGCATCATGCCGCAGCTCCAGGAGTCGTTCCTGTTCTGGCGCATCTCCAAGGGCGGCCCCGGCATGCCCGAGGAAGGCGGTCCCTGGGATTCGGCGATGCCGGCCTGGGAGAACTTCCTCACCGAGGAAGAGATGTGGGACGTCGTGATGTTCCTGGCGGACTTCACGGGGTACACGGCGCGCGCGCGTAGCGAGCACTCGGACGGGGGTCACTGATGCGCAAGGTCGCGACACTCCTCGCCCTGTTCGCCCTGGCTACTCTGCCGGCCGTCGCGCAGTCCGACATGGGCACGCAGGAACAAATCGACCGCGGCAAGGTCGTCTACGACAAGTACTGCTCGCAGTGCCACGGCTACGAGGGCGACGGCAACGGCTACGCGACGGGACGTGTGCTGCCCGTACCGCGCGACTTCACGGCCGGCAAGTACAAGTTCCGCACCACGCCGTCGGGCAAGCTGCCGACCGACGAGGACCTGATCCGGATCATCAAGATCGGGCTGCCGTACACCTCGATGCCGGGCTGGCCGCAGATCAGCGACACCGATATCCAGAACATCGTCTATTACCTGAAGACGATGTCGCCGATGTGGCAAAACCCCGACGCTTACGGCGACCCGATCGACATCCCCGAGCCGCCTGCGATGAGCGAGGAATCAATCACACGCGGAGCGCAGGTCTACATCGAACAGGGCTGCGGAGCCTGTCACGGCCTTGCAGGGCGCGGAGACGGGCTGTCGGCCAAGACGCTCAAGGACGAGTGGGGCAACGCGCTTCGCCCGGTCGACATGACCAAGCGCTGGACGTTCCGCGGCGGCGCGACGCGCAAGGACATCTACCGCACGTTCTCCACCGGCGTGAACGGCACGCCGATGCCGTCGTACGGCGAGACGCTGGCCGAGGAGGATCGCTGGGACCTCGTCAATTACATCTACAGCCTGGGTGACGGCGACGATCCCGGCTACGACACACTGCTGGTCGTGCAGCGGATCGACGAGGAGCTCGACATCTCCGACCCCGACACGCTGTTCGCCGACGCGCCGCTGGCGCGCTTCCCGCTGGTCGGCCAAATCATCGAACCGGGCCGCAACTTCTACCAGTCGTCCAACAACGTCGACGTGCGCGCCGTCTACAACCCACAAGAGATCGCCTTCCTCGTCGAGTGGCACGACTTCACCAAGGAAGACACGGGTTCGAACGACCCCGCGATGGAAGTGCCGACCTGGGATGAAGACAACGGCGGCACCGCCGCTGAAACCGAGGAAGAGGACGAAGGCGGTTTCTGGGGCGTCGAGGAAGAGGACGACTCCGGCGGCGGCGACTTCTGGGGCGAGGACGCGGTCGACGAAGGTGGCGGCGACGATTTCTGGGGCGACGACTCCGGCGGTGACGATTTCTGGGGCGACGACGACGGTAGTGGCGGTGGCGGCATCAGCGACGCGATCGGCTTGCAGTTCCCGTCCAAACTGCCGAGCGGCAACCGCAAGCCCTACTTCATCTTCGGCGACACGCAGTCATCGGTCGATCTCTGGTTCGTCGATCTGGCGAAGAACGCAGCGCTGGCGACCCAGTACCTCGGCCGCGGCAGCGGTGCGCTGGAGATCTCAGAGTCGGACGAGATCGAGATCAGCACCAGCTACGATCAGGGCAAGTGGACGGTGATCTTCAAGCGTCCCTTGAAGGCGCGCGGCGGCGTCAGCCTGAGCGAAGACATGTTCGTGCCGATCGCGTTCAGCGCCTGGGACGGTTTCAACAACGAGCGGGGCAACAAGCGCGCTCTGTCACCGTGGTTCTACTTCTATCTCGAGCCGGCCGAGAAGGTCTCGGCGGCCGGGCCGATGGCCCGTATGGCGTTCTTTGTCTTGCTGGCCGAGATCTTGCTGGTAATCTTTATCCGGCGGCGCTACGCGGCCGCCAAGTCGGAAGCGCCCGCGCCGGGCGCC
>WVWW01000191.1 GCA_011773795.1 Acidobacteriota bacterium
CGAGGACGACGGTTCGGTGACCGCCGACCCGCACGACGCGGACTCACCGTTCGAATTCTCGAACACCTAGCGCCCTTAGGTCGCAAGGGTTCGAAGTCAGGGGCCGCCCTCGGCGCCCCTTCGTGCTCAAACACCTAGTCGGACACCCGCAGTTCTGATTCGCGAACCTCGCGGCCGCGGCGCCTCGTTGCGGCGTCTGTTAGGCTGCCCGAATGGATCGCACCGTCGAACCGCGAGTCCTTGCGCTGGGCTGGCTCGCGCGTCGTCCACTGTGTCAAGCGGAGCTGCGGAAGCGTCTGGCCGCCCGAGGCGTGGATCGCGACAGCGTCGAGCGGACGGTGGCCGATCTCGTCGCGGAGCGATTGCTGGATGACGAGGCGTTGGCGCTGGACTACATCGTGCTGCGTTCCGGGCGACTCCGGCTGGGCAAGCAACGGCTGGTTCGCGATCTCGAGCGTCGTGGCGTCGATCGGGACGTGGCCTTGCGTGCCTATGGCCGCGCTATCGAGGACGGCGATGTGGATCCGGACGAGTTGCTCCGCGAAGCCGTCGCGTCGCGTCTGCGCCGTGAGCGCAAGCTCACTCCCGCAGCGCAGCGCCGCGTATATAATGCGCTGCTTCGTGCGGGATTCTCTGCAGAGGGGCTGTACGCCGAACTGAAACGCCAAAGCGCCGCCCTCGAGTCGGCCGAGCACCAGGACGACGATGAAAGTCCATGACGCCCGGAAGTCCTTCCTGGACTTCTTTGCCGAGCGCGATCACAAGATCGTCGCCAGCTCACCGCTGGTCCTGCCCAACGACCCGACCCTGTTGTTCGCCAACGCCGGGATGAACCAGTTCAAGGACGTCTTTACGGGCGGCGAGCGACGCGGCTACACACGCGCGGCAACCTCCCAGAAGTGCCTGCGCGTCTCCGGCAAGCACAACGACCTGGAGATGGTCGGGCGCACGCCGCGCCACCACACGTTCTTCGAGATGCTGGGCAATTTCTCGTTCGGCGACTACTTCAAGAAGGAGGCCCAGGCGCTGGCCTGGGAGTTGCTCACCCAACGCTTCGGACTGCCTCCGGAACGCCTCTGGGTCACGGTGTTCTGCGGAAACGACGACGTTCCCGCCGACGACGAATCGCTGAAGATCTGGCGCGACGAGGTTGGCGTCCCGGCCGAACGAATCCTGAAGCTGGGCGAGAGCGAGAACTTCTGGCGCATGGGTGAAACGGGTCCGTGCGGACCCTGCAGCGAGATCCACTTCGACCTGGGTGAGGCATTCACGTCCGTCGACGGAGTCTCGACCCCCGAGAACGACGACCAGAGGTTCCTCGAAGTCTGGAACCTCGTGTTCATGCAGTTCGATCAGCAGCCCGACGGGAGCTATGCTCCGCTCCCACGTCCCAGCATCGACACCGGGATGGGCCTGGAGCGGATCGTCTCGGTCCTGCAGGGCAAGCGCAGCAACTACGACACGGACGTCTTCACGGGCTTGTTGCAGGCCACGTCGCGGCGCTGCGGCACGGCCTATGGAGCGGACGACGAGCGGGACTTTTCGATGCGTGTGATCGCGGATCATGCACGGGCTTTCTGTTTTCTGGTCGCGGACGGCGTGGTTCCGGCGAACGACAAGCGCGGCTACGTGCTTCGCCGCCTCCTACGGCGAGCCATCCGGCACGGGCGAAAGCTCGGAATCGAGGAGCCCTTCCTGCACGAGATCACTCCGGTCGTGTTCGACGAAATGGGCGGGGTCTACCCCGAGTTGCTCGCGGCCAAGGAGGCGATCCTCCAGATCGGCCGGCTCGAGGAGCAGAGGTTCGAGGACACGCTGGCGACCGGACTCGCGATGTTCGACGAGGCGCTGGGCAGGACGGGCGACACGCTGCCTGGAAGAGAACTGTTTCGACTTTACGACACGTTCGGTTTCCCGCTCGACCTGGCTCGCGACATCGCCGAGGAACGCGGCGTGACCCTCGACGAGGCCGGGTTCGATGCGGAGATGCGCAAACAGCGTGAACGCGCGCAGGCTTCCTGGAAGAGCGCGGCCACGACCGCCGCAGAGGGTGCTTGGCAGGAGTTCGGCGGGCGCTACGAAACGACCTTCGACGGCTACGAGCGGCTCCGCGCCGATGGGCTCCCGGTCCTCGCTCTGGTTCGAGAAGGCAAGTCCGTCGAGCGCCTCGAGGAAGGCCAGACCGGTGAAGTCCTCCTCGAATCGACGCCGTTCTACGCGGAGTCCGGAGGCCAGGTCGCCGATCACGGTTGGCTCAACGGGCCCGACGGGCGTCTGTCCGTGACCGACGTGCAAAAGCCGGCCGCGGGCCTGATCGTGCACCACGTCGAGGTGCGGCAGGGGAGTGTCGGGGTTGGCGACGCGGTGCATGCCGAGATCGACGTCGCGCGACGCTCCGCCGTACGCCGCAACCACACGGCGACGCACCTGCTGCACGCAGCGCTGCGCGAGGTCGTCGGCACCCACGTGAAGCAGGCGGGTTCGCTGGTGGCCCCGGATCGTTTGCGTTTCGACTTCACACACTTCGCCGCGCTCAGTGACGAGGCGCTGGCCGATATCGAATCACTGGTCAACCGCAAGGTGCTCGAGAACCTCGAGGTGGAGACCGAGGTGCTCGATATCGACGAGGCGCTCTCTCGGGGCGCGATGGCGCTGTTCGGCGAAAAGTACGGGCAGCGGGTCCGCACGGTGCGGATGGGGGACTTTTCGCTGGAACTTTGCGGCGGAACGCACACCGACAGCACCGCCGAGGTGGGGCTGGTCAAACTGGTCGGGGAGCGCGGCGTCGCTTCCGGCACGCGGCGCGTCGAGGCGCTCAGCGGAGAGGCCTCCCTGTCTCGCTTTCGTACGGAGCACGACCTGGTACGGACGCTGGAGGAGCAGTTGTCCGTACCCGGTGAGAAGGTTCTCGAGGAGCTCGAACGCCGCGCCCAGGCCGCGCGCCGCGTCAAACGCGAGCTCGAGAAACAACGCGTCGGTGGGCTCCGCCAACAACTCCTGGACCAAGCCAGGAACGCGCCGGAGGTCGCCGGCGTGAAGCTGCTCACCGCCCGCGCCGATGGTCTCGAAGGGCCGGAAACCCGCGAACTTGCCGATGTCCTGCGCGGGGCCCTAGGTTCTGGTGTAGCGGTCCTGGGACGCGCGGGGGCGGACAAGGCGTCCATCCTCGTGGCAGTTACCAAGGACCTGACCGACAAGATTCGGGCCGGCGACCTGGTTCGCACCCTCGGTAAGGTGATCGGCGGAAGCGGCGGCGGCCGACCCGACATGGCCGAGGCCGGCGGCAAGGACCCGGCGCGTCTCGACGAGGCGCTCGGACTGGCCGCGGGAGAGATCGAGCGATGCATGGAGCACGGAGACGGAGCGGCCTGCTGACGATCGCCCCGCTGGCGATACTCGCGGTGCTGTTTCCGCCTCGGGCTCGGGCGGGCGACGCGCTTTACTACAAGGAAGAGGGCGGAGCGATCGTCTTCACCAACGTCCGCGGCTCCGGTCTGCAGCCGCTGCCCGGGTTCTCCGGGCGTCGTGAAATCACGGCGGTCAACGCGCTCCCGTCGACGCCCTACGACCGCTTCATCGAGTATCTCGCGACGAAGACCGCCGTATCGGCGGACCTGATCAAGGCCGTTGCCTTGGTCGAGTCGGGTTTCACGGAAACCGCGCGGTCGCCCAAAGGGGCGCTTGGCCTGATGCAGCTGATGCCGGCCACCGCCAGGAGATACGGCGTGACGAACCCGTTCGATCCGCATGAGAACCTGCAGGCAGGGGCGAGGCACCTCGGATCGTTGCTCGACCGGTACGACGGCGACCTGACGCTGACGCTTGCGGCTTACAACGCGGGGTCCGGTGCGGTTCGGCGCTACGGTGGCGTGCCGCCGTATCGCGAAACCAGGGACTACATCCGAAAAATTCGGGATCTTTTGGGCGGCCGAGCGGCGGCCGGCCCGAAGGCATCGTCCGAGCGGCGGACCCGAGGGGCGTCGTCGTCCCCGGTACGCGTCGTCTACAAGGACGACGGCACGATCGCGCTGGTCAACTGAGTCCCGTGTCGGGTTACCCGGCGCGGTGCAGGCGCTCACGCACCGCACGCGGCGACGCGTTCTCGTACTTGACGAAATTGCGGTAGAAGTCGCGGTAGTTGCGGTAACCGACACGGTAGGCGATCTCGGAGATGCTGCGGCGCCCGTCCGCCAACATCCGGCGCGCATGACCGATTCGAACGCGCTGGATGTAGGCGGTTAGCGTCAGGCCGGTCTCCTGACGGAAAACGCGTGACAGGTAGTTGGACGAGACGTGGAGGTGTGCGGCCACGGTCGACAGGGAGGTTCGACGGTCGTAGTGGTCCTCGATGAAACGTTTCGCCCTGTCCGCCAGCCGGGTCGTGCGGCTCGACGGCCCCTGCTGCCGGTCGGTCAGGTACTGGAGCTCCCGCCGAAACGCGTTGCGGGCGCGTGCGGGCTGGGTGGCCTGGGCGAAACGCTCGATCAGGCGGAGGCGTGTCGCCTGGTAGCCCGGTTGCCGGTCGTGTCCACGGTGGACCCGCCGGTTCATTTTCTGAAGGATGTCGAGCAGGAGCTGACAGAAGAGCCGCGAGTCGGCCTCGCTGCCGGGCAGCTCGAGACCACGAACGAGGGACCACAGCCCTTTACGGCAGGAATCCACGTCGCCACGCTCGAGGCACGCGAAGGCGTCGGTCTCCCGTGTCGGGTCGTACCCCAGCCGCGTGAAAAAGCCGGGGACCCCCGGATTGCCGTGCAGGACCAACCCCAGAAACCTCCCCAAATGCAGGTTTTTCGTCCCTTTCCTGAGCCGATTCCCGTGCCGGACTCGACCGGGAGAGTTTACGAACGGGCCCCCATGAGGTCAAGCGCGGTGGCATCGTCCGCAGATTCGTCATCGGGTCCAAACACTTGACTTGACAGAGATTAGGACCGGGCATAAACAAAGGGAACCCGATCTCGCCGTGGGGGCGGCCGGGTAGCTTGGTGGGGGGCAAATGGGGCAGATCGAGCCACACGAGCCGGATTGGGGCGGCCGAACGGTCGATCCGAACCGGGCCGACGGGCCGGCCGAACCGACTCGTTTGGGGTCCTACCTGAGACGGCTACGCGAAGGCTACGGGTACACCTTGCGCAAGGTGGAAGAGCGGGCGTCGGCGATGGGAGAGGCGATCGACAACTCCCAGCTGAGCCGCTTCGAGAAGGGCAAGGCGATCCCGTCGTTCGACAAGCTGCGAGCCCTGGCCCGTGTGTTCAACGTTCCGGTGCAGAACTTTTCCGATGTTCTCGATCTCGAGGAATACCAGCACCTCCGGCCGGAGACGACCGATCACGCGACGTTGCTGAAGGCGGGCGCGGAACTGGTCGATCGGGGTGAGTACGGACGCGCCTTCGTGACGTACGAGAAGGCGATCGAGGTCGCAGAGACCGGCTCGGCGTCGCCGGAGTCCAAGGAGATGATCGCCGAGGCCCGCTGGCGCATGGCCATCGCGCTCAAGAAGCTCGGCAAGCTGTACATGACCGAGCGCGAGCTGCGCGAGATCCTCAAATGTCGTGAGGAGCTGTCCCCCCGGACGCGACGCCGCGCCCTGCTTCAGCTGAGCTTCCTGTATCGCGAGTTGGGCGATCTTTACCTCGCCCAGGTTCTTGCACGCGAGTCGCTCCAACTGGCCCGCGAGGAGGGCGATCGCTCGGCCCAGGCCGGCGTCCTGAATTCGCTCGGCAACATAGAGTTCGACGAGGACCGGTACGCGGAGGCCGAGAAGTGTTATCGCGAGGCGCTGGCCGTGCTCGACGAGATGGGTGGGTACCACCAGATGAGAGCGATGGTGCTGACCAACATCGGCGGTTGTCTCGCCGCGCAGGGCCATTTCGAGGACGGCGTCTCGACCCTACGGGAGGCGCACTGTCGTGCCAAGGAGGGCGGCTTCCGTCGCGTCGCCGCGTTGTCTTTGACGCGCATGGCCGAGGCCGTCCGCGATCACGGCGACTTTTCGCAGTCGCGTGACATGCTGGCGGAATCCGATGCGCTGGCCTCGCGCGCCGAGGACGTCTACCACGACATCCTGTTTCTCAACGCGTACCACCGTTGGGATATGGCTCGTAACGAAGGACACGGAACACGGGAGAAAATCGCGTTCGGTCGGCTCCGGCACTTGCGTTCACTGCTGCAAAGAAGATTCCCCGAGGTGGACGCGTTTGACCGGCACATCGAAAGGACGCGGAGGTAAGAGCATCATGAAACTTGGGGTCCTGTGGAGTGCCGCCGTGTCGCTGTTTGTCGGCTTGGCCGTCCAGACCGAAGCCGAGGTGCGCGTGCGTACGCAGGCGAACGGAGAGTACGAGGCGACCGTCATCGTCCCCGGCGGTCCTCCGTGGAAGCTGGGGATTTGGGGCACGCGGCTGCGAGTGAGCTCTCGCGGCGGCGATCCCGCCCTGCTCAACCCGCACGGAGACAGCTTCGGGGACCTACGGCCCACGGTCGCCGAGCAGTCGCTCGCCCCCCATCATCCGTGGGTCGTCTGGAGCCGGTTCAACGGTGTGGACTACGACCTCGTCTACTCCTCCTGGCACTACGCCTGGGCCAAGACCTCGCCCGTCACACGGGTTCGACAAGCGGGTGACGACCTCGACCCATCGATCGGCTTCTCGGCCTACGGGCAACCCATCCTGGCCTGGTGGAACCGCGACATCGAGGACGGAAGCGGCGCGGTGTATTACAGCGTGTTCACCGGACGCGGCTGGTCCGAGCCGGCCAGGATTTCGAGGTCTTTCGGCGGCCGCCATCCGGTGGTTGACGTTCAGGGCGAGACGATCATGATCCACTACGACACCGATGACGGTTCGAATCGGTTGACCTTCATCGTCCCGTTCTTCGATCCTGCGACGATTACCGACGACATCGATCCGCAGACCTTTCTGAGCGTTGGTGGTGCCGAGATCAGCGCGAAGGGGGCCAAGGACAAGAACTGATCTCGGCCTCGTTCTTCACGGATAGTCGGCCCGGGGACTTCCCCGGGCTTTTTGCTTGGCCGACCCGCGGAGCTCTTTGGTCCACCCTCTGCGTGCGTGGTATGGTCCCCCCGTCCTCGAAGAGGTGCGGCTTCCCGATGGTCCTGAACCTGCCGAACACGCTGACGCTATTCCGCATCTTCTTGGTTCCGCTGTTGGTCGTGGTGTTGCTGACGCCGCCGTGGGCCGTGATCAAGATCCAGGACACACTCGGGTTGGCCGGTTTCGGGGCGTGGCTCATGGACTGGCGCGAGATCATCGCCGTCGCCATCTTCCTCGTCGCCGCGGCGACCGACTGGCTCGACGGCTACCTCGCACGCCGGCGTGATCAAATCACGGATTTCGGGATCCTGCTCGATCCCATCGCGGACAAGCTCCTGACCGTCAGCGCCTTCATCGCGCTGGTCGAGATGGAACTGGCCCCGGCGTGGATGATCGTGATGATCGTCGGTCGCGAGATCGCGGTGAGTGGGATGCGCAGCATCGCCGCCGCGAAGGGGCTCGTGATCGCGGCGTCGAGCTGGGGCAAGGTCAAGACGGTCAGCCAGGTCGTTGCGATTTCGCTGCTGATCCTCACCCACACGATCGAGCGCTGGCTTCGATTCGGGAACATCGGCGTGATCGCGCTCTGGGTCGTACTGTTGTTGTCGGTTTACTCGATGGCCCAGTACTTCCTGGCGTTCTCGCGGCAGGTGGACCTGGGAAGCCCTTCGTGATCGCAACGATGTTCGCGCACATCCGCCGCAATCTCGTGCGCGGTCTGCTGTTGATCCTGCCGCTGGCAGTCACGGTATGGGTCCTTCACCTGCTGTTCGGTTTCGTCAACCGCCAAGCCACACCACGCCTCCAGCAGGTGGTGGAATGGCTCGGCATCGAGCCGCCCGACGGTTGGCTCGGTCGCGCCGCTTTCGCCGTGGCGAGCGTGGCGATCACCGCGGCCCTGATCTACGCGATCGGTCTGCTGGGCTCCAACTTTACCGGGCGCCGCTGGCTGCGCTGGTTCGAGTCCTGGATCTTACGCGTGCCCTTGGTACGGAGCGTCTACGGGCCGCTGCGGCAGTTGCTGGATTCATTCGGATCCGACCGGAACCGGAACTTCTCGCGCGTCGTGCTCGTGCAGTACCCGCGCGAGGGGATGTGGGCGATCGGGTTCGTCACGACCGAGCAACGTCACACCTTCGGTGGCGGGCGGGAAAAGACACCCGTGTTCCTCCCCACGACGCCGAACCCCACGTCCGGCTGGCTCATCTTCGCGGACGAGGCCGATCTGCTCACGCTGAACCTCACGGTCGAGGAGTCGATCAAGTTGATCGTCTCCGGTGGCATCGTCGGCCCCGACGATCTGGGCCGGTACGTGCGGTGAAGCGCGCGGCGCTCATCGCGGTCGGTTCCGAGCTACTGCGTTTCGATCGCTCCGATACCAACACGGTCTGGCTCACGGAGCAGTTGGATCGACTCGGGATCGAAACCGTTGCCCGGCTGTCCCTGCCCGACGAGCCCGCGACCATCAGCAGGGTCCTCTCGACTCTCGTCGATTCGAGCGACCTCGTCATCCTCACCGGCGGCCTCGGGCCCACCGAAGACGACCGGACGCGTGACGCTTTGAGTCTGGCCGCCGGGCGAGAGCTCCAACACGACCCGGACAAGGAACGCGATCTGCGTGCGCGTTTCGCCGCCGTGGAGGTCCGATGGACGGATCGGCAGGCCCGCCAAGCCTGGCGGCCCCGGGGTGCAAGCTGGATCATCAACCCGGCGGGGAGTGCCGACGGTCTGATCCTCGAGCACGGCGGGACCACGATCGTCGCCCTGCCCGGTGTTCCGTCGGAAATGAAACCGATGGTCTCGGCCCATCTCGAAGCCTGGGTCGGCACGGGGGAACGGCAGCGCGTGTTGCGGTCCGTGCTGCGCACGTTCGGCCGGGGCGAGGCAGCGGTCGAGGCGAAGATCGCCGACCTGTACGATCAGCCGGGAATCGAGGTCACCGTGTTGAGCTCTCCCGGGGAAGTCACCATCGCCATCCAGGCAAGCGACACGTCATCCGAGATCGCGTCGAAGCGGCTGGAGGCGACGCGGGCCGCGATGTTGCAGCGGCTCGGCGGCGGCGTGTTGGTCGACGATGAGCGCCCGTTGGCCGAGATCGTCGGGAATCTGTTGCTCGAAGCCGGTCAGACGCTCGCCGTGGCGGAGTCCTGCACCGGGGGGATGCTGGCCGCGGAAGCGACGGCGGTCCCCGGATCGAGTCGCTGGTTCCGTGGCGGCTGGGTGGTCTACAGCGACGATCTCAAGCGTGATCTCGCCGGAGTCGATCCCGCGCTGCTCGAGCGTCACGGCGCGGTCAGCGAGCCGGTCGGCAGGCAACTCGCCGCGTCCGTCCGCCGTCGCTGCGGCGCCGACTGGGGTGTCGGGATCACCGGCATCGCCGGCCCGGGTGGCGGCTCCGCAGGCAAACCCGTTGGCCTGGTTCACGTTGCGCTGGCCTCCGCGACCGGGACCGAGCATTGGCGCACGGTCCGTCCCGGAGGACGCCAGGGGGTACGCCGAGGCAGCGTCATCTTTGCGCTCGAGCAGCTGCGCAGGGCGCTGGTGGGGCGGGAGCGCTGAGACAGTTCCTTGCCATCGAGTTGCCCGATGCGTGGCGGGAGGCGCTCGACGCGTACCGCGCGCGTCTGGAAGGCCGGCTCGCCGGTTGGCGCTGGTCACGCGCGGACTCGATCCATCTGACGCTGCGTTTTCTTGGCGAGGTCGATGCGGACACGGACAACGGTGCGCGCCGGCAGTGGAAGGAAGCCGTGTGGGCCCACAAGCCGTTCGAGCTGAGACCGGGGCCGCCCGGGTGGTTCCCCCCGCGCGGACGTCCGCGCGTCCTGTGGGCGAGCGTGGATGCCAGTCGCGAGTTGGACCGGCTCGCCGAGTCGCTCGAGCAGGCCGCGCGGCGCGCCGGCTTCGAGCCGGAGACTCGGGCGTTCCGCCCGCACCTCACGCTGGCGCGGGCTCGTCGAAACGAACGTGCCGGGGTGCCCGGGGCAGGCGAGCCGCCGCTCGCCGCTCCCGCGGTGACCGTCTCGGAGGTCGTTCTTTATCAAAGTGTGCTGCATCCCGCTGGCGCGCGCTACACTGCGCTGGAGCGCTACCGTTTGGGCTGAACCGGGCGGTTCTTGCGAGGGATCTGTTGGCTGGACCGATCGCAGTGCTGGGCAGCGGGGCATGGGGCACCGCGCTGGCGGCACACCTTCGCCGCGGCGGCGCGACCGTGCGTCAATGGGTACGGGAGCCCGAAGTCGCGGATCAGATATCGGCAGGGGAAAACCGCGCCTTCCTGACAGGGGTGGCCTTGCCCTCCGGGATCGGCGCCACGCCCGATCCCCTGGCCGCCGTCGACGGGGCGGGTATCGTGTTCGNNGGGTATCGTGTTCGCGGTCGTACCCAGCCACTTCGCCCGTGAGGTCTACCATCGCATCGCCCCCGCCGTTAGCCCCGGGACTCCCGTCATCGCCGCGGCGAAGGGCATCGAAGAGAGGAGCCTGGCGCTACCCTGCGAGGTGATCGAGGAGGTTCTCGGTGAGGCCTTTCCGGTCGCGGCGTTGTCCGGGCCTTCCTTCGCCTCGGATGTGGCGCGAGGTAAGCCGACCGCGCTCGTCGCCGCTGCGGCCGACGCGGAACTGGCGCACCATATCCAAAGTTTACTCGCGACTACGGAGTTGCGTGTGTACACGAACGACGATCCCGTCGGCGTGCAATTGGGTGGGGCGCTGAAGAACGTCGTCGCGCTGGCCGCCGGCATCGTGGATGGTCTCGGCGCGGGGCCAAACGCACGCGCGGCGTTGATCACAAGGGGTTTGGCCGAGATCACGCGGCTGGGCAGCAAGCTGGGGGGCCGGCCGGCGACGTTCGCCGGGCTTGCCGGGCTGGGTGATCTGGTCCTGACCTGCACCGACGCGCAATCGCGCAACTTCACCGTGGGGCGGCGACTCGGCCGCGGCGAGTCGCTCGCTGCAATCCTCGACGGCGCCACAACGGTCGCGGAGGGTGTTCGCACGACGCTGTCGGCCTACCGGCTGGCGCAACGTGAATCGGTGCGCATGCCGATCGTTACCGAAGTCCACCGTGTCCTGTACGAAGAAGAGGACCCGCGGGAAGCGCTGCAGAGCCTCATGGGGCGGCCACTCACCTCCGAGAACGAGCCGCACGAGATGCGCCGGAGATGATCGACATCCATTCGCACATCCTGCCTGGTATCGATGACGGGGTGAAGACCGAGGATGATGCTGTCGAGTTTGCCCGGCTGGCCCTGAGCGATGGCATCGAGACGATCGTCGCGACACCGCACTGCAAGGAGGGTTTCTTCTTCAACGACCGTTCGAAGGTACTCCAGGAGGTCGAGAAACTGCGCGCGCGGCTCGCGACGGAGGGGGTCGGGATTCGAGTCGAGCCGGGAGCGGAGGTTCACATTTGCCCCGATCTGGTCCAGCGGATCGCCGACGGGCGGGCGCCGACGTTGATGGACAACCGACGCACGCTGCTACTCGAGTTGTCGTTGAGCCAGTACCCCGTGGAACTGGAGAACCTGGTCTTCGAGCTGAAGCTGGCAGGACTCGAGGTCGTGTTCGCGCACCCCGAGCGCATCCGCTATTTCCAGGACGATCTGTCGCGCTATGAGGCGGTGATCCGTCAGGGCGCGACAGGGCAGATCACGTCCGGGAGCATTCTGGGCGTTTTCGGCACTGATGTCGGGGATTTCAGCGAGGAGCTCCTCACCAAGGGGCTGGTTCACGTCATCGCCTCCGACGCTCACAACACGCGCGGGCGCCCCCCGCTGCTGGGGGAAGCCGTCGAGGTCAGTGCGGATTGGATCGGCGAGGCGCGCGCCCGGGCGATGGTGAATGAAGCACCGCGCTCCCTGCTCGACGGGCAGACACCGGAGTTGCCACCGGTTGAAGCCCCGCGATCGCGTGTCGGCGGCTTCCTCTCGCGTTTCTTCAGGAGCGACTGACATCCTGCGAGTGACGGTTTGATAGGCTACAGCCTGGAGGGTACGACGATGCGATTCTTTGCAGCCGGTTCGAACCGAGTCGTCGCGGTCGTGGCGTTGCTCCTCATCGCCTCCGTGTCCTGCGGGGGTGGGCAAAAACAGGTCTCGACCGAGCCCAAGGCGCTGACTCCGGCGGAGAAGGTCCGCATGGCCGACTCGTTTCGCAACGCCGGCCGCATGAACGACGCCCTCGAGTTGCTCCACGAGGTCGTGGCCGAGAACGAAGGCAACGCGCAACTGCACACGGTCTATGGCGAATACCTGTTGCTCGCCGGGCGTTTCGAACAGGCGGAGGAACAGCTGACACGGGCCCTCGCGATCGACGCGTACCTCACCGACGCACGCAACTGGCTCGGCGTCGCACTTGCCGAGCAGCAGCGTTACGATGAGGCCCGGCAGCAATACGAACGGGCGCTCGAGGACCCCGCTTACCCGTCGCCCCAGCTGACCTACCTGAACCTCGGAATGCTCTACCGCTCGCAGGGCCTCGACGAGAAGAGCATCGACCAGTTCCGTCGCGCGGTTCAGATTGATCCGCGCTATTTCAAGGCGCACTACGAGTTGGCGCTGGCGCTGGAGTCGGTCGGGCAACTCGACGAAGCGCTCGATGAGTTGATCGTCGCCGAGCCGGCGTATCGGGCCGACGGTGATTACTGGTATCGGCGGGGGTTCCTCGAGTTTCGTCTCGAGCGTGCGGCACAGGCCCTCGATTCGTTGCGCCGCTGCCTTGACGTTTCACCCGGTAGTCCCGCCGCGGCCCAGGCACGAGAGTTGATGCAAGTCATTCAGGGTTAATGGCGCTTTCAATCTTCAAGAAGCTCGCGCGCGGTCTCTCGCGCACTCGCGAGAGCATTGCCTCGACCCTCGGCGGGCTCGGGAGTGAGGCCGCCGTCGACGAGGAGACGCTCGAGGATCTCGAGGCCGGCCTGCTGGCGGCCGATCTGGGCCCCGAACTGACCGCGGAGGTGATCGAGGCGGTGCGCGAGCAGACCGCTACGGATGGGTCCGCCGTGGCCGCTGTTCGATCGACGCTGCGTGCCGCGCTCGGACAGGAGCAGACGTGCGAACGCTGGAGCTCGCCACACGTCGTGTTCGTGGTCGGCGTCAACGGCGGCGGCAAGACCACGACGGTCGGCAAGCTGGCTGCGCTGGAGCGAGAAGCGGGGCGTAAGGCGATGATCGTCGCCGCGGATACCTTTCGAGCCGCTGCGATCGAACAACTCGAACGCTGGAGCGAGCGGTCCGGCGCGGAGCTTGTCAAGCAGCGTGAGGGAGCCGACCCCGCGGCTGTCGTGTTCGACGCGTTGAAGGCTGCGACAAGTCGTGGAATCGATACGGTGCTCGTCGACACCGCCGGGCGGCTGCACACCAAGGTCAACCTGATGGCGGAGCTGGAGAAACTGGGACGGATCGCCGCCAGGGAAGTCGAGGGCGCGCCGCACGAGGTCCTGCTGGTGGTCGACGCGACCACCGGGCAGAACGGACTCACGCAGGCCCAGGAGTTCACCCGCGCGGCCGAGTTGACCGGCGTCGTGCTGACCAAGCTCGACGGCACGGCCAAGGGGGGCGTCGCCCTCGTGATCCAACGCAAGTTGGGTGTTCCCGTCCGTTACGTCGGCGTCGGCGAGGGCCTCGACGATCTCCTGGCGTTCGACCCCGACGCATACGTCGAAGGCTTGCTGGCGGTCTGAGTACCATGGCATTTACGCGCGAGGATGTTCGTTGGATGGCCCAGGCACTGGCGCTGGCCGCCCGAGCACGAGGAAGTACGGCGCCCAACCCGAGAGTGGGCTGCGTGCTCGTTCGCGATGGGGCCGTCGTCGGCTGCGGGCTTCACCGCGGCGCGGGAACCCCTCACGCCGAAGGACTCGCACTCGACGCCGCGGGGGACAACGCCCGCGGCGCGACCGCGTACGTCAACCTGGAGCCCTGCGCCCACCACGGCCGAACGCCCCCCTGCACGGATCACCTGATTGCCGCGGGGGTGGTCCGGGTGGTCGCGGCGATCCGCGATCCCGATCCGCGGGTCGACGGCCGCGGTTTCGCCGCGCTCGAAGCGGCCGGGATCCACGTTGCGACCGGGCTGCTGGCGAGCGAGGCTGAGAGGATCAATGCCGCGTTCCTCCACCGGCATCGTGCGGCCCCTCCGCTGGTCACCCTGAAGGCGGCGCTGAGCCTCGATGGCCAGCTCGCCGCCGCGGGCGGCGAGTCGCGTTGGATCACGAGCCCCACGGCGCGTCGCGTGGCGCACCGCCTGCGCCTCGATCATNNGGTGCCGGCACGGTGCGACGCGACGATCCGCGCCTCTCCATCCGCCTGGATGACGCGGAAGAGCATCGCCCGGTCGCCGTCTTGAGTCGAAGCCTGGAGCTGAGCCCCGACGCCCGTCTGTTTGCACGCAACGATCCCGCGAGCGTCCTGGTGTTTACCGGTCCCGACGGCTCCGAAGCGTCGGCCCGCGCGATCGAGGGCGTGGCGACGGTCGTCCGTGTCGCCGAAGACGAGCGCGGTCTGGACCTCGGCGCCGTGCTACGCGAGCTCGCCGAGCGTGGTGTGCATTCCGTGCTCGTCGAAGGCGGGGGGGCGACCCTGCACCACTTCCTCTCGCAGGGGCTTGCCCAGCGGGCCGCATTGTTCCAGGCGCCGTTGGCGCTCGGCGCGCGTGGAGCCACCGCGGCGTTCGACGGCGAGACCGTGGTGGCACCGTCGGCCGGTTGGTCGCTCGTTCGCGAAACGGTTCTCCCCGTGGGACCGGATCAGCTCGTCCTCGGGAGTTGGGTCGCGCCCGACGCTGGAGCGTGAGGATGTTCACCGGATTGATCCAGACGATCGGTGAAGTCACTGCCGTCGACGGCGTGCCGGATGCCTGTAAGCGGCTCCGCATCCGCACGACCCTCGACGAGTTGGCTCACGGCGAAAGCGTCGCGATCGACGGCGCGTGCATGACCGTCGCCGAGACGTCCGGGGAGGCGTTCGCCGTCGACGTCATGCCGGAGAGCCTGGACCGTACCACGCTCGGCGCGCTGCGCGTCGGCGACCGGGTGAACCTCGAGCGGGCTCTGCGAGTGGGGGACCGGCTCGGGGGACATCTGGTCAGCGGGCACGTCGACGGCATCGCCAGCGTCGACTCCGTCGAGCGCCACGGGGAGGACCACCGAGTCTGGCTGTTGCCGCCGCCGGCGCTTCTACGTTACATCCCGGAGAAGGGCTCCGTGACCGTCGCGGGTGTCTCGCTGACGGTTTCCGGAGTCCGCGAATCCGGCTTCGAAATCGCGCTGATCCCGGTGACCCTCGAAGAGACGACTCTGGGTGCCCTGTCACGTGGCGACCGGTTGAACCTGGAGGTCGATCAGGTGGCGCGCTATCTTGAAAGGTTGACGCGGGCAAGATTCAGCGAGGACGACGTATGAGCAAGCGACCGGACGGCCCCTTTGCAACCATCGAAGAGGCGATCGAGGAGATCCGCCAGGGGCGGATGATCATCGCGCTGGACGACGAGGACCGCGAGAACGAAGGCGACCTCGTCTGCGCCGCCGAGGACGTGACGCCGGAGATCGTCAACTTCATGGCGACCCACGGACGGGGGCTCGTCTGCATGCCGATGACACCCGAGCGTCTCGACGAACTCGAGATTTCGGAGATGGTCGAAAAGAACACCGCCCGCCGGGGCACGGCGTTTTGCGTTTCCATCGAGGCACGTCGCGACATCACGACCGGAATCTCGGCGGCCGATCGGGCGCACACGATTCGACTCGCCGTCAACCCCGAAACGCGGCCCGAGGACCTGGCGCGGCCGGGGCATGTGTTCCCGTTGCGTGCCCGGCCGGGTGGGGTGCTCAAGCGCGCCGGGCACACCGAGGCGTCGGTCGATCTGTGCCGGCTGGCAGGCCTGCGTCCCGCGGCCGTGATCTGCGAGATCATGAACGAGGACGGTTCCATGGCCCGCCTCGATCGTCTCGAACCCTTCGCTCGCGAACACGGCCTGAAGATGATTTCGATCGCGGATCTCATCGCCTATCGGATGCGTAACGAGCGGCTGGTCAAGCGCGTGGCCTCCCCCGAGTTGCCTACCGACAACGGCAACTGGCGCATCCACGCGTTCCACTACGAGCTGGAGAACCTGACGCACGTCGCAATGGTCCTCGGGGACCCCCAGCCGGACGATGCGGTCCTCGTGCGGGTGCACTCCCAGTGCCTCACCGGCGACGTCTTCGGCTCGACGCGCTGCGACTGCGGCCCGCAGCTGCACGAGGCGATGGAGCGGATCGCGAAGGAGGGCAAGGGCGCGATCCTGTACCTGCGCCAGGAGGGACGCGGCATCGGCCTGGCGAACAAGCTCCGCGCCTACGAGCTCCAGGACACGCATCAGATGGATACGGTTCAGGCGAACATCGAGTTGGGCTTCGAACCGGACCATCGTAACTACGGCGTCGGCGCGCAGATCCTCTACGACCTGGGGATCCGCCGCCTGCGCCTGATGACCAACAACATGGGCAAGTACGTCGCGCTCAAGGGCTACGGCCTGGAGCTCGTCGAGCGCGTCCCGATCGAGCTGCCGCCCAGCGAGAGCAATCGCGCCTACCTCGAGGCCAAGAAGATCAAGATGGGTCATCTCCTGAAGTCCGTGTAGCGCCGTGTTTGACTCTCTTTCCGAAAGGCTCCAGGGGGCATTCAAGAAACTGACCGGGCAGGCCCGGATCAGCGATGCCGTGTTGAAGGACACGCTTCGCGAGGTCCGCATGGCCTTGCTCGAGGCCGACGTGCATCTCGGCGTGGTCAAGGAGTTGACCGGAGCCGTCCGTGAAAAGGCCGCCGGGGAAGAGGTGCTCAAAAGCCTCGCGCCCGGGCAACAGGTCATCAAGATCGTCCGCGAAGAGCTCGAGCGGCTCCTCGGCCAGGACGATGCCGGTGACCTGGACCTTGCCGGGAAGCCGCCGTCGGTCATCCTGCTGGTCGGCCTCCAGGGGTCGGGTAAGACGACCACCACGGCGAAGCTCGGGGCTTGGCTCAAGAAGAACGGGCGTTACCCATACCTGGTCCCGGCCGATGTGTACCGTCCTGCGGCGATCGAGCAGTTGATCAAGGTCGGCACGCAGGCCGGTCTCAAGGTCTACGAGCACGACGGCTCGCAGGCCCCGTTGGAGATCGCCAAGGCCGGGATCCTGGCGGCGCGCCGGTCCGGGTTCGACACGGTGCTGATCGACACCGCGGGGCGGCTGCATATCGACGACGCTTTGATGGACGAGCTGCGTGGGCTGAAAGCCGGCCTGGAACCCCGTGAAATCCTGTTCGTCGCCGACTCGATGACGGGGCAGGATGCGGTCCGCTCCGCGGGAGAGTTCCACCGGGCGCTCGAGATCACGGGCGTCGTGCTGACCAAGCTGGACGGCGACGCACGTGGCGGCGCGGCGCTTTCCATCCGCCACGTGACCGGAGTCCCGATCAAGTTCGTCGGGCTGGGCGAGAAGATCGCCGAGCTCGAGCCGTTCCACCCCGACCGGATGGTCGGCCGCATCCTCGGCATGGGCGACGTGCTCACCCTGATCGAGAAGGCCGAGGAGGCGGTCGACGAGAAGCAGGCCGAGGAGCTCGAGAAGAAGATCCGCAAGAACGAGTTCACGCTGGAGGACTTCCGCGACCAGCTCAAGATGCTCAAGAAGATGGGCCCGCTCAGCAGCGTGGTGTCGATGCTGCCCGGCATGAGCCACGTCAAGGAGAGCGACCTGGACCCCAAGGCGATCGTCCGGGTCGTCGCGATCATCGACTCGATGACCCCGCGCGAACGGCGCTACCCGCAGATCCTCAACGCCAGCCGCAAACGTAGGATCGCGAGGGGCAGCGGCCGTACGGCACCGGAGATCAATCGCTTGCTCAAGCAGTTCGCGCAGATGAAGCGGATGATGAAATCGATGCAGTCCGGCGCGAAGAAGGGCAAAAAGGGCCGCTTCCCATTCCCGCTGCCCGGTCGCTAGGGCCTGGGTGGGGCAATCCCGTCGACTGGGCTATAGTGTGCCGTTTGGCGCGGCAAGCGCTGGTGGAGGAAGGATCACGTGCTGAAGATTCGTCTACGGCGAATGGGCGCGAAACACAGCGCTTTCTATCGCGTGGTGGTCTCGGATTCGCGCAAGCGACCCACGGGCCGCTTCATCGAGAACCTGGGGACCTACGATCCCGGCACGGACCCCGCGACGGTCAAGATCGACGTCGCGCGTACGGAAGACTGGATCGGCAAGGGGGCGCAGGTTTCGCCGACCGTGAAGCGCTTGCTGATCCAGGCCAAGAACGCGCAAGCCGTCTGATCGTGGCCGAGGGGCCCCACGTGAAAGAGCTCGTCGAGTTGATCGCCAAGTCGCTGGTCGACCGGCCGGACGACGTTCAGGTTTCCGTCCACGAATTCGACGACGAGGGTCGCACGCTCTACGAGCTGAGCGTGGCTCCCGACGATCTGGGCAAGGTCATCGGTCGGCACGGAAGAACCGCGCGTTCGGTGCGAACGATCCTCGCTTCCGCCGGACTCAAGATCGATCGACGCATCGACTTCGAGATCGTCGAGTGATCCCGTGCCGGAGCTACTCGCCATGGGCCGGGTCCACGGTCACCGGGGGCGCGGCGGAGAGTTGACGGTCCGCGTCGCGGCGGGCGGTGCCGCGCGATGGAGCGCGGTCGACGAGGTCTGGTTGCAGCGCGGCGAGGATGCGGCCGAGCGCTTCGAGGTTCAGCACGAAAAGGCCTACCGCGATCGGTGGGTGCTCAAGCTCAAGGGCATCGACGACTCCGACGCGGCCGAGCGCTGGCGCGGCGCCACGGTGGCGGTGGCGCGCGATCGTGCACCCGCGCTCGGCGAGTTCGAGCACTGGCACGCGACGCTGGTCGGGATGGAGGTTCTGGCGGCCGAAAGGCGGATCGGGACGGTGCGCGACATCCAACCCACCGCGGGCTCGGATCTTCTGGTCGTGGAGGCTGATGGCGGTGACGAGGTCCTGATTCCGCTCCACCGGGACATCGTCATCGACGTCGACGAGGCGGCCGGGACCGTGTGTATCGATCCGCCGCAAGGCCTGCTGGATCTGAACCGGGAAGACGATTAGGAACGATGCTCTTCGATGTCGTCACACTGTTCCCCGGCTTGTTTGCCGGACCGCTCCAGGAGAGCATCCTCGGTCGTGCCCGCCGCGGCGGCACGGTCGGCATCCGGTTGCACGACCTGCGGCGCTGGGGAATCGGGGCACAACGACAGGTGGACGACACCCCCTACGGCGGCGGGGGAGGTATGATCTTGCGGCCCGAGCCGTTCTTCGACGCGGTCGATTGGATCCGTCGGGAGTACCCGGTGCAGGCTGAACGGGTCGTGCTGCTCTCGCCGCAGGGCGGGCGGCTGACGCACGATTCGGCCCGCAGGTTGGCCGGTTTCGAGCGGCTGATCCTGCTGTGCGGGCGCTACGAGGGGGTCGACGAGCGGGTCCGGGAGGGGCTCGCCGACGAGGAGCTGAGCATCGGGGATATGGTGCTGACGGGTGGCGAGCTGCCGGCGATGGTGGCGATCGACGCCGTTTCGCGCTTTATTCCCGGGGTTTTGGGCCGCAAAGAGGCGGCCGAGGAAGACTCATTTGCCCGAGGGCAGTTGGACTCCCCATATTACACCCGACCCCCCGAGTTTCGCGGGAGGGCGGTGCCGGAAGTCTTGCTCTCGGGTGACCACGGAGCCATTTCTCGCTGGCGCGAGAAGAAGGCTCGAGAGGCGACGAGAACAAAGAGGCCCGATCTGCTAGAAGGAGACGGGCAACACAGGCGCTGCTGACGCGCGAGGCGAGGACGGAAACATGGACGTGATTCGTAGCATCGAAGCGGAAGGGCTCAAACCGGAACTACCCGAGTTTCGCTCGGGCGACCGCGTGCGTGTCCACGTCAGGGTGGTCGAGGGTGAGAAGTCTCGCACCCAGGTCTTCGAGGGCGATGTGATCGCCCGGAAGGGTGGGGAGGGTCTCAAGGCGACCTTCACCGTGCGCAAGACCTCGGGTGGGATCGGGGTTGAACGGGTCTTCCCGCTGCACTCGCCCAACGTGCAGAAGATCGACGTCGTGCGCCACGGTCGTGTGCGCCGGGCGAAGCTCTTCTACCTGCGGGGACTGCGTGGTAAGAAGGCCCGCATCCGCGAACGCCGGGTACGGTAACGCGGGCCGGGTAGATCCCGGCGAGGGTTGGAATGGGCTCGGATTCAAAGCGGTCTCTGGCCGCCGGCGAGAAACTGCTCAAGGCGGGCAAAGTCGCCGAGGCGATCGCTGAGTTTGACCGCGTCGTTGAAACGTGCAACGGCGATCTCCTGACGGTGAACCGGGTCGGCGACGCGATCGTCGCCTCGGGGAACCCGGAGAAGGCGGTTCCCTACTACGCGCGGATTGCCGATCAGTTCTGCCGCCAGGGCTTCTATCCCAAGGCGATCGCGATCCGCAAGAAGATCCTGCGCCTGACCCCGGAATCCGCCGAGGCCCTGGTCGGGCTGGGCGATCTCTACGTTCGCCAGGAACATCCCGCCGAGGCGCGTAGCTACTACCTGCGCGCGGCGGACCTGCTACTCAACGGGAAAGACTTCGCCGGGGCCAAGGAGGTCTACCAGCGGCTGGTCGATGCCGAGCCGGACGATCCGCGCCACCGAGTCCGTTTGGCGGAGACACGGGCCGCCGCCGGAGAGACCGAGGAGGCCGCAGGTGACCTCGTCGAGCTGGGCCAGAGGCTCCTCGAGTCCGGCAAGCCGGAAGATGCCGAGAAGGCGTTCCGCCGGGCGAGCGAGCTGGTCGCCGATCGGCCCGAGGTGATCTCCGGACTCATCGCATGCCTGACCGAGACCGGGCGGGACGAGGAAGCGCAGAAACTGCTCGAAGAGGAGGTGGCGAAGCCGGAAGCGGCGATCGCGCTCGTCGCCGAGCTGCTGGCCTTGTACGAGGTCAACGGGCACACCGAAAAGGCGGACGCCCTGTTCGCCGCGGGGCGGGCCCACGAGCTGCCCGACGAGACGTTCTCGACGCTGGCGCGTTTCCACGATCGCAAGGACGGACAGGCAGGTTGGTGGTCCCGCATCGAACCGGCGTTGAAGCGGTGGAAAGCGGAACCTCATCGCACCCGGTTGTTGGCCCTGCTCGATGCCTGGCCCACTTGGACGGACGCGCCGTTGCTTCCGGCGCTCGAATGGCGTCTCGCCTTGGCCGACGAACAGGGCGACGAGAGCGTACAGGTCCGGGTGCTCGAGCAGCTCGTCGGGGCCTACAAGACCAGGGACATGGACGCCGAAGCCGAGGAGGCGCAGGGCCGCCTCGACGAGCTGCGGCCACCGGCGGAGGCCGCGCCGGAATCCGCCACCGTCCAGGCGGCCGAGCCGGAACCGGGACAAGACGAAGAGGCGATACCTGCCACCCCCGAGGCGGAACCTGCGAAGGACGTCCCGATCGAGTTCGAGGCCCCGGCCGTTCCGCTGTCACGCGCGGATGAGGAGTTCGTCTCCGGTCGCATGACGCAAGCCGAGATCCTGGAGAAATACGGTCTGCTCACGCAGGCGATGGATCAGATCTACGAGGTCATCGAACGCTTCCCGGGACACCTCGAGGCGAACCAGCACCTCGTGACGTTGCTGCGGGGAACCTCGCAGCAAGCTGCCCTGGGGCAGGCGCTGGTCAAGCTCGCCCTGGCGCGGCGTGCTGCCGGACGGCTCGAGGTCGGCCAGCAGGCCGCTGCCGAGGCCGACAAACTCGGCGGGATCGATCCGGAAACGCGTCAGATCCTGGCGGCGCTCGACTTGTTCGCGGACGAGTCGGCGCCACGGGCCACTCCGGCGGTGGAAGCCCCGACCCCCGCGCCTGTCCTCGAGACGGCTCCCGCCGTACAACCGAGCGGCGGCGACGCGGTGATCGACTTCGACGCGATGGATGAGGACGAGGACGCCGACGATACCGACGAGGAGCCCGCGATCGACGTGGCCCCCGTCGAGGAGCCTGCGGTGACGCTGGCCGAACCGGAGGAAGTTGCCGCGCCCGTGCCGGTCGCGGATCCCGAAAAGGTCGCCGAACCCCCGCAGGCCGCCGCGCCCGTTGCCGAGCAGCCCAAAGAGGCCGCCGACTCCCGCGGAACCGAAGCGGCCATGCGCTTCGAGCCGCTGCCTGACATCGGCGATGGCCAGGAAGACGACGATCTCAGCGCGATCGCCGCGGCACTCGACGACGAGCTGTTCGACGACGACCCGCTGGATGCTCCCAGCTCCGAGAGCGAGGAGAGCCTGGACGAAGTGTTCGCCGCGTTTCGTGAGCGAGTCGAGCAGGAGGTCGGCGCGGACGACTATCGCACGCACTACGACCTGGGCATCGGCTACAAGGAGATGGGCCTTGTCGACGCTGCCGTCGCCGAGTTCCGGATCAGTGCCAAGAGCGCGGACCTGTTCCAAGAGTCCTGCGTGATGCTGGCCCTCTGTTGCCGGGAGCTCGACCAGTTGGATCAGGCGGCGAACTGGTACCGGCAGGCGCTCGACACGATCGACGATGGCAATGCGGGGGCCTTCGATCTGCGCTACGACCTCGCTGACGTGCTGCTCGCCAGCGGCGACACCGGCAGCGCGCTGGACCTATTCCGCGACCTGCACCAACTCGATCCCGGATTCCGCGATGTCGCGGAACGGGTGACGCAGCTCAGCGGCGCCGTTTCCGAGTAAAAACCGACAGAATGGGGAACTCCGAGGCCGCGTCGCCCTGACCGGGTATACTCCCGTTGAACAGACCGGCCGGTCGGCCCGGAGGGCTGTCCGTGCGCCGGTAGATGGGGGGCCGCATGGGACGCCTGACCGCGCTGGTGGTCGACCGTGATGCCGCGATCCGGGCGCGGCTGCAGGACCGCCTGGCCGCCCACGAAATCGAAGCTCGCGGGGCGGTTTCCCATTCGGACGCCTCCACCTGGGCCCGTAGCCATGACGTCGATTTGCTTCTGGTTGCCCCGGGCGAGTTGATCGGCGAATGTGAGACCTGGCGCCGGCGTCCCGTCGTCGTGGCGGTGTTCGCCACGGCGGCCGAGTTGACGTCGACCGGCTCGACCTGGCTCGACCGCGGCGCCGACGATCTGCTGGCGTTGGACGACGGAGACGTTCAGCTCGATCTCGTGCTCAAGCGCTCCGCCTCTTTCGCGCTCCAGCGCGAACGACACGCGGACCTGCAGCAGGAACGCCGTGATCGCGCCGGGTTCGGCGGGCTCGTCGGCCGCAGCGCGGCGCTGGAGTCCATCCGTGAGCGGCTCGAGCGACTCTCCGCGATCCACGAGACGGTCTGGATCGAGGGTGAGCGGGGAGTCGGCAAGAAACGGTCTGCGCGCTGGCTGCATCAACTCACCGCGAAGCGCGGGGATCCGTTCGTGGTGCTCGAGGCGGATGATCTCGAGATCGCAGGCTGGGAAGAGCGCGTGCTGGGGTTCCACGAAGGCGGATCGCGACGCACGCTCTACCTCGTCGAGCCGGCCTTGCTCCGTCCCGAAGTCTCCGAGCGATTGCAGCGTTGGGTCTTGCGTGTCGGGGAGACGAACCCGACCGGCCTGCGGATCGTGAGCGGATCGACCTTGTCAGTCGACGAAGCGATCGAGCAGGCGCGGATACCACGGCCGCTGGCATCGCGTTTGGCGCAGACTCGTTTATCGATCCCGGCGTTACGCGAGCGCCTGGAGGATGTCGCCCCGCTGGCGATGCACTTCGTCCGCTCGATCGGGCACGTCAACCAGCTTGCGCCGTTGCGTCTGTCGGCGGCCGCACTGGATCGCCTCGAAGCCTACGACTGGCCGGGCAACGTCCGTGAGCTGCGGCACGCCATCGAACACGCCGCGATCCTGGCCGACGGGTTGATCGACCTGCCGCACTTGCCGAAGACCGTTCGCGACGACGGAGCGACGACGCCGACACAGAACGGGGAGGATCTTGCATCGCGGCCGTTCCGTGAGGCCAAGGGGATGGTCGTTGCGGAGTTCGAGCGCGCCTACCTGACCGCGTTGATGCGCTGGGAGCGCGGCAACGTCACCGCGGCCGCACGCTCCGCCGGGATGCTGCGCTCCGCGCTCCAGCGGCTGCTGCGCAAGTACGGCCTCAAGTCGGCAGATTTCCGACGCAAGGCGACGCCCAAGGGAGCGCCCACCGCGAGTGGTCCACAAGCCGACTGAAGCGTCGGGCGTGTGGAGGCTGCTGATCGAGCCCGATGCCGACGGCGCGACCAACATGGCCGTCGACGAGTCGCTGCTCGACGCCTGCCTCCAAGAGGAGGGGCGCGACGCGCCCCCGACACTCCGGCTCTACGGCTGGCGTCCGCCCACGCTGTCACTGGGAAAAGGCCAGTCCGCCGAATCCGGTCACGCCCCCGCGTACCTCGCGGCGGAGGGAATCGACCTGGTGCGCAGGCCGACGGGCGGCCAGGCCGTACTCCACGAACACGAGCGGACCTACTGTGTGGTCGGCCGGTTGGATCGGCCCCCTTTCGACGGCGGCGTCCTGGAGACGTACCGGGCGATCTCGGAGGCGCTGCGGCACGCGCTGGAGCGACTCGGCGCGGACGTGTCGACGGCGAACCACACGCCGGGCGAGCGATCAGCCGACGGGCCGGTCTGTTTCAACGTGCCGTCGAGCCACGAGCTCCTGTACGCGGGCCGCAAGCTGATCGGTTCCGCGCAGATGAGGCGACGCGAGGCGTTCCTCCAGCACGGCTCGATCCCGATCCGTCTCGATGCCGCCAGGCTCGGCGGGGCGATCGGGGCGCCCGCAGACGGTTCTAGCTTCGCCGGCTTGGCGGAGGCGCTCGGGCGGGAGCCGGAAAAAAGCGAGCTGGACGCCGCTTTGGTCGCGGGGTTCGAGCAGCGTTTCGGCGTCAAGCTCGAACCGGGCTCGAGGAGCGCCCGGGAGACCCAGCGGAGCACCGCGTTGCGCTGCTGGAAATACCTGTCCACGAGCTGGACGCGTCACGGGCGGATCGGGGACGCGGAACGGGCGCTCGCGCCGCCGGGATTGTTCGGAACGGCCCGGACGGGTCTCTAGCGTCGCAGCCAGATCACCTGGGCCCGGCGCCCGTCGAGGCCGTTCCACTCGGTCGTATCGAAGCGCTCGACGACCCAGGCGGGGAGCGGTTCCCGTCCCTCGGGCGGCTGAATCGCGAGCCCGATGCTGAAGAGGCCCGCTTCCGTGAGCGTCTCGAGCCGGCGACCGTTGTCGATCAAGAAGACGGAAATCTCGTCGTCGAGGATCTCGCGTAAGCGGTCGTCGGGCACCATCAATTCGCCCTGCTCGTTCAGCTTGAAGCGTTGGAACGGGTAGGGGAAGTGCAGCAGGTCGTGGTGCTCGACGGAGCAGTACTCCGTCGGCTCCGTGCCGCGCAGGTAGACCTCGCTGATCAGGTGGTCGCAACCGGCCCGACGGTCGGCGCGCAGCCCGGTCTCGCGATCGATCGTCACGATCGTGACGCCGGGCGGGACCGCGAACTCGCGCAGCGGGAGAAGCTCGATCGCGCGCTCCATGAACGCCTGCCAGATCGGTAGCGCGGCGAGCGCCCCGGTCTCCCGGTCGCCCAGACTCTGCGGTTCGTCGAAACCGACCCAGACGCCGACGGCCAGATCCGGCGTGTAGCCGACGAACCAGGCATCGGTGTTGTCGTCGGTCGTGCCGGTCTTGCCGGCAATGCTCTTTCCCAGCCCCTTCGCGCCGCGACCGGTGCCGTCCGTGATGACGCCTTCCAGGACCCGGTTCATCAGGTAGGCGATCTGCGGGCTGACGGCGTCGCGAACGCCCGGTTCGAAGCGCTGAACCAGCGCCGAGTCTCGGTTGTAGACCTCGCTGATCAGGTGCGGTTCGACGAGCACTCCCTGGTTGGCGAACGCGCCGTAGGCGCTGGTCAGCTCGAGCAGGCTGATCTCGAACGCGCCGAGCGCGAGCGAGGGGAACGGCTGGAGCTCGCTGCGGATCCCGAGGCGACGCGACGTGTCGATCACCGCGTCGTAGCCGATCTCGTTGAGCAGCTTCACGGTCGCGATGTTGGCCGACTTCTCCATCGCCTTGCGCAACGTGACGGTGGAGTAATAGGTGTTCGTGTAGTTTTCCGGTTGGTAGGGGTCGGGACTGCGCCGGCTCAGGAACACCGTGGGCTCGTCGAGGATGCGGTCGCCCAGGCTCCAACCCTGGTCCAGTGCGGCGGCGTAGACCAGCGGCTTGAAGGCGGAACCCGTCTGGCGCTGGGCCTGGGTGACGCGGTCGAACTCGCTGCGTTCGAAGTCGAACCCGCCGACCAGCGCGCGGATCTCGCCGGTCGAGGGGTCGATCGCGACGAGCGCCGCCTCGACCGCGGGTTCCTGGTCCAGGGTGCCCGTGACGACGAGCTGCTCCTCGTCGATCGCGTCGAGCCGCACGCGCAGCACATCGCCGCGCGTGGCCAGAGCACTCGGCTGATCGATCTTCGTCCAGGCGAAGGCGTCGGACGTAAGCCTCGCCGAGTAGGGGCCGATGCGCAGGTCGATGGCGTTCTTGTCCACGCCGGTCACGACCGCATCGACGACGTGACCCGGTTCGAACCCCATCTTCCACGAGGCCGGTTCCCACGTCTCCGTGTCCTCGTCCTCAGCAACGCGCTCCGAGACCCCACGCCATCCTTGACGCTTGTCCAGGCTCCGCAGACCGAGGTCCATCGCCTCGTTCGCCGCGAATTGAAGCCCGGGATCGAGTGTCGTGCGCACCTCGAAACCTTCCTTGTACAGACTCGAGCTGCCGTAGTTGTCCTGCAACCAGCGGCGTACGTTCTCGACGAAGTAGGGCGCGGGGTTCTCGACGCGGCGCAGCGGCGAGGTCTCGATCGGCTCCTCCCGTGCGGCTTCGGCCTCGTCCTCCGAAATGAATCCCTCGATCACCATCCGGCTCAGGACGTGGTTGCGCCGCGCGAGCGAGCGCTCGGCGTTTTTGAACGGGCTCAGCGCCTCGGGGCGCTGGATCAGGCCGGCGATCGTCGCCGATTCGACCAGGTTGAGCTCGCGCGCGGGCTTGCCGAAGTAATAGCGCGAGGCCGCTTCCAATCCGTAGCGCCCGTGACCCATGTAAATCTGATTGCAGTAGTAGCGCAGGATCTCCTGCTTCGTGTACTGGCGCTCGATCTCGAGCGCCAGGACGGCTTCCTGGACCTTGCGCGTGATCGTCTTCTTGGGGTGCAGGAACAGGTTCCGGGCGAGCTGCTGGGTCAGCGTGCTGGCGCCCTGCGCCAGGCGCATCTTGCGCACGTCGCTGATGACCGCGCGCGCGATCCCGCGGAAATCGATCCCGGTGTGACGGTAGAAGTTGGAGTCCTCGATCGAGATCAACGCCTGCTGAAACGGGACCGGGATGTCGTGGTAGTCGATCAGGACGCGGCGCTGCTCGGCGAACGTGGCCACCGTGGAATGGTCGACGGCAAGGACTCGCGACATCACCGGCGGGTTGTAGTCCTCGAGCGCGCGGACATCGGGGAGGTCGAGCCGCATGAAATAACCCATCGAGGCGCCGACGAGCGTTGCGAGCAGGGTTCCTCCGGCGATCAGACTCCCACGCCAGTGGGTACGGAGGAACGGTCGGAGACGGGACATGACGGCAAATCTCCTCGGCGGCCCCCGGGAGTCTCAATCGCGACCCGAGTCAAAGCATAGCTCCTTTTGTGCGACGAGAACAGTTCTTCATTAGAATCTCCCGGACACAAGAATCTCCCGGACACAAGAGTCTCCCGGACACAGAGTCCCCACCGGGTGCAACGTTGAGACGTTTCGAGCTCAAGTCCGATTTCTCGCCGACGGGCGATCAACCCGGGGCGATCGCGGCCCTGGCCGAGGGGCTCGACGAGGGTCTGGCCGATCAGGTGCTGCTCGGCGTGACCGGCTCGGGCAAGACGTTCAGCATCGCGTCGTTGATCCAACGCGTGCAGCGACCGGCACTCGTGCTGGCGCCCAACAAGACGCTGGCCGCGCAGCTCTACCAGGAGTTCAAGCGGCTGTTCCCGGACAACGCCGTCGAGTACTTCGTCTCCTACTACGACTACTATCAGCCGGAGGCCTACGTCCCGCAGTCCGACACCTACATCGAAAAGGAAGCCACCGTCAACGAGGAGATCGACCGCATGCGTCACGCGGCGACGCGCGCGCTGTTCGAGCGCAACGACGTTCTGATCGTGGCCAGCGTGTCCTGCATTTACGGGCTGGGCTCGCCTGAGGCGTACCACGGCATGATGTTACTGCTCGAGCGCGGTGGCCGGTTCGACCGCGACGCCGTGCTGCGCAAGCTGGTCGAGATCCAGTACGAGCGCGTCCACACCGACCTGCGCCGCGGGGGGTTCCGCGTCCGCGGCGACACGGTCGAGATCTGGCCGTCGTACCTCGAAGAGGGAATACGGCTGGAGTTCTGGGGCGACGAGATCGAGTCTCTGGCACGGTTCGATCCGGTTCGCGGGAAGGTCCTCGAGACGATCCAGCGGCATCCGATCTACCCCAACTCGCACTACGTCACGCCGCGGGACCAGCAGATCCGGGCGATCGAGGCGATCCGCGGCGAGCTCACCGAGCGGCTGAGCCAGCTGGAATCGGAGCGCAAGCTGCTGGAGGCGCAGCGCTTGCACCAGCGGACCAACTTCGATCTCGAGATGATGATGGAGGTGGGCTACTGCCACGGCATCGAGAACTACTCGCGCCACCTGACGAACTCGGAGCCCGGTCAGCCGCCGCCGACGTTGATGGACTACCTCACGCCGGAGACGTTGATCGTGATCGACGAGAGCCACGTGACGCTACCGCAGCTACGAGGGATGTACTACGGCGACCGCTCGCGAAAAGAGACGCTCGTGGCGCACGGGTTTCGTCTGCCCTCCGCGCTGGACAACCGCCCGCTGCGCCAGGAGGAGTTCGAGGAACGGCGCGGTCAGGCGGTCTACGTCTCGGCGACGCCCGGCGAGATCGAGCTGGAGCTCGCCGGCGGACGGGTCGTCGAGCAGGTCGTGCGCCCGACGGGATTGCTCGACCCGCTGGTCGCGGTACGCCCGATCGACGGACAGGTCGACGACCTCCTCGCCGAGATCCGACAACGCGCCGAGAAGGGCGAGCGGACGCTGGTCACGACGCTGACGAAACGTATGGCCGAGGACCTCACGGAGTACTACAAGGAGCTCGGTGTGCGTGTCGAGTACCTGCACTCGGAGGTGCAGACGCTCGACCGGGTGCGCATCCTCCGCGACCTGCGGCTCGGCGAGTTCGACGTGCTGGTCGGGGTCAACCTGCTGCGCGAGGGGCTCGACCTGCCCGAGGTCTCCCTGGTGGCGATCCTCGATGCCGACAAGGAGGGCTACCTGCGGTCGGAACGCTCGTTGATCCAGACGATCGGGCGTGCCGCACGCCATGTCGAGGGGATGGCGATCCTGTATGCGGACAGGGTCACCGGGTCGATGCGCCGTGCCATCGACGAGACGCAGCGCCGGCGCGAGATCCAGCAGGCTTACAACGAGGAGCACGGCATCACACCGGAAACCGTCAAGCGGGCCATCGACGAGTTGATGGGTTCTCCGGTCGAGGCCGACTATTCCACCGTGCCCTTGACGACGGAGGCTGACGACGAGATCTTCGAAGACCAGAAGGCTCTGGAGGAAGAGATCAGCGCGACCAGAAAACGGATGTACGTGGCGGCCAAGAAGCTCGATTTCGAACGGGCCGCCGAGTTCCGCGACCGTCTGCGTTACCTGCAGACGCGAGCGTTGATGGCGTGACGGGATGAGACGGAGAATCCAGCCGCCAGGCGTGGAACACTTCACGGGCGCGCACGACCCGCTCGGCGACGCGGTGTTCATCCTCCGAATCGGCGACATCACCCTGCGCCTGCGTGGTCTGGATCGAGGCGTGGTCGAAACGATGGAGTCGCGTTACGCGAAGTTCGTTGCCGACGATTTCGACGGTGGGCTTGACGTCGAGGTGTGTGACGCGTCGCGCGATTACTACATCGACCCGCCCGACACGGCGGAGGACAACCCGGTGCACCTCGAGTGCGACGGGGAACGCGTTCGTTTCGTCGGCTATCGGCTTGCCGGCATCTTCGACACCGCAGGGGGGAGCGGTCGCGTGATGCTCGCCCGTGGCGATCACGAACCCGCCCACCGAGCGCTCGAGAACTACATCCGCGCCGCGGTCGCCTGGCAGGCGGCCGAGCGGGGCGGGGCGTTGATCCACGCGGCCAGCGCGGTGTGGGAGGGGCGCGGTTACCTGTTCTACGGCGAGTCGGGCGCGGGAAAGTCGACGTTGTCGGAATGCAATCGGCGTGGGACGGTGCTCAGTGACGACCTGTCGCTGGTGTTGCCCGGAGCCGAGGCGGGCCTCGAACTCATCGGAACACCTTTCCGGGGCACCTACGAGTCCGGCGAACGTGTCGCCGGCCGCTTCCGCCTGGCGGCGGGGTTCCGACTGATCCAATCCGCTGAGGCGCGGGTGGAACGCGTCGAACGCGTGCGCGCGCTCTCGGAGTTGATCGGCAACCTGCCCTTCGTGGCCGAGGGCTTCGCACGCCGTCCCGACCTGTTCGCCAAGATCCAGCACTCCTTCGGGGATCTCCCTTTGGCGCACCTGCACTTTCGTAAGGATGACAGCTACTGGGACGCGATCCGCAAGGCCGGCCTGTAGCATGCGCCCGGATCTGAAGGACAAGCTCGAGCGGCTTCCGGAGCGTCCCGGCGTTTACCTCTACCG
>WVWW01000112.1:0-6922 GCA_011773795.1 Acidobacteriota bacterium
TGGAACGGCGACCACGAGAACGGCAACCACATCTCGCGGCTGCGCTACAACACGATGTACGTGCCGAAGATCCTGAAGCGCATCGAGGAGTCGGCGCCCGAGGGCGCGGATCTGACGAGCTGGCGGTACTAAGCCTCTACAACATCCCGTGCAGCTTCTCGAGCACGGACAGCAGGTCGGGCTCGGTGTCGAGCACGTCGCGCAACGGGTCCTTCTTCAGCCGGCGCATGCGCTTGACCATGTTCTCCATCGTGAAGCGCTCGATGTGCAGCCCGCGGTTGACTTCCTTCCATGAGAGCGGTGCCGACACCGGCGCCTTGGGCAGCGGACGCACGCAGAAGGGCGAGACCAGCAGCTGTCCGTGGCGGTTCTGCAGGTAGTCGACGTAGACCTTGCCGCCGCGGCGCGCGGGTGAGCGCGTCACGGTCGCGATCTTCGGCAGCTCGTTACAGATGATCCGGGCGAGCAGCTCGCCCATCGCACGTGACTGGTCGTAGGTCACCTGACGTCCGAGCGGCAGCAGGATGTGCAGCCCGGTCGATCCGCTTGTCTTGACGAAGGCGGGCATGCCGAGCTCGTCGCAGAGCTTCTTGATCGCGAGAGCGATCTTGACGACGTGCTCGAACGGCGCGCCCTTGGGGTCGAGGTCGAGGATGCACCAGTCGGGCTGCTGCAGGCTCGACGCGCGCGAGCACCACAGGTGCAGCGGGATCGTGCCGAGGTTGGCCAGGTAGAGCAGGCTCTCCTCGTCCTCGCAGACGAAGTAACGGATCGCCTTCTGCGTCGACTCGCTCCAGATCGACTCGGTACGGACCCAGTCGGGCGTCCACTCCGGCGCATCCTTTTGATAGAAGTTCTTGCCCTCGATGCCGTCGGGGTAGCGCGTCAGCACGACGGGGCGGTCCTCCAGGTACGGGAGCAGCCACGGCGAGATGGATCGGTAGTACTCGATCAGGTCGCCCTTGGTGTAGCCCTCCTCGGGCCAGAACACCTTGTCGAGGTTGGTCAGGCTGACGCGCCGCTCCGGCTCCGGCGGAGCGGGTGGTGGCGGTGGCTCCTCGGGGCGCTCCATGTCGTCGGCGACACAGTCCTCGGGCGCGATGTCGTCGCGCAGGCCGAGGAACACCGGGTGGCGCAGGTGACCCGCGCCGGTCCACTCCTTGTAACGCACGTTGCAGATCAGCTCGGGCTCCGCCCAGCGGTGGTCCTCCCCCGTAGGCAACTCGCCCTCGCACGGCGGATCGTCCCGCTTCAACGCGTCCAGATCGTCGCGCAGCTCGTTCAACGCCTTGTCGTCGAATCCCGTTCCCACGCGTCCGGCGTAGCGCAGCGCCGATCCGTCGTGGCAGGCGACGTGCAGCGCGCCGAGCCCTGCGCGGCCGCGCTTCGGCTGCGTGTAGCCGACGATCGCGAATGCGCCCGTCCGGTCGCTGCGGATCTTCAACCAGTCGGAGGAACGGCCGTCCTGATACGAAGAGGCCGAACGCTTGGCGACGATGCCCTCCAGGCCCATCTCGCGAACTTGTTGGAACATGGCCTCGCCCTGCTGCTCGATGTGATCGCTGTAGCGCAACGCTCCCGACATCGGCAGGACCTCGCGCAGCAGCTCCTTGCGTTTCTTCAACGGCAACGATTGAAGGTCGCGGCCTTCGAGCGTCAGCAGGTCGAACACGTAGAGCACCGCGGGGCGCTCCACCGTCGCGCGCGCGATGTCGTGCGGGCGCGACAGCATCGCGCGTTGTTGCAGCCCCGAGAAGCTCGGGTGACCCTGCTCGTCCGGCACCACGACCTCGCCGTCGAGCAGGAACGACTCGTAGGGCAGCTTGGCGACCGCCGCGGCGATCTCGGGGAACACCGCGGTCGCGTCGGAGCCGCGGCGGTAGCGCAGGAGCGGCTTGCTCCCGTCGCGCGCGGCGAGCAACCGGTAGCCGTCGTACTTGAGCTCGAACAGCCAGCCCTTGCGCGTGAACGGCACGAGCTCGACCTGCGCGAGCATCAGCCCGGCCTCGCGGATCGAGGGACCGCCCTTCGGCGCCTTCATCCGCGCGAGCTTCTTGCGCATCTTCGCCGCCGGGTTGACGCCGGCCTTGAGCTCCTGGACGGTCAGCCCCGAGAGGATCGATGTCTCGTCGACTTCCTTGTCCGGGTCGGCGTAGGCGTCGGGTTTCTTGACCAAAAGCCATTCATTCGCTTTCTTCAGCCGGAACAGGGTCCAGCGGCCCTGCAGCTTGTGGCCGTGGAGGTCGAACAGCAGCTTGCCGTCGCGCAGGCCGTCCTCGGGGGAATGGTCGATCGGCTCCCAGCGCCCGCGGTCCCACAGCACGACCGCGCCCGCTCCGTACTCACCCGCCGGGATGATGCCCTCGAAGTCGGCGTACTCCATCGGGTGTTGCTCGACGAGCGCCGCGAACCGCTTGACCTCGGGGTCGAGGCTGGGTCCCTTGGGGACGGCCCACGACTGCAACACCCCCTCCATCTCCAACCTCAGGTCGTAGTGCAGGTGTGAGGCGTCGTGCTTCTGGATCACGAACAAGCGTGGACGGGGCGGGCCGGCGCCGAACGGCTCGTGGGTCCTCCCCGGCGAGCGCTTGGCCCGGTAAGCCTTCAGTTGGTCCTTTTTGCCCTTTTTTTTGCTGGTTTTCTTCTTCGCCACGGCTTTTGTTCTACGTTCGCCCCGTTGCCGGGGTCGGTATCGAGCCTTATGTTACGATCCGCCGCCATGAGCGCACGAGCCATCGCATCCGTCACGATCTCATTCGGGTTGGTCTCCATCCCGACGAAGATTTATTCCTCCGGGGAATCCTCCACGGGAATCCGCTTCAACATGCTGCACGGCAAGTGCGGCACGAGACTGAAGCAAAAGTACTACTGCCCCAAGGATAACGACGAGGTCGCCCGCAAGGACATGGTCAAGGGCTACGAGTTCTCGAAGGGCCAGTACGTGCTCTTCAATGAAGAAGAGCTCAAGACCCTGCAGGAAAAGTCGACGCAGTCCATCGAGATCACCGAGTTCATCCCCACCAGCGAGGTCGACCCGATCTACTTCGAGAAGGCCTACTACCTCGGCCCGGACAAGGGCGGCGACCGGGCCTACAAGCTGCTCTCGCGATCGCTCCAGAAGAGCGGGCGTTCCGCGCTGGCCAAGTACGCTGCACGCGGGAAGATGTACCTCGTGCTGGTGCGGCCGTTCGAGGACGGGCTGGTGATGCAACAGCTGCGCTATTCGGACGAGATCCGTTCGATCGGCGAGGTTCCGCTGGGCGACGCGACGGTCAAGAACGACGAGCTCAAGCTCGCTTTGCAGATCATCGAGCAGGGCATCTCCGACGAGTTCAAGCCGGAGCAGTACGGCGACGAGGTGCGCGAGCGCACGCTCAAGCTGATCGAGCAGAAGGTCCAGGGCAAGGAGATCACCGAGGCGCCGGCCGAGGAGCCGAAGGCGCAGGTGATCGACCTGATGGAGGCCCTCAAGGCCAGCCTCGAGAAGAAAAGCGCATCCGGCCGGAAACCCGCAAAGCGCGCCCAGCGCGCATCCGCGAAGAAGCGCTCGCGCGCGAAGGGCTAACCGCGGCTCCTCGGTAGCGAAACCCGACTGAAAACCTGGTACCCTCTTGCGTTGGAATGAAGGGGTACAGCGTCAAGGACGTGGCCCGCATGCTCGACCTGTCGGTGGGCCAGGTTCGTTCCTACGCCCGTTCGGGTCTTGTCGCCCCCGACCGCGGGCAGCGCGGCGAGTATCGTTTCGGCTTCCAGGACCTCGTCTTGTTGCGCACGGCCAAGGGGTTGCTCAGCCAGCGCATCCCACCGCAACGCGTGCGGACGGCGCTCAACCGGCTCAAGCAACAACTCCCCGCCGACGGTTCTCTTTCTTCCGTTCAGATCTCCGCGCACGGCAGCCGCATCGTGGTCCAGCGCTCCGGGCGCGCCTGGCAGCCGGAGTCGGGTCAGACGTTGCTGGCCTTCGAGGGGGCGCCGGGCGAAGCGCTCAACCGGCCGATCGTCGAGCCACCCGAGCGACAGTCGCCGGGGCTCGACGCGGAGGACTGGTTCCGGCTGGGCGGCGAGCTCGAGCTCGGGGCCCCGGAGCAGGCGCGCGAGGCTTACCGCCGGGCGCTGGAGCTCGAACCGCGTCACGTGGACGCGCGGATCAACCTCGGGCGGCTGCTGCACGAGTCGGGGGAGTGGGAAGCGGCCGAGAAGCACTACCGCATGGCGCTGGCCGATCGCGTCGACGACTCGACCGCGTTGTTCAACCTGGCCGTCGTGCTGGAGGATCTCGGCCGCCGGCGCGATGCGATCGACACCTACCGCGCAACGGTCGAGGCGGACCCCGAGTACGCCGACGCGTACTTCAACCTCGCACGACTGCTGGAGCAATCCGGCGACACCAAGTCGGCGTTGCGCTACCTCAAGATCTACCGCGACCTGACCGCAGAGTAAGAAGCCTGGGGTCAGGTCTCACATTGTGTCATCGCCTCGGCTGCCCATGGGTTCCTGCGCTTTCGATGACGCAATGTGAGACCTGACCCCAACCATTCACTCCGGCGTTTGGCCGGCGAGGATCGTGCGTAGGCGGTCGGCGTCGATGTTCCCGCCGGAGATCACGCAGACGACGCGACCGTTACCGGCGCGCCCCGCCAGTGCCGCGGCAACCGAGGCGGCACCCGCACCCTCGGCGACCGTTTTGGCTCGGCGCACCAACAGTCGTATCGCCTCCGCGATCTGATCCAACGAGACGACCAGGGAGTCGGCCAGCAGCTCGCTCGTCATCGGCCACATCTCCTTCATGACGCTCTTGCCCCCGATGCCGTCGACGAAGCTCGGCCGGTGATCGATCCCCACCGCTTCACCGGCGGCGAGTGACGCGGCGAACGGCGCGGCGGTCTCGACCTCGGCGGCGTACACCTTCGTTTCCGGGGTACGCGCGCGTAGCGCAGAGGCGATCCCGCTGCTCAAACCGCCGCCGCCGAACGGGACGACGACGCTCTCCACGTCCGGCAAGTCGTCCGCGATCTCGAGGCCGATCGTCGCGTTGCCCGCGACGACGTCGGGATCGGCGACGGGGTGGATGAAACGGCCTGCGAGCTCGGGGTAGGCGTGCTCGACCAGAGCGCGCCACCAGCGGTCGTACGAGACGGGTTGGAGCCGACCGCCCAGATCCTCGATGGCCTCGAGCTTGGTACGCGGCGCGTTGTCCGGGACGACGACGCCACAAGGGAGGCCCATCTCTCGTGCGCAGTACGCCAGCCCCTGGGCGAAGTTCCCTGCGCTCGCCGTGATGACGCCGTCCGCTAAATCAGCCTTCGATAGCCTGGCCATGGCGCTCGCCGCGCCGCGAATCTTGAACGAGCCGATCGGCTGCAGGTTTTCCAGCTTGAGCCAGATCTCCACCGGCCCGTCGACGTCGAGCTGCAACAGCGGGGTCCGTCGCGCGAACGGACGGATGCGTTCCGCGGCGGCTTCGATCTCCTCGAGCCGCGGGGGGGACAGGGGCTCAGTCGCCGGCATCGCGCAGACCGCCGAGCGCGACACGCGCGCCGACGTCTTGCTCGAGCGCCCGCGCGAGTACATGGTGCGCCGTCGCGAGATCCTCGACCGCGATGCCGAGCGAGTTGAACAACGTGATCTCGCCGTCGGTTCGTCGGCCGTCGATCCGCCCCGCCAGCAACTCGCCGATCTCGCCCTCGATCGCGTCATCGCCGATCGCCCCCGCTTCGCGCGCCAGCAGGAAGTCCCCCGACTCGTTCATTGCCGACTCGCGCGAGTCGACGAACATGCGCGCCTTCGCGACCGCCGCATCGTCGAGCTCACGCGCTTTCGGGATGCAGGCGCCGACGGCGTTGATGTGTGTTCCCGGGCTCAGCCATTCACCCTCGACGACGGGCTCCTTCGCCGAGGTCGTCGTGCAGACGATCGACGCGCCCTCGACGGCCTCGCGCGCGGTGTCGACGGCGTCGACGGTCGCGTCCGTGCGTCTGCGGAACCATGTCGCGAGCCTCTCGCGGTTCTCCCGGTTCGGGCTGTACACGCGGACAATCGTCACCGGCCTCGCGACGAGCATCGCCTCGATGTGCGTGCGCGCCTGCACGCCGGAGCCGAGCACGGCCAGCGTGTCGGCGTCCGCGCGCGCCAGCAACCGCGTCGCCACGCCGCTCGCCGCGGCGGTGCGGATCGCCGTGACCTCGCTGGCGTCGAGGATCGCGGTCGGCACACCGGTCTGCGTGTCGAACAGCACCACCACACCCTGATGCGAGTCCAACTCGGTCCCGTGATTGCCGTGGAAGATCGTGACCGCCTTGAGCCCCAACGCCTCGGGCTGGCTCAGGTAGCCCGGCATCAAAACGACCAGGCCGCGGCCATCCGGGATGAGGACGCCCCGACGTAGCGGGTTGACCGATCTTCCCGTGGAGTACTTCTCGAGCGCGCCGGCGACCCACTCCATGCAGTCGGCCATCGGCATCAGCTGCCGGACTTCCTTGGCTGTGAGAATGACCGTTTGCATCGCCTCAGGCGGCGGGCCGGAACAGCACCGATTCGTCGATTTCCTTCTCGTGGTGCGCGATCGCGGTTGCGCCCATCGTGTCGCTCCAGATGTTGACCACCGTGCGGCACATGTCGAGCGGACGATCGACGGCCCACAGAACGCCGGTCAGCTCGATCGGCAGCCCGATCGCCTCGAACGATGCTGACCATCAACGCCAGGAACACGATCATCAGCTGGTTGGCGAAGGTCAGCGTGAAGTCGGGGTTGGCCGCCGCGTAGAGCTGGGAGACGAAGATCACCGCGACGCACTCGTAGAGCGCGGTGCCGTCCATGTTGACCGTGGCCCCGATCGGCAGCACGAAGCTGCTGACCTTGTTCGAGACGCCGACGCCGTTCTCGACGCGCTCCAGCGTGACCGGCAGCGTGCCCGAGGACGAC
>WVWW01000112.1:6942-30081 GCA_011773795.1 Acidobacteriota bacterium
GCGGTCGAAAACGCCGTCAGCATGGCGGGCACCATCGCTCGCATGACCCTGTACGGATTACGCCGGGTAATCAACCAGAACAACGCCGGCACGGTGACGAACAGATGCAACAGCAGCGCCCCGAGAACGGTCAGGAAGTAGCCGATCAGCTTGGTGAAGAGCTCCGGTCCGGTGGTCGCCACCAGCGTCGCGATCAGCGCGCCGATCCCGATCGGGGCGATGGCGATGATCGCCAGCGTCAGTTTCATCATGATCTCGAATACCGCGTTGGCGACCTTGCCGATGACCTCCCGATACTCTTGCTTGGCCGCGAGCGTGAAACAGCCGAACAGGATCGTGAAGAACAACACCTGGATCAGCTCGAAGTTCGCCGCGGCCGCGATGGGGTTCGAGGGGATCATCCCGTCGAGCATCTGCCAGAAGGACTTGGCCTCGGGTGCACTGGCCGATGTGGGGAGGGCGATCTGCGGTCCAACACCCGGCCGGACGATGTTGACCAGGAGCAGGCCGGTCACCGCCGCGAGCAGGCTCGTCATCAGGTACCAGCCGAGCGCGCGGCCGCCCATGCGGCCGAGCTTGCGGATGTCTCCCAGGCCGATGATTCCCGAAAGTAGCGAGGACACCACCAGCGGGATGACGATCATCTTCAGGCACTTGAGGAACAGCGTGCCGATCCAGTAGATCGCGCCGCCCCAAGAGGTCTGCTGCAGCAGGTCCTTCTCGCGCTTCTGGATCTCCTTCATCTTGGCCGCTTCGTCGGCCTCGGTGTAGGTCGTCCCGAGGATCTCCTCGCGAGCCTGCGACGAGATGGTCGGGTAGTAGCTCTTGTGCACCGCGGTGCCCACGAGAGCGCCGACCACGATGCCGATCAGGATCCACCAGTGGAGCTTTAGCTTGAACATCCGCTAACTATACCTTGCTATGCTTCGCCGGCGGGTGTGGCACGACCGCCGATGTCGCCGTACTTCTATAAGAATGTCGGACACAGGAACTTCAACAAGATGAGATCGCTCGAGGTGCACCGATCGTTCCGTCCGCCGCGCTTCCTGCGCAACCCGCACCTCCAATCGATCCTCGCCACGGTTGGTGCGCGGCGAAGTCGCGGCGATGGTGATGATCCGGCTGACACCCAGATCTCCCGCAACGTGGTCGTGCGTTGCGATGAGCGCACGAGAGTGGTCGCGATCCACACCGCAGCGAGCGACCCGGACGCCTCGAAGGGCGTCGTTATCCTGCTCCACGGCTGGGAGGGTTCGGCGAGTTCGCCCTACCTCGTCCGCATGGCCGGCTCGCTTCACCGCGCGGGTTTCGAGACGTTCCGGGTCAACCTGCCCGACCATGGCGGGACCCACGAGTTGAACCCCGACATCTTCCACTCCTGCCGCCTCGACGAGATGGTTTTTGCCGTCAAGGAAATCCTCCGCCTCAGTCGAGGCGGCCCGGCGTATCTCGTCGGCTTCTCCCTCGGTGGCAATTTCTGCCTGCGCATCGCGCTTGTCGCCCAAGCCCACGACATCGCACTCGAGCACGTGGTCGCCGTCTGTCCGGTCATCGATCCGGAGCATTGCCTCCGCGCGATCGAGCGTGCGCCCTTCTTCTACCGGCAGCGCTTCCTCAAACGTTGGACACAATCGCTGCGCGCCAAGGAGCGTGCGTTCCCCGACCGCTACCGGCTGGATCCGCTGGGACCGCCGGACCTGCGCCAACGCACCGATCTGCTGCTCAAGCGTTTCACCGACTTCGCCGGGATCGACGAGTACCACGACGCGTTCTCCGTGGCCCGGCAGCGGCTCGCCGGTCTGTCCGTCCCGACGACGGTCGTCGCGGCGGCGGACGATCCGCTGTGTCCCGTCGGGGACCTGCACGAGATCGAGGCCCCGGATTGCCTCGAAATCGAGGTCCAACGCTGGGGCGGGCACTGCGGGTTCATCGAGAATCCGGCGGGACGGAGTTGGCTCGAGCGCCGGATCGTCCGGCTCCTCGATCGGCCTCGCGCGACGGCCGCCCGGGAAGCCGGCTAGAACCCCCGAAAAATCCAGCAAACAGAGGCTTCGCCGGTTTGAATCCGGCCGCTCCGGAACCTATGTTCGTGGAGGGTGCCACGGGCACGTTTCGCATCGAAAAAGCGTCCTGGAGGCGCCGTTTTCGGGCATGGGTTGAGCGAGGATGAACAACCAGACGATTCTGCTGATCGACTACGATCCGGCGAGCATCAGCAAGACCGCGACACCCCTGACCAAGGCGGGCTACCAGGTCGAGGTCGCCAAGGACGGTCTCTCGGGCCTGGCGGCATTCGAGCGCATGAAGCCCGCACTCGTCCTGGTCGAGGCCATGCTCCCACGCAAACACGGCTTCGAGGTCTGCCAGGAGATCAAGGCCAAACCGGAAGGCAAGTCCACCCCGGTGTTGATCACGACCGCGGTCTGCCGCGGCCGCAAGTACCGCATGGACGCACTGCAGATCTACGGTTGCGACGAGTACATCGAGAAGCCGATTACCGACGACGAGCTGCTGAAGATGATCCAGCGCTTCGTGCAACAGGCGAGCGAAGCACGAGAGCAGGTCCAGCAGGACCTCTCGGAAGCGATCGACGAGGCAGCGCCCGACGGGGATACGCCCGACAGGGGAACATCCGACGTGCCCGTCGCGATCGAGACGATGGCCGACGACGAGCTCGAGGCGAAGATCGACGCGCTTCTGGAAGGCGGCAATCCGATCGACGAGGGAGAGGAAATTCTCGCTCCGGCCTCTTTGCAGGAAGCGCCGACCCCGGCCGCTGCCTCCGCCGTCGCGACCGTGGCTCCCACAGTGGATGCGGCACCGACCAACGAAGGGGACGAGACCGACCAGCAGCTGGACGCGTTGTTCCCGTCGACACCCGCATCGATCGATCAACCGGCCATTGAGGTGGAAGCGATTCCCGTCGAGACCGCGCCGCCGGCCGAATCCGCGACCGCTGAAGAACCGGCTGCCGTACCGGCACCGGAAATGCCGAACCTGGATACGGACACCGATTGGTTTGCGCCGCAACCCGAGGCCGAGGCCGAACCGGCGAGCCCCGAGCCCGTTCAGGCGGAACCCGTTGCTGCGCCAGTGCCCGAGTTGGCTCTTGAGCCGCCGCCGGCTCCCGCGGTGGTCGAGACGGCGAAGCCGAAGAAGGGTGGCGGTTCGAAGGCCGTCCTGATCGGTGTCGCCGCCGTCATCGTGCTGGGAGTCGTCGGTCTTCTCGCCTTCCAGCAGGGTTGGATCGGCGGCGAGGGTGCGGCGGAGCTCGTCGCGGACAATGCGCCTCAAGCGGCCGCGCCCTCGACGACACCCGGGCCCCAGGTTTATACCCCGCCGATCGACACACCGACGGAACAGAGCCCCGACCCGGCGTCACGCGGGACCGAGATCGCGGCGCAGATCGAACCCGAGCCGGCGGCGCCCGTCGAGGCGCAGCCCCAACCGTCGGAGCCGAAACCGGAACTGCCGCCCAAGCCGCAAGCGTTCACCGGACGCAGCAAGGCGGAGCGTGACGCCGCACGAAAGCGGCAACGACAGGCCGATCGAGCGTTGAACCGCGCGGCGGGCTCGTTGCAGTCTCAACTCCTGGCCGCCAATGAGGAACCGGAGACCGCCGCCGCCGAGACGGTCGCGCCCATCGACGTCAACGACGAGATCACGCTCGGAGAGCCGGTGCGCCCCAAGGCGCAGCGCGGTGAGCTGTACCCGCTTTCCGCCGTCGACGAGTCTCCGGTCCACGTGCGCTTCGAGCAGCCCGAGTACGACGATATCGCGCGCCGCATGAACCAGGAAGGTGTTGTCGTGGTCGATGTCCTGATCGACGAGACCGGCACGGTCACGGAGACGCGCCTCATCCAGAAGATTCCGAACTCGCGTCTCAACGACGCGACGCTTCGCGCTGCACGCCGCTGGACCTACAAGCCGGCGATCAAGGACGGTGTTCCCGTCATGGTCTGGAAGTCCGAGCGCATCGCGTTCGAGCTCGAATAGCATCCACCCCGACCTGTTCCCGTGTAGGATGATCCTTCTCCTCGGAGGTGGGTCGTGGTGCGAGCAACGTTCGTTCTCTGGGTCGTCCTGTTCTCCCTGCCGGCCATCGCCGGCGACTTCGACGAGTGGGCCACCGGTCAAACCCTGCGCGTGGACTACGTGCACACCGGCACGGCGGCGGAGGAGCACTTCGCCCTCGAGCGCTTGCGCGTCGAGGGTGAGTGGCCGGGCAGTCGAACTCAGCTGCTGGACACGACGAATCGCGGGAAGTACCTCGTCGAGGTGGTCGACCTGGCGACCAACCGGCTGCTCTACACCCGCGGCTTCGCCAGCATCTACGGCGAGTGGGAGACCACCGGCGAGGCGCGTGCCGGCGTCTGGCGCGCGATCCCCGAGGCGGTGCGGGTCCCCGAGCCACGCAAACCCGTCCAGCTACGCATCCGCAAACGCCAGCCCGATCAATCGTTCGAGGAGGTCTGGGGGTTGACGATCGACCCGGCCTCGCGTTTCGTCGACCGTGCGCCGGTGGCATCCTACGACTGGGTAGCCTTGGTCGACAGCGGCCCCGCTGCGATCAAGGCGGATTTCGTGATCCTCGGCGACGGTTACGCCGCGTCGCAGAAGGAGAAGTTCGTCGCTGACGCGCAACGCGCGACCGATGCGCTGTTCCGGTACGACCCGTTCAAGGCGCGCAAGAGCGACTTCAACGTGCGCGCCGTCTGGACGCCGGCCGAACACGAGGGCATCTCCCGCCCGCGGGCGGGCATCTTCCGCGAGTCCCCGCTGGGTGCCCGCTACAACTCCTTCGACTCGGAACGATACGTGCTGTCGCTCGACGATCGGGCCTGGCGCGACGCGGCCGCCGTGGTGCCGTACGACTTCGTGCTGATCCTGGTCAACGAGCGCAAGTACGGCGGCGGAGGTATCTTCGGCCTCTACTCGACCGCCGCGATCGATTCGGGCTTCTACGACTACCTCGTCATCCACGAGTTCGGCCACCACTTCGCCGGGCTGGGCGACGAGTACTACACCTCGCCGGTGGCCTACGAGGAGTTCGGCGGCGGCCGTGTCGAGCCGTGGGAGCCCAACATCACGGCGCTCCTCGATCCCGAGAACCTCAAGTGGCGGCACATGATGGAGGAATCCACGCCGTTGCCGACCCCGTGGGAGAAGGACGCCTACGAGAAGCGCTCTCGGGCCTACCAGAAGACGCGCGCGGAGATGCGCGCCGCGGGCGCCCCCGAGGAGGACATGGAAGAGCTGTTTCGCGAGGGCCAGGCCCACTTCACCAAGACGCTCGGCGAACAGGAGTACTCGGGCAAGGTCGGCGCGTTCGAGGGCGCGATCTACGAGGCCCAGGGCCTCTACCGCCCGAGCGTCGACTGCATCATGTTCACCCGCGACGAGGTCGGCTTCTGCCCCGTCTGCGACCACGCCGTCACCGAGATCATCGACCTCTATTCGAAATGAGTGGGGTCAGGTCTTGAATCTTGAATCCCGAGCCCTCGGCGATCTCGCTTTCAGGATTCAAGATTCAAGACCTGACCCCACTCACTAGGATTCAAGATTCAAGACCTGACCCCACTCACTACTTTTTGCGGAGCACGCGGCCGAACTCCTCGGCCAGCTCGAAGGCGGCGTCGACGTTGCGCGGGTTGCGCGAGTCGAGGTACTCGACGTTGACGCCGAGCCGGTCCTTGGGATAGCCGATCTCGCCGGCGAATGCGGAGATGCGTTCCCACAGCAAGAGCGAGTGCGAGATCGACTCCTCGCGCATGCTGCGCGAGCCGCGGAGCTGGCGCCCGACGTCCTTGGGAACGTAAACGCCGAGGGTCTTGCGCGAAAAGGTCAGGTCCTCGACGCAGACGAACGGTGAGAACGTGAGGAAGATCTGCGGCAGCTCCTCGGGTTCCATCTGGCGCACGAGGTCGAGCAGCAGGCAGCTCATCCACTCGCCCTCGTAGAGGATCTGCGTGGTGAAGAACTGCAGGCCGTGCTCGCGGACCTTGGTGAGCAGCCGTTCGGTCTCGTCGAGCGAGGCGGGGCGCGGGGCGAACTGTCGCCGTCGTGTCGGGATGATGATCCCACCGCAACGGAAGCCGCGTTCCCGGGCGACGCCGGCGGCCTCGGGCACGCTCATCCGATCCTTCGGGATCGAGCGATCGCTGGAGTCGGGGCCGACCAGGAAGATGTCGCGGCAGCCGAGCGCTTCCGCCTGGTCGAGCCAGGCGTTGAACTCGGCCTCGGTGCACGACGAGCACACCTTGTAAAGAGAGAGTGGCTTCTCCGTGAGCCCGCCGAGGTAGGCGGCGAACTCGTCGTTGGTCACGCGCTGACGCTCGCGCTGGAACTCGCCGGTGTCTTGCAGGTCCGGGATGCTTACCGCGTGGAACGAGTTGTAACAGGTGAATCCCTGTTTCAGAACCGCGTAGGCCTTTTCGCGGTCATCCTCCGCCGGGGGGCAAGCCTCCAGCAAGACACGGACGGTGGCCAGATGGGAGGTCTTGTCGGGCACGGTTACTCCCTCCCCACGAGGATACGCGACGCGGCGTGGAAACCCAGCCGCAGCGGCTCGCCGCCGTCAGGACGGACCTGCACGGTCTCCGTCAAATCGTCACGGGTCTCGACTACGGCTCGGCGACCCGGCATGAGCTTGTGTTGCTCGAGCAGGCGCAGAAACTCTTTGCGTTGATCGGTCACGCGCGTGATGTGCAGGTCGCGGTTCAGCGCGCAGGCCAGCAAACTCGGGTCATCGCTCTCCTCGAGCGCGCCCGTCGCGGAGGGGATCGGGTCCCCGTGAGGGTCGACCTTCGGGTGGCCGAGCATCTCGTCCATGCGCTCGATCAGCCGGTCCGAGACGGCGTGCTCGAGCACCTCGGCCTCGTCGTGGACCTCGCTCCAGTCCATCCCCATGATCTGGACCAGGAACAGCTCCACCAGCCGGTGCCGGCGCAGCACGTGGGCCGCCAGCGTCCGCCCGCGGTCGGTCAGCCGGACGCCCATGTAGGGCTCGTAGCGGATCAGACCGGATTCGGTCAGCGTCTTCATCATCGCCGTGACCGTGCCCGGGGCGACGCCCATTTCCTGGGCAATCTTGCCCGTCGACACCAGTTGGCCCTCGTTCGAGCGCTCCTCCCGGTGGATGCACTTGAGGTAATCCTCGACGGTGCTGGTCGGCATGGCCACCAAGATACCGCACAGTTGACTTCTTTACCCCCCTGCAGTATGTTTTTTTGGGTAGTCAAAATTTCTATCCGCTGGCAGACGAATATCGAGATTCGATTTCTTTCCAACCCGGCGGGTTTTCCAGAGGTACGGTCAACGGTGATGCGACGGATGGGTGAACAAGGGCGCAAAACGCTCGGTATGGCGATGGCCATCGCGGGCACGGGTGCGCTGGCCGCCGCCGTCGCGTTCGTCCTGTCGACCGGCGGCGGCGCCGTCGCCTCGACCGAGCACGGGATGAGCGGCGACATGCTCGTGGGTCTCGACGGGCTCGACCTGACCCCTTACCGCAACACCACCGTGGGCGACGTCGGGACCGAGCGCTTCGACCCGGACGCCTACCTGACCGAAGAGCTCGAGTCCACGACCGAGACCCTCGAGGACGGCACCGTGCTGCGGATCTTCGAGGTCGAGGCGGTCAACAAGGAGATCGAGATCGCCCCCGGCGTCTTCTTCCCCGCCTGGACCTACAACGGCCAGGTCCCCGGCCCGACCCTGCGCGCCAACGAGGGCGAGCGGATCCGGATCCACTTCACCAACCTGGGCGACCGCCCGCACTCGATGCACTTCCACGGCTTCCACCCGTTCGAGATGGACGGCGCGATGCTCAAGCAGCAGGTCCCGCCGAACGGCACGTTCGTCTACGAGTTCGAGGCCGACCCGGTCGGCGTGCACCTGTACCACTGCCACGCCACGCCGATCACGCAGCACATCCACAACGGCCTCTACGGCCTGTGGATCGTCGACCCGAAGGGCGGCCGCCCGCCGGCGCGCGAGCTGTACATGATGATGAACGGCTTCGACCCGAACTTCGACGAGGAGAACGAGATCTACGCGGTCAACACGGTGGCCTTCCACTACGCGCGCCACCCGATCGAGGTGCGGCAGAACGAGCTGATCCGCATCTACCTGGCCAACATCACCGAGTTCGACCTGATCAACTCGTTCCACGTCCACGCGACCTTCTTCGACTACTACCCGACCGGCACCCAGCCGGAGCCGCGGGACTACACCGACACGATCATCCAGGGCCAGGGCGAGCGCGGGATCGTCGAGGTGCGCTTCCCGCACCCCGGCGACTTCATGTTCCACGCGCACAAGACCGAGTTCGCCGAGCGCGGCTGGATGGGGCTGTTCCGCGTGATTCCGGACGAGGGCGGGGATGGCTGAGCCGCGTCAGGGCATGAGCGCCGGCGTCGCGATCCTCGCGGTCGTTCCGCTCGTCCTGCTCGTAGGCCTGATCGCCTGGCTGTTCTCCGACGGCGCCGAGGGGCTGTTCGCCACCGACCTGCCCCCGGTCGAGGCCGTCGACGTGATGCGGCACGTGCTGGAGGGCGACGTCATCCACCTCGACATCGTCAACAGCGGGCCGGACCCGACGACGATCGCCCAGGTGATGGTGCGCGGCGCGTTCTGGTACCACGAGGTCACCCCGACGAGGGAGTTGACGCCGCTGCAGACGGCACGCGTCACGATCCCGTTCCCGTGGAACGAGGGCGAGCCGGTCGAGATCGTCCTGCTCACCTCGACCGGGCTGACGTTCGACTACGGGATCGAGGTGGCCACGGCCACGCCGGGCATCACGGCGCGCGCGCTGTCGCGCTTCGCCATGTTGGGGATCTTTGTCGGTGTCATCCCGGTCGCCCTCGGCCTGACCTGGTTCCCGTTCCTGCGCCGCCTCGGCCGCAGCGGCCTGGGCTTCCTGATTCACCTCACCGTCGGGCTGCTCGCCTTCCTCGTCGTCGACGCGATGTTCGAGGGCTTCGAGGCCGCGCGCGAGCTGCCCGGGATCTACCAACCGCAGGCGTTGCTGCTGCTGGGCTTCGTCGGGGCGTGGGCGTTCCTCTCAGGGATTCAACTGCGCAGCTCCTCCGGCCACGGCGCGTCGGCCGGTGGCGCGCACCTGGCCTGGCTGGTCGCCCTCGGCATCGGCATCCACAACCTCGGCGAGGGGCTGGCCATCGGCTCGGCCTACGTGCTGGGCGAGCTGACGCTCGGCGCCCTGCTCGTCGCGGGCTTCACGCTGCACAACGCGACCGAGGGCATCGCCATCGTGTCGCCGATCCTGCGAGAGCCGGACGGGCAGCTGGCGCGTCTGATCGGCCTCGGAGCACTCGCCGGAGGACCGACCATCCTCGGCTGCTGGATCGGCGCGTTCACCTACTCGCAGGTCTGGGCGCTGCTGTTCCTCGGCATCGGCGCCGGTGCGATCGTGCAGGTCATCGGCGCGATCCTCGGCGGCAGGACGCTGCGCGAGACGCTCGCGCCGGTCAACCTCGCCGGGATGCTCGTGGGTTACCTCGTGATGTACGGCACCGGCCTGCTCGTGGGGGCCGCATGAGCCGGAAGATGAAACGCCGCCTGATCGGCGGTGTCGGCTTCGCCGCGATCCTCGCCCTGTTCGGGGCGATCGTGATGGTCCCGCTGTGGTCGCAGTCCGCGGTCGCCGGCGACGAGGGCGCGCGGGAGATCGTGCTGGAGGTCCGCGATCGCACGTTCGACGGCAACCCGACGCTGACCTTCGAGCCGGGCGAGCGCATCCGTCTGGTCGTGCGCAACCACGACATCGGCGTGCTGCACTCGATCCGGTTGACCGGCATCGACGACACGCTCTACCACATCCCCTGGGACGACGACGTGGCGATCGAGTTCACGGCACCGGACGAGGGCGCGTTCGAGTACATCTGCCCGCAGCACGCGCCGAAGATGCAGGGATTGATAAGGATCGAGTAGTCAGCCGCCCAGCACCCGATCCAGCACCAGCCGCAACTCCTCGGGGCGGTACGGCTTGGCGATGCAGTCCTTGAAACCGTAGCGCTGCGCTTCGGCCATCACCGGGCTTGCGGAGTAACCACTGGAGACGATGCCGACCGCATCCGGATCGATCTCGAGCAACTTGCGCATCGCCTCTTCCCCACCGTAGCCCCCACGGATCGTCAAATCGAGGATCACCGCATCAAACGGCGACCCGGCGCTCATCGCCGCATGGTAGGCCTGAACGGCAGACTTCCCGTCGGGCACGAACACCGCGGTGTGGTCTAGCGTCTCGAGCATCGCGCCGACGGTCGCCAGCACCAGTTCGTCGTCGTCCATGACCAGGACACGCCCGCTTCGCCTGACCGCGACCGGTTGGTCTCTTTCGAGCGGTCGCTCGATCGCTTCACCCGCCGGTAGGTAGAGCGTGAATACCGTCCCGCCATCGGCGCGCGGCCGGAAGCTCACGTGGCCTTCATGTTTTTGCACGATGGCGTAGCTCGTCGCCAGGCCGAGACCGTTGCCGTTCTCCTTCGTGGTGAAGTAGGGATCGAAGATGCGGTCGGCGTTCTCGAGCGGGATGCCGCAGCCCTCGTCGCTGACACAGATGCAAACGTAGCGGCCATCGCGAACGGGCAGCGAACCGCTCTCCGCCTCGTCGACATTTCGGGCAGAGACACGAACGAGGCCGCCGTCGGGCATGGCCTGCACGGCGTTCAACGCGAGGTTCTCGAGGACCTGGCTGATCTGCCCCGCATCGACTTCGGCGGGCCACAGCCCCGGCTCGACGTCGACCTGTCCACGCACGTTGGAGCCGCTCAACACGAACTGCACCGTGTCGCGGATGACACCCTCCATGGACGTCGAACGGCGCACCGGCGCCCCGCCCTTGGAAAATGTCAAGAGCTGCCGGGTCAGGCCCTTGGCGCGTAGCGCCGCCTTCTCCGCTTCGTGTAAACGCCTGTGCGCATCGTGCCCCTCGCCGACACGCGACTTTGCCAGCGAGAGGTTGCCGAGGATACCCATCAAGGAGTTGTTGAAGTCGTGGGCGATCCCACCCGCGAGCATCCCGACCGATTCCAGCTTGCGCGAGTTCAGCAGTTCCTCGGTGAGCCGCTTCTCTGCGGTGATGTCGAGCATGATCCCCTGCATGAACAGGGCATTCCCGTCGCGGTCGCGCACGACGACTGCCTCGTCCCGCGCCCAAGCGAGCGACCCGTCTTTGCGATAGATACGGTACTCGACGCGGAACGGTGTGTCGTCCTTCAGCGCTTGGGTCATCGTCGACAACACGCTGTCGCGGTCATCAGGGTGCAGCTGGCGCCGCCAGCGCGACGGGCTCTCGTAAAACTCGTCCACGGTGAAGCCGAGGACCGACTCGATCTGCGGGCTGACGTAGAGCGTCGGCGCGTCGAGGTCGAGCGACGCTGCGTAGGTGACCGCCGGCAGCTGCTCCACGAGCGTCCGGAAGCGGATCTCGGTTTCATCGCGGCTTCTTTCCGCCCGCAGCCGGGCCAGCTCAGCGCCGATGCGCGAGGCAAAGATGCGCAGCACGGCGCGATGGCGCAGGTCGTCGCTCATCGGCCGGTCGTCGATGACGGCAAGGTGGCCCACGACCTGGTTCCCGGCATCACGCAACGGGAGGCCGAGATAGCTTTGCGCGCCCATCGCGGCGAGTCTGGGATCGTTCGGGTACTTCTCCCGGACGCCGGTCGCATGGAAGACCAGGTTCCCAGCGATGACTCTCTCGCACGGAGTGCCCGGGATCTCACCAGCCGGTGGAGGGTCCTGCAACCCATCGAGCCAGAACGCCAGCACCTTGCAGCTTGTCGAATCGGGGCCCGGCGCCTCCGCGACGACGGCGCAGCGCACCTCGAGGGCCTGCGCCAGGTGTCCAACCGCGGCCTTGAAGAACCCGGCGTCGCACCTGCTCGCCGTGCCCTCGGCAATCAGCTCGAGCGCTTTCTCTCCCCGTTTCCGATCGCTGATGTCGCGCGCGACCATCTGGAAATAGGCCGGGCATCCTTCATCGTCACGGACGAGCGATGCGTTGACCTCGACCGTGATCTCGGTGCCGTCCTTGCGGACTAATCGCCGTTCGTAGATCGGCACGGGGAGGTCGGCGAGGAGATGCGCCTTGCGATTCAACGCGTCATCGTGCTCGTCGGGTCGAACGACCTGCAATACGTGCTTGCCGATCAGCTCATCCGCCGAGTAGCCCAGCATGTCCTGTGCGCACTTGTTGGCGGCCAAATACTCGCCGTCGGGGCTGAGGATCACGACCACGTCGTTGGTCTGCTCGAACAGCGCTTCGTAGGGCCGCTCGTAATTGGGCAACCTGATTCTTCGGGAGCGGGCGCTTTCGCACTGCTGGCTCTTCGACTGTCGGAAGGTGCTCATCGCGAGCCTCCACCGGTGGGGACGGATTGGAGCGGGTCAAGGGAGTCTGGGCCGGATCATACCATCCGCGAACGATCCGTGGCGTCATCGAGCAGCCGCCAGAACGAACGGTAGGGCTTTCCCGTCACACGTGTCAGCCCGGCCTCGCAGCTTCGGCTGCTGGAGAAGAATTCGAAGTAACCGCCCGCCTCGATCTCCTGTCGCAGCGGCTGCAGCGCGGCCTCGGGAAGTTCCGGGACCAGGAAGCCGCGATCGCCGGCCATGCCGCAACAGGCGCTGCTCGACGGAACGGCAGCACCTCCCGAGCAAGCACCGGCGAGCTCGACCAGTTTCGTCTCGAGTCCCATCTTGCGCACGGAACAAACGGGGTGCACCGCGACCTCGTGTCGGAGCGGCGTCAGCTCGAGCCGGTCCAGCAACACGTCGTGCGCGAACTCGATCCCGTCGAGGATCGTCAGCCGCTCGAACTTGCGCTTGCTTTCGTGAGTCAGGACGGGCCCGATCTCCTTGAGCGTCCAGGCGCACGGACTCGCGTCGGTCAACACCGGGACGCGGCCCCCGTCGGTCCAGCGCCACAGCGCGTCCAGCGTGCGGTGCGCCGCCGCACGATACGCCGCGTCGAGTCCCTTCGAAGAAAACGGCATCCCGCAACAAACGTCGTGGGCGTCTCGCGGTGTCCAGACGGAGAGACCGGCACGCGCGGCGACACGTTCGACCGTGCGACCGGGTGGGGAGTCGTCTCCCGGCTCGCCGAACACGCGCGAGACGCAAGACGGGAAGAACACCGCGTCGACGTTATCCGGCCGCCGCCGGGCCGGCCTGCCGGGGAGCGGCGGCATCGGGTGAATCCAGTGCAGGCCTCGCGGGGCCACCCGCCGTGACCATCGTTCGTGTCGCTCGCTCCCGATCACGCGGCTCAACAGATGGCCCAGTCGCAGCGCCGTTCGCGCCGCCGTCACGCACCAGCCGAAGCGCTCGACGACCCACAGGGAAAAGCGCTCGTCCCCGTCGTCGACGCGCGCACGGCGCAGCCGCTTGGTCAACCGGCCGGTATCGATCGCGACGGGGCAGGCCAGCGCGCACAGCCCGTCGGTCGCACAGGTGTCCTCGGCCGCGAAACGCCAACCGGCCTGCAGCTCGGCCAGCGCCGGGTCGGACGGGTCGCGCTCGTGCAGCCTCCGCATCTGGCGCCGGACGACGATGCGCTGGCGCGGCGTCAGGGTCAGGTCGCGGCTGGGGCACCAGCGTTCGCAAAACCCGCACTCGATACAACGATCGACCTCGGGCTCGACCTCGGGCAGATCCTTGAGGTCGGTCACGTGGGCCGCCGGGTTGTCGTTGAGGATCACTCCGGGATTGAGCAACCCGTCCGGGTCGATCAGGCGCTTGAGCTCGCGCATGACGCGCACCGCCGGGCCACCCCACTCGGTCTCGACGAACGGGGCCATGTTGCGGCCCGTCCCGTGCTCGGCCTTCAGCGCGCCGTCGTAACGGACGGCGACGAGATCGGCCAGCTCGCGCATGAACGTGTCGTAGCGCCGCACGTCGTCCTCGTTCCGGAACGGCTGGGTCAGGACGAAGTGCAGGTTGCCGTCCTTCGCATGGCCGAAGACGATCGCATCGTCGTAGTCCCAGCGCCGGAAGGAGTCCTGCAGTTCCGCGACACCGGAGGCGAGCCGCTCCACCGGGAAAACCACGTCTTCGTTGATGAACGCCGTGCCCTGCGCACGCGTCGCACCGACCGAGGGGATGAGGCCCTTGCGCACGCGCCACAACTTGGCCTGACGCTCGGGATCGACGGTCCACTCGGGGTCGCCGGCGAGCGGCAGGCCGGGGAGCAGGCGCTCGGCCTCCCGGCGGAACGCGTCGCGCTCGTCCTCGCGATCGCACTGGTACTCGACCAGCAGCGCCGACGTTCCCTCGGGCAACCGGCCGACGCGCTGCGGCACGCCGGGTTGCGAGCGCACCGCACGAAGCGAAGGGTAATCCATCAGCTCGAGCGCCCGCGCTCCGCTGCGACGCAGCGGCTCGATTGCGGAACAGGCGGCGGGAACGTCGTCGAAGAACAGCAGACCGGTGTACTTGAAACCGTAATCGGGGACCGTGTTCAAGACGGCCTCGGCGATGAAACCGAGCGTGCCCTCCGCGCCGATCATCAGGTGCGCGAGGATGTCGATCGGATCATCGAAATCCACGAAGGCGTTGAGCGAATAGCCCATCGTGTTCTTCATCCGGTACTTGTGGCGGATGAGACGGACCAGCTCTCGATCGCGGCGGACGCGGTCGCGAAGGGCTACCAAACCGTCGAGAATCTCCGGCGCCTCTGCGCGAAGCGCGCCCGTCGCGTCAGGGTCGGCGGTGTCGAGCGTCGTCCCGTCGGGGAGCACCAGCACCATCGAGTCCAGCGTGCGGTAAGCGTTCTGTTCGATGCCGCAACACATCCCGCTCGAATTGTTGGCGAGGATACCGCCCATCATGCAGGCGTTGATCGATGCGGGGTCGGGGCCGATCTTGCGCCCGTGCGGTCGTAAAGCCTGGTTGGCGATGCCGCCGATCACCCCGGGCTGGAAACGAATCCGCGCCCCTTCGTCGAGGACCTCGTAGTCGCGCCAGCCACGCGACAAGACGACCAGGATCCCGTCGGTCAAGGCCTGGCCGGAGAGGCTCGTTCCTGCCGCGCGGAAGGTCATCGGGATGCGCTCGCGGCGGCTGACGGCCAACAGGCCCCGCACCTCCTCGACCGTGTTCGGGTAAACGACCGCCCGGGGGATCAGACGATAGACGCTCGCGTCATTGGCGCATGCCACGCGGTCCAGGTAGCGCGTCGAGACACGCTGCGCCGGCAGGATCGATGCAAGCTGAGTCGCCAGGTCCACGCCGTCATTGTAATGGACCGCTTGAAAGCGGGATCAGCTCTCGTTCGGTTGCGTGGCCTGTGCATTGGGAACCGGGAGCGGTTCGAGCGGCACGATGATCCAGCCCACCACGTAGGCCAGCAGCCCCGGGATGATCCCGGTCAGGAAGCCGGCGCCCACGAACGCGAGTCGGATGAGCGTCGGGTCGACGTTGAAATAATTCGCCAGCCCTCCGGCGAGACCCGCAATCATCGTTTCAGAGCGGGAGCGGTAGATGCGTTTGTAGGTCGTCATGGCCCTCTTCCTCCTGCCCCTTGTTACGCACGAACCCCAAAAGCGGTTCCCGCAGCCCTGTTTTAAGATGTTTTTGATGAAACTGCACGCCGCGCTCCTGGTTTTTCTCGCTTCCGGTCGAGGACGAGATCCGGCGGCTGACCAACGACCCGTCCACGGCACGTGCGGCCGAGCCTCTCGCATCGCTGCGTGGCGATCGTCGCTTCGCCGCACTGCTCGCGGAGCTGGACCGCCCCTGAAGCCCTTGTCTCAGGCCGTTACGTATTCGTAGCTACGGATTCGTCATCGGCCGCACCAAATTAGCTATGGTCCGGCGGCCCGCGAAGACGCGATATTTTCAGCGTCACGGGAGGACGGCATGCTCAACAAGGAAGCCGAGGACAGTTTCGAAAAGGGCTACAACGCGCTCGAACAACACGACTGGCGGGCCGCCACCGCGTTCTTCGAGGCGGCACTGATGCTGGAGAAGAGACTCACCCCGAGAACACCCCAGGCACGCTATCGCTCCTACTATGGTTTGTGCCTCGGTCTGGCCAAAAGGCGTCACCACGACGCCATCAAGATGTGCCAGGTCGCGATCCAGCTGGAGCAGTACAACCCCGATCTGCACTGGAATCTCGGCCGGGTCCTGCACAACGCCGGCCGCCGCCGCGAGGCTTACAAGGTGTTCGTTCGCGGCCTGAAACAGCAGCCCGGGCACAGGGGACTCGTCACCGAGATCAAGAAAATGGGTCTGCGCAAGAAGGCCGTGTTGCCGTTCCTCAGTCGCAAGAACCCGATCAACAAGACGCTCGGCCGGATGCGCGCCGATGCCGAGGCGCGGGCGCAGACCAGCGCCCGCCAAAGGACACCGCGACGCGCATAACGACGCACGCTGTGGCATAATCCCGCCTCGTTTTCCAATCCAACGAGGGGTATTCGAGGGGGGACGCCATGCTGCGCGCCGTCGCCGGGTTCTTTGCCGCTGTCTCGATGTTCTTGTTCGCCGCGGGAAGCGGCGCGGAGGAAGCTCGCCTGCTTCGTTTCGCCGACATCCACGGCGACCGCGTGGCCTTCGTCTACGCCGGCGACATCTGGCTGGCCTCGTCCGACGGAGGCGAGGCGCGTCGCCTCACCTCCCACGAGGGCATGGAGCTGTTTCCAAAGTTCTCGCCTGACGGCAAGCGGATCGCCTTCTCGGCCGAGTACGGTGGCAACCGCCAGATCTACGTCGTCGGCGTCGAGGGCGGCACCCCCGAGCAGCTGACCTGGTACAACGACGTGGGCTCGATGCCGCCGCGCGGCGGCTTCGACTACCGCGTGCTGGACTGGACGCCGGACGGCAAGCACATCCTGTTCCGCGGCAACCGCCTGCCGTGGGGCGTCCGGATGGGCCGCCTCTTCCTGATCGCCGCCGACGGTGGGATGGAGACCCCACTCGAGATCCCCGAGTCGGGCGCCGGGATGTTCTCGCCCGACGGCAAGAAGATCGTCTACACCCCTATTGACCGCGAGTGGCGCACGTGGAAGCGGCACGTCGGTGGCAGGGCCCAGGACGTCTGGACCTACGACCTCGAGAAGCACACCTCAACACGGCTGACCGACTGGAGGGGCACGGACAACCAGCCGATGTGGGTCGGCTCGACGATCTACTACACCTCGGATGATACCGATGGACGGTTGAATATCTGGGCCTGCGATGAGGATGGTCGCAACAAGCGGAAGGTCACGCGACACGAGAACTTCGACGTGTTGTGGCCGAGCGCCGGGCCGTCATCGATCGTCTACGAGGCCGGCGGTTACCTGTACAAGCTCGACCCCGCCTCGGGCCAAGCGTCGAAGATCGAGATCACCCTGCACGGCGATTTCCTGGCACGCATGCCGTACCGCCGGAACGTCTCCGAGATGATCGGCAGCGGCGACATCTCGCCCAGCGCCAAGCGCGCGGTGTTCGACGCCCGCGGGGACATTTTTACCGTTCCCGCCGAGGACGGAGAGATCCGAAACCTGACGCGCACCTCCGGTATCCGGGAGATGCAGCCCGTATGGTCGCCGGACGGCGACACCATCGCCTACCTGAGCGATCGCAACGGCGAGTACGACCTGTACGTGCGACCCCAGGACGGCAGCGGAGCGGAACGCCGCGTCACCACCGACGGGGACACCTGGCGGTTCCCGCCGGTCTGGTCGCCGGACAGCAAGAAGCTCGCCTTCGGCGACACCAAGCAGCGGCTGCGCTACGTAGACGTCGAGAGCGGCAAGATCATCGACGTCGACAGGGGAACCTACGGGCCGATCACGACGTACGACTGGTCCCCGGACAGCCGCTGGATCGTCTACACGAAGGCCGACGACGCCCAGTTCAGCTCGATCTGGGTGCATTCGCTCGACGACGGCGACTCGACGCAGTTGACGGGCGACTACACGGACGACTTTTCACCCAGCTTCGATCCCAAGGGCCGCTACCTCTACTTCCTGTCCGACCGCGACTACAACCTGCAGTTCAGCGGCTACGAGTTCAACTACTTCTATACGGACCCGACGCGAGTCTACGCCGCGCTATTGAAGGTCGACGGACCCGCGCTGTTCCAGCCCAAGAGCGACGAGGAAGCAAGCGCGAAGGCCGACGACGAAGGGGACGAGAAGAAGAACGGAAAAGGTGAGAAGGACGGAGACAAGAAAGAAGAAGAGCTGAAGATCGAGATCGACTTCGAGGGGTTCGATCATCGCGTGGTGGCGCTACCGGGAGGCCCGAGCAACTTCGGATCGGTGCAGGCCGTCGACGACGGCGTGCTGTTCGTCCATGTCGGGGACAACGGACCCGAGGTGCGTAAGTTCTCGATCGAGTCGGAAGAGGTCGAGACGATCATCCCGCGGGTCGGCAACTTCTCGGTCTCCAAGGACGGGAAGAAACTGCTGTACCGTTCGGGCAACGACTACGGCATCGTCGACGTCAAGAAGGATCAGAAGCCCGATGCCGGGCGGCTCGATCTGTCCGGCATGACGATGCGTATCGACCCGACCGCCGAGTGGAGGCAGATCTTCCTCGACGGTTGGCGTATCACGCGCGACTGGTTCTACGACGAGGGGATGCACGGGATCGACTGGCAGGAGATCCACGACCTCTACGCGCCGCTGGTCCCGCACGTCGCGCACCGCGGCGACCTCGACTACATCCTCGGCGAGATGGGCGGCGAGCTGAATGCCGGCCACTTCTACGTCAACTGGGGAGATTTTCCACGGCCCGAGCGTGTCGACAACGGTCTGCTCGGGGCAGAGATCGTCGCCGACTCCGGTTACTTCAAGATCGACAAGATCTTCGCCGGAGAAAACTGGCACGACAACTTCCGCTCGCCGTTGACCGAACCCACGGTGAACGTCTCGGAAGGGGAGTGGATCCTCGCCGTCGACGGACGCTCGGCCAAGGGCGTCGACAACTTCTACGAATTGCTCGAGGGCGCGGCCGGTCGCACGGTGGTGTTGCGGGTCAACAACAAGCCCAAGGAGGACGGTGCGCGCGATGTCTCGGTACGTCCGATCGCGCGAGAGACCGACCTGCGCTACCTCGACTGGGCGCAGGAGCGGCTCGAGATGGTCGACCGGCTGTCGGACGGCCGGATCGGCTACATCCACCTGCCGAACACGGCGTTCGAGGGCAACCGCGAGCTGCGCAAGGGCTTCTACCCGCAGGCGCACAAGGACGCGCTGATCTTCGACGCCCGCTACAACGGCGGCGGCTTCATCCCCGACCGCATGATGGAGCTGATCTCCCGCAAACGGTTGAGCCTGTGGGCGCGCCGAGGCATCGAGCCCTTCGACACTCCGGGCTACTACCACGAGGGGCCCAAGGCCTGCCTGATGAACGGCTACTCCAGCTCGGGTGGTGACGCGTTCCCGTACTACTTCCGCAAGCTCGGGCTCGGCCCGCTGATCGGCACGCGCACCTGGGGCGGCCTGATCGGCCTGTCCGGCAACCCCGGCTTCATGGACGGCGGCTCGCTGTCGGTGCCGACGTTCCGTTTCCTCGACACCGAGGGCAACTGGGCCGTCGAGAACGAGGGCGTCGCGCCGGACGTCGAGGTCATCGACCTGCCGGAGCGGGTCGCAAAGGGCGAAGATCCGTCGCTCGAGAAGGCGGTCGAGATGCTGCTCGAGGAGCTCAAGCGTAACCCGCCCAAGGAGATCGACGTCCCGACGCCGCCGCGCGAGAAGCGCTAGTCGAAGCGAGCCAGGACCGGAAGCGCCGGATCTTCGCTCGCCGCACCGACGTGCAGCACGAAGGGCTCGATCTCCTCGTGCGTGACGTCTGTGCTGAGCTTCCAGTAGAGCAAGCCGCGTAATCGTGAGGGCTGCTCGCGGTGCACGGCGAGCAACGCGCGGAACGCCAGCTCGCGCTCGCTACGATCGACGGGTTGTTCGCCCCAGACGACCAGCTTGCGATCGTGCCCCTTCCAGCCGACGACGGTGAAGCCGTCGTGGTTCCAGGGCTCGACGGTCGAGTAGCGCCGGAACGTATAGCCGATCTCGGTGAAGACAACCGGTTTGTCCTCGATCCCGGCGTCGCGGCGGAATGCGTCGATCCGGTTGAAGATTTCACGCCAGCCGTCCGTGAACCGCTCGAGCAGCTCTTGCCGGTCCGGCCGATCGTCGAGATGCGGGCGCAGCGAAAAGTAAGAGTTGATCCCGACCAAATCCAGCTCGGACCAGAAGGCGACCCGGTCGTAGTGGTCGAAGTTGGCGGCGTAGGTCAACTTCCCCGAGAACACGCCGCGGGTGACCGCGATCAGCTCGCGCCAGCGCTCCAGCAAGCGGCCGCGCCGTTCGTTGAGCCGGCGAAGACTGCCCCCACCCTTGCGCAGGTGCGCCTTCTTCGCCCAGGCCATGTTCGCCGCGTGGCGCGCGTCGAGGAAACTCTCCAGCGTTTCGTAGCCGGCGTAGCCCCGCGTCCGGTAGTGCCGCTCGGAGAGCTGGTCGGCGAATCGGAGCGCGCGCTTGCGCAGGAACTTCTGGTAGTAACGGAAGCCGTGGTAACGCTTGATCTGCGCCACGCGACCCAGCGGCAGCGTGGCGGTCAGCTCCTTCATCTCGCTGCCGAGAGCCAGCACCGAGACGCCCTCCGCCTCGGCGATCGCGGCCCACTTCAGGGCGAACCGAGTGTACTGCTCGAACCAGGAGTCGATCCGCTCCGGCGTGTCCGGGATGATCTGCCCGTGCCACAGGAAACGGTTCTTCTCGAAGGCGTGGTCGAGGGCCACGCGGAGCACCAGCACCACGTGAAGCCCCGCGGCCCGAGCCTGGCGGATCTCGTCGAGCACGGCCGGCTCCTCGTCGTTCCACCACAGGTGGTCGGTGTCCCAGTTGCCCTGGAACGCGTACACGGTCGCCTCGACGGTGTTCATCCCCGAGACCTGCAGGCTGGCCGTCCAGTGTCGGTGGTCCGGTTCGTTGACCTGGATCCCGCCCAGCAGGAAGGATGGCTCCTCGGCGGGCGCCGGCGAAACGCAGGCCGCGGATAGGAACAGGACGCGCAACCAGCGAAGCGTCAACCCGCTTCCTCGTGACATGACTTGCAGACGGGCTGCTCCGCGGGTGACGGACCCACGCAGTCCGGGCAGGTCGAGCGATAACAGACCGAGCACGCCACGCCTCGCTCGGCGGTGATCTGCGCGTCGCAGCGATGGCACAGCCACATCACCTCGTTGTCGTGGACCGTGTCCGTTTCTTCGTCGACCGCCTCGATGTCGGTGATTTCGACGGCCGGCTCAGGAGGCGCCAGCGACTTCCACTCGTCGACATCGTAGCTGGTGATCTCGATCCGATGGCCGTACGGGTCGTTGAAGTAGATCGATACCGCGCGTCCGTGATCCTGAACCAGGTCGCGCGTCACGGTGCGGTCGCGGTGGTCGGTCAGCGTGAGATCGTCCAGGCGGTCCAGGAACGCCTCGAAACTGCGTGCCGGGACTCGAAAGGCGACGCGGTGGAATCCGGCGGTCTCACGATCCTCTTGCGGTCGGCCCTCGAACAACGCCAGCTTCGTCGAACCGCCATCGCTGGAGATCATCAGCGGTCCCTTCGGGTCGTCCGCCCAAAGTTCGTAGTCGGCACAGACCGTCAGGCCGAGCGCTCGCCGGTACCAATCGGCCGCCTCGTTTCGATCGGGCACGAACAGTTCGACGTGGTCGATCTGACCGACACGGAATACGGGTCTGTCGTGAGAATCGCCCACCGATGCCCTCCGGGAAGATCTATCTTACAGGGGCGCCGGCTTTCGGTTTCCCACGAACAAAAGCCCCGGACAAAATGTTATCGTGGCGGTCCAAAGACCCGACGTCGAGCCAACGGTCACCGGTGGAGCGGATGGATGAGATCGATATGGGGCCCATAGAAGCTCCTCTTCCGGCGCACTATTCCGGTGTCGTCATCATCGTCCCGCCCGACCGTATCGAACGATGTGCGCGCGATATCGACGCGCTGTCCGGTGTCGAGGTTCACTACCGACATCCCGAGAGCGGACGTATCGTGGTGGTTCTCGAGGGTCGGAATGCCGATGAGCATCTGGAGATGCTACGGACTATCCAGGCCGTTCCCGGCGTACTGGTCGCGGCTCCCGTTTATCACTACGTAGACGAAGACCCGGATCAAGAAGAGGCACTGAAATGAGCAACGGAACCTCCCGTCGAGATTTCGTCAAGGCCAGCATTGCCGCAGCGACCGCGGTGGCGGCGGACATCCCTACACCGGCGTTCGCCGAGCTGGTCGATCCGGAATCGGGTTGGCGCTGGGACAAGGGTGTGTGTCGCTTCTGCGGCGTCGGGTGCGGCTTGCAGATCGCCACCAAGGAGGACCGGGTGGTCGCGGTCAAGGGAGATCCGGACAGCCCGGTCAACCGCGGCCTGTTGTGCATGAAGGGCTACGCCAACGCGCAGATCATGTACGGCGAGGATCGTCTGACGCAGCCGCTGCTGCGGATGAGCGACGGGAAGTTCGACAAGCGCGGCGACTTCGTTCCGGTGAGCTGGGAACGGGCGTTCGACGAGATGGAGCGCCAGTTCAAGCGCGTCTACAAAGAAACCGGGCCGACCGGCATTGCGATCATGGGCTCCGGGCAGTACACGGTGCAGGAGGGCTACAGCGCCGTCAAGCTGCTCAAGGCGGGCTGGCGCTCGAACAACATCGACCCCAACGCGCGCCACTGCATGGCCTCCGCGGTCGCCGCGTTCATCCAGGTCTTCGGCATCGACGAGCCCGCGGGGAACTACGAGGACATCGAGCTGACCGACACCGTCGTGACCTGGGGCGCCAACATGGCCGAGATGCACCCGATGCTCTGGGCCCGCGTGACCGACAAGAGGCTGGCCGACCCGGACTACCGTATCGTCAATCTGAGCACGTTCTCCAACCGCACCTCCCTCATCGCCGACACCGAGATCATCTTCAAGCCGAACACCGATCTGGCCATCTGGAACTACATCGCGCGCGAGATCGTGAAGCGCGACGCCGTCGATCAGGAGTTCGTCGAGAAGCACTGCGTGTTCGCCACCGGGCCGTACGACATCGGTTACGGCATGCGCGGAACAGACGACTTCGCCTTCGCCGCGGAGAAGGACACGCAGGCGCGGGAGCGCGAGGTCGTCCT
>WVWW01000112.1:30121-33187 GCA_011773795.1 Acidobacteriota bacterium
GTGACCCGGCGGAGCCGCTCGACAAGTACGGAGAAAAACTCAAACGGCTCGCCGACTATTACGCGGATCCCGAGCGCAAGGTCGTGTCGTTCTGGACCATGGGCTTCAACCAGCACACGCGCGGCACCTGGGTCAACGAGCAGGCCTACATGGCGCACCTGCTGACCGGCAAGCAGGCCAAGCCCGGCAACGGCGCGTTCTCGCTGACCGGCCAGCCGTCGGCCTGCGGCACGGCGCGCGAGGTCGGCACCTTCGCCCACCGCCTGCCCGCCGACATGGTCGTGGCGAATCCGAAGCACCGCCAGCGCAGCGAGACGATCTGGAAGCTCCCGCCGAAGACGCTCAACCCCAAGGTCGGCAGCCACATCACCAAGATGATGCGCGACCTGGAGGACGGATCGGTCAAGTGGCTGTGGGTCCAGGTGACCAACCCGTTCCAGTGCACCGCCAACGCCAACCACTGGATCGAGGCGGCGCGCGAGATGGACAACTTCATCGTGGTCTCCGACGTCTACCCGACGCTGTCGTGCAAGGTCGCCGATCTGATCCTGCCCTCGGCGATGATCTTCGAGAAGTGGGGCGCGTACGGCAACTCGGAGCGCCGCACCCAGGTGTGGCGCCAGCAGGTGCCGCCGCCCGGCGAGGCGCGCAGCGACGTCTGGCAGATGATGGAGTTCTCCAAGCGCTTCAAGCTCGCGGAGGTCTGGGGCCGGCAGCCGGTCCCGGGCCTGAAGGCCGAGGGCTTCGAGGACGGCTTCCTGCCCGACGTGCTCGGGGATGCCGAGCGCCTGGGCTACGCGCGCGACAGCACGTTGTACGAGGTGTTGTTCGCGACCGATACGACCAGGAAGTTCCGCTGGCCCGACGCCGTGGCCGACGGCCGCCCCAACTGCACCGTGGAAGCGGCCGGGATCGACTGGTTTCCCGAGAAGGCCCTGTTCCAGGAGTACGTCGCCTTCGGCCGCGACCACGCCCACGACCTGGCCGACTTCGACGTCTACTACCGCGACGACGTGCGCGGGCTGAAGTGGCCGGTCATCGACGGCAAGGAGACCGAGTGGCGCTTCAACGAGAAGTACGACCCCTACGTCGGCAAGGGCCGCGGTTTCGATTTCTACGGCCCGGCACTCAAGTCTCTTTCCGGCGGCGACCTCGACGGCGTCACCGACACCAAGGCCGAGTCGGTGGCCGGCAGGGCGAAGATCTTCTTCCGGCCCTACGCGGCGCCGCCCGAGTCGCCCGGCGGCGACTACGATCTGTGGCTGTCCACCGGCCGGGTGCTCGAGCACTGGCACTCCGGCTCCATGACCCGGCGCGTGCCGCAGCTGCACCAGGCGATGCCGACGGCCCAGCTCTTCATCCACCCGGAGGACGCCAAGGAGCGCGGGCTGCAACGCAACGACCTGGCCTGGGTCGAGTCGCGCCGGGGCAAGATCAAGGCCCGGGTGGAGACCGTAGGCCGCAACCTGCCGCCGCGCGGGCTGGTCTTCGTCCCGTGGTTCGACGAGGGCGTGTTCATCAACAAGGTGACCCTGGACGCCACCTGCCCGATCTCCAAGCAGACCGACTTCAAGAAGTGCGCCGTCAAGGTCTACAAGGCCTGAGGGGGAAGGATGAGACTGTTCATCTCTGTCTGCCTGGTCGCGTTGCTGATCGGTTGTGCGGCGCGGCTCGACACGGAGGCGGTTCCCGACCACGAGTCGATCCCCGACGATCGGATCGGTCTGAGCAAGGTCGACGTGCGCGAGATCCCCGATCCCGACCCCGTTCTCGACGTCAATCCCGACCCCGGCGAGGGCTCGCCGCTCCCACGGGCGTACCAGGGGGCCCCCCCGCTGGTGTCGCACAACGCGTCCGATTACCTCCCGATCACCGCGGACGAGAACCTGTGTCTCGACTGTCACATGGTCGAGGGCGAGGCGGAGGAAGGCTTGCCCACACCGATCCCGGAAAGCCACTACACGGACCTGCGTAACGCCCCGTCGGTCGTCGGCGAAAGCGTCGCAGGCGCGCGCTACAACTGTTCGGCCTGTCACGTGGCCCCGACGGGGGCGACGCCGCTGGTCACGAGCCGCTTCGGCGAATAGACCACGCTTGGACCGGCTCGGCATCACCGGCGGAAGCGGCTTCATCGGCCGCGCGCTCAACGCGCGCCTCGACTCGCTCGGCCGCGAGCAGGAGGCACTCCAGATTGGAAGAACCGATCCGGGTGTCGGTCGCTTCGCACGCTTCGATCTCGACGCCCCGGAGAGTGAGCCGCTGCCCGACATCGCCTGCCTGGCCCACGTCGCCGCGTACGTTCCGGACGATCAGCATGGGGCGGACGCGCTGGTCTGCGAGCGCGCCAACGGCGGCGGGATGTTGCGGTTGCTGGCGGCGCTGGATCTCGAGAAACTCGGCCGTGTGGTTCACGCCGGCTCGTTCCACGTCTGGGATGCGGCGCGTCCCGATCGGGTGACGAACGCCTACGAGGGATCGAAGCTCAGCGCTTTGATGCTGTTGCGCGCTCATGCACAACGCTACGACTTCGAATGGACGAGTCTGGGCCTACCGTACGTCTATGGGCCCGGCATGGTGCACGGCAAGATGTTCCGCACGTTCATCGCGTGCGCGCGCGCCGCAAGACCGCTGGAGCTGTACAACGGCGGTCGTGACCCGTTGCACCTGCTTTTTGTCGACGACGCGGCCGAGGCGATCCTGGCGGCGATTGATGCGGATGCCGGAGCGGGCGACGTGGACATTGCTCCGGAAGCGCCGGTGACGGTCGCCGAGGTCGCCGAGACCATCGTCGAGCTCACCGGCAGCTCGAGCGAGATCCGCTTGCTGCCGGGCGACCCCGCCGCGGCGCGCCCGCACGACACCTCGCCGGCACGGGAACGGCTCGGTTTCAAGCCGCGCACCACGTTGCGCGAAGGCCTGGCCGCCCTTCTGGCAGCCGGATTCGGGGACGCCTGATGCGCGTCGCGATCGTCGGCGGGTCGGGCCTGCTCGGCCGCACGCTCTATCGCAGGCTGAAGACCGAGGGGAAACACTCCGTCCGGGTGCTCGACGTGCAACGCCATGACG